>NZ_LT629786.1:5597931-5908927 GCF_900105675.1 Pseudomonas synxantha | reverse complement strand
GAGCCTGGAGGGCTTGTTGGAGACGAACTCGTCGATCGGCTTGCTCAGGGCGCTGTTCCAGTACTGGTCGAAACTGTGGCCTAACTGCTCGGCCACCGGCCCGACGCTGAGCATGTCGATATCGGTGAAATTCAGGTTAGGCTCGGCGTCGAAGTACTCATCGCCCAAGTTGCGTCCGCCAACGATAGCCACGCTGTTGTCCGCCAGCCACAGTTTGTTATGCATGCGCCGATGTTGCAGCGACAGGTCGAACGCACGCGCCAGGGTACGCGTGATGCCGGTGCTGCGGCCCAGGTGCAGGGGGTTGAACAGGCGAATCTGGATCTGGGGGTGGGCGGCGAGGGTGGCTATGACCTGATCGAGGCCGCCGCTGGTGGTGTCATCCAGCAGGATACGCACGCGCACCCCGCGGTCAGCCGCCTTGAGCAGTTCATCCACGAGCATGCGCGTGCTGATGCCGTCGTGCACGATGTAGTACTGCAGGTCGAGGCTGGTCTGGGCGTTGCGGATCAACTCGGCGCGGGCCATGAAGGCCTCGCTGCTGTTGGGCAGCAGGCGGAAGCCCGAACGCCCCTGGTACGGCGCTGCCTGGGCCTGGATCGAGCGGCCGAATGACGACTGCGTCGCCGGCAGGGCATCGCTGGGAATGCGCGGCACGTTGACCGTCGCGCAGCCACCCAGGGCCAGGGCTCCCAACAGGAAAAACGGTAAAAGCCGTCGAATCATCAAGGGAGCTACTTCCAGACCATGGCGTTTGTCGGTATATGACGGCAATTGAGCGGGAAAGGTCAGTCCGCCGTTTCTGCCAGCAGTTTGCTTGCGGCGGCGCCGACCTTGCGCACGGCCTCTTCAATCTGTGGTGTTGGCTTGGCAGCGTAGTTCATGCGCAGGCAATTACGGTACTTGCCGGAGGCCGAAAAGATACTGCCTACGGCTATTTGTACACCTTGTTCCACCAGCACACGGTTGAGCTTCAAGGTGTCGAAGCCCTCCGGCAGTTCAACCCACAGCATGAAGCTGCCCTGAGGCCGACTGGCGCGGGTGTCGGCGGGGAAGTAGCGGCTGACCCAGTCGAGCATCAAGTCGCGATTGCGCTGGTATTGCGTGCGCATCCTGCGCAAATGCGGCTCGAAATAGCCGCCCTTGAGAAATTCGGCAATTGCGATCTGCGGCTGGGTGGCGGTGGAGCCGGTGCTGATGTATTTCATGTGCAGTACCCGTTCCAGGTAGCGCCCCGGGGCGACCCAGCCAATGCGCAGGCCTGGCGCCAGGGTTTTCGAGAACGAACTGCACAGCAGCACGCGGCCATCTTCGTCGAAGGATTTGATCGTGCGCGGGCGCGGGTAGCTGTAGGCCAGTTCGCCATACACATCGTCTTCAATGATGGCCACGTCGAAGCGTTGGGCCAGGGTCAGCAGGGCGCGTTTACGCGCCTCCGGCATGATGTAGCCCAACGGGTTGTTGCAGTTCGGGGTGAGCTGGATGACTTTGATCGGCCACTGCTCCAGCGCCAGCTCAAGGGCCTCGAGGCTGATGCCGGTGAGCGGATCGGTGGGGATCTCCAGGGCTTTCATGCCCAGGCCCTTGAGAGTTTGCATAGCGCCGTGGAAGCTGGGCGAATCCACCGCGACGATATCCCCAGGCTGGCAAATCGCATGGATACTGGCGGACAGCGCTTCGTGACAGCCGGTCGTGATCACGATGTCCTCGGCGTTCAGCTGGCAGCCCGAGTCCAATGACAGCCGGGCAATTTGCTCGCGCAGCTCCATACAGCCGAGGATGTTGTCGTAATACAGCCCCGGCAGATCCTGGCGCCGGCTTACGCGGGCCAGGCTGCGTAGCAGCGGCTTCAAGGTGGGCGACAGTACATCCGGCATGCCACGGCCCAGCTGTATGACGCCCTTGCGTGGCACCGCGCGAATCAGCTCCAGCACCAAGTCCCATTGGGAGATTTCCACCGGCCGCTGAGCCGGGCGACCGACCTCGGGCAGCGCCGGCAGCTCGCGGCTGGCTGGCACAAAGTAACCAGACTTGGGTCTAGGCGTCGCCAGGCCATTGTCTTCGAGCAACCGGTAGGCTTGCTGTACGGTGCTCAGGCTGACCCCATGTTCAACACTCAAGGCTCGCACCGAAGGCAGTCGATCCCCCGGACGGTAGAAACCCTGCTCGATGCGGGTGCCAAGCAATTCGGCAAGGTTGACGTAGAGGGTCATGATGGTCGCTCCCGAGGGACCAGTACAGATAGGGGGAAAATACAGGATTCAGCCGCCCATAGGCAGTGTCTGTATTGTTTTAATAAAAATAGTTTGAATCTGTAATGGTTTTGACCGCCCGCGCATGCTGTCCACTCAAGGCAACACGCCAATGAGGGACAGCAAAATGAACGGTATGAGCGATGTGCGGCTGGCGTTACGCAGCCAGGAACTGGAAGCGGGGCAAGCGCGGACGATGACCGCGCCGACCGAGAGTCGCTGGGGGATGTTCTGGCGCAGTCGTCATACACGCAAAGCCCTGCTGGACCTGACCAGTGAGCAACTGCGCGACGTAGGGCTTAGCGCTGAACAGGCGCGCCATGAAGGTTTGAAACCCTTCTGGCGCGATTGATCAAACCAGTTCCTTGAGGCGGTGCCAGAGCATCCCCAGGGCCAGCAGCGGCGAGCGCAGGTGCTTGCCGCCGGGAAAGGTGATGTGTGGCACCTGGGCGAACAGGTCGAAGCGCCCCTGTTGCTCGCCGCTGATAGCCTCGGCCAACAGCTTGCCCGCAAGGTGGGTGGCGTTGAGGCCATGACCGGCGTACGCCTGGGCGTAATACACGTTGGGGTGATCGGCCAGGCGACCAATCTGTGGCAGTCGATTGGCACCGATGCCGATCATGCCGCCCCATTGGTAGTCGATCTTCACCTCGGTCAATTGTGGGAACACCTGCAACATCTTCGGCCGCATATAGGCGCCGATGTCCTTCGGGTCACGACCGGAATAGTGGCAGGCGCCGCCGAACAACAGGCGGCGGTCGGCGGACAGACGGAAGTAGTCCACCGTCACGCGTTGGTCGCACACGGCCATGTTTTGCGGCAACAGGTTGGCGGCTTGCGCCTGGCTCAAGGGTTCGGTGGCGATGATATAGCTGCCAGCGGGCAGCACCTTGCCGCTTAGTTGCGGGTTGAGCCCGTTCAGGTAGGCGTTGCAGGCCAGTACCAGGGTCTGGGCGCGCACACAGCCTTGGGCCGTGTGCACCTTGACCTCGGGGCCGTAGTCGATGCGGGTCACTTCTGATTGTTCATACAGCTTCACGCCCAACTGCTGCGCGACGCCGGCTTCACCCAGTGCGAGGTTCAGCGGGTGCAGGTGGCCGGAGCCCATGTCGATCATGCCGCCGACATAGCGGTCGGAGCCGATCACACTGCCCATCTCGCTGGCTTGCAGCAGGCGCACCTCGTGTCGATAGCCCAGGCTGCGCAGCTCTTCGGCGTCTTCGGCCAGGGCCTGCAGGTCACGGGGTTTGTTGGCCAGATCGCAGTAGCCCCAAGTCAGGTCACAGGGAATCTGGAAACGCTCCACGCGCTCGCGCACGATCTCCACGGCTTCCAGACCCATCAGTTTCATCTGGCGCACGCCGTCGCTGCCAATCACATTGGCGAACTGATCCAGTCCGTGGCCAACGCCGCGAATCAACTGGCCGCCATTGCGCCCGCTGGCGCCCCAGCCGATCTTGCGCGCTTCCAGCAACACCACGCTGAAGCCGCGCTGGGCCAGTTCCAGGGCGGCATTGAGCCCGGAGAAACCACCGCCGATCACGCACACATCGGCACGCACATCGCCGGTCAATGTCGGGTAATCCGGTTGCGGCAGGCTGCTGGCGGCATAGTAGGAAGCGGTGTGCCGGGCGCTGGCGGTCATGGGGAGCATCCCTGTTTGGAAAATTTGACGCAGGATACAGCGGTCGGACGAGGCTGTCTGCGCAGAGCGTTTTGCGTCAGAATCCACGCTTATTCGCGGTTCGGTGTGTGTTTCGATGAGTTGCAACAGGCAGAAAATCAGCGCGCTGCGTCGACAGATTCCTTCGTTCGAGTGCGTCCCAGGTTGCCACGACTGCTGTGGGCCGGTGACGACGTCGCCTGAGGAAATGTCGCGCCTGCCGCGCAAGACCGCCGCAGAGCAGGAGGCGGCCATGGACGAGTTGAACTGCGTGCACCTGGGGCCCAACGGTTGCACGGTGTATGACGAGCGGCCGTTGATCTGCAGGTTGTTTGGCACCACCAAGACCCTGCCATGCCCCAATGGACGGGGACCGGTGGAGCTGATTCATCCACGGGTGGAAAAACAGATTCATGAGTACATGGCGAGCACCCGGCAGGTATTGGTCTAGCGGATGTTCTCGGCCAATGTGGGGGCTTGCTCCCACATTTGGATGAGTTGTGCTGGTGAGTCAGTCCGGAATCGGCAGGTTAAGGCTCTCTTTCACCTCTTCCATCACGATATAGCTCTTGGATTCGCGCACATGGGGCAACTTGAGCAGGATATCGCCGAGCAATTTGCGGTACGAGGCCATCTCGGAAATCCGCGCCTTCACCAGGTAGTCGAAGTCCCCTGACACCAAATGGCACTCCAGCACATGGGGCAGTTTCAGTACGGCGCGGCGAAACTCTTCGAAGGTATCGCCCGACTTGTAATCGAGGCTGATCTCGACAAATACCAGCAAACTTCCTTTCAAATGCTGGGGGTTGAGACGCGCGTTGTAGCCCATGATGATCCCTTCGCGCTCCAGGCGTCGCACCCGCTCGGTACAGGGAGTGGTGGACAGCCCGACCTTCTCTCCCAACTCCGTAAACGAGATACGCCCATCGGTTTGCAGGATGCGCAGGATATTACGGTCGATCTTGTCCAGCTCCCGCTTGGTCTGGGTGTTGGTACGCATAGGGGATACGCCTCTGTCAAAAGGGTTTTTGCCGAGAATTGTCGCCAAATATAGGCATTTATATAGTGAAATGCACTGGCGATTGCTTTTTATACTGCGCCCATCATTGCTCGAATAACACACGTCAGCGGCTAAGCCCGTGATGAGGATATAAAAATGCGCGTTCTGGTCTTGGGTAGCGGCGTCATTGGGGTGACCAGTGCCTACTATTTGGCGCGGGCCGGCTTCGATGTTGTCGTGGTCGATCGTCAGCCTGCCGCTGCCATGGAAACCAGTTTCGCCAACGCCGGCCAGGTCTCTCCTGGCTACGCATCCCCATGGGCTGCGCCGGGCGTGCCGCTCAAGGCCATCAAGTGGCTGTTGCAACGCCACGCGCCGCTGGCGATCAAGGCCACCGCCGACATCGATCAATACCTGTGGATGGCGCAGATGCTGCGTAACTGCACGGCCAGCCGCTATGCGGTGAACAAGGAGCGCATGGTGCGCCTGTCCGAGTACAGTCGTGACTGCCTCGACGAATTGCGCGCCGAGACCGGCATTGCCTACGAAGGCCGTAGCCTCGGTACGACCCAGCTGTTCCGCACCCAGGCCCAGCTCGACGGTGCCGCCAAGGACATCGCCGTGCTGCAGGAGTCCGGCGTGCCGTTCGAACTGCTTGATCGCGCCGGCATTGCTCGGGTTGAGCCGGCCCTGGCCAGCGTCACGGATATCCTCGCCGGTGCCCTGCGTTTGCCGAATGACCAGACTGGCGACTGCCAGATGTTCACCACGCGCCTGGCTGATATGTGCAAGCAGTTGGGTGTGGAGTTCCGCTTTGAACAGGACATCCAGCGCCTGGATTATGCAGGTGATCGCATCAACGGCGTGTGGATAGACGGCAAGCTGGAAACCGCCGACCGCTACGTCCTGGCCCTTGGCAGTTATTCGCCGAAGCTGCTCAAGCCATTGGGGATCAAGGCACCGGTGTACCCGCTCAAGGGCTACTCGCTGACCGTACCGATCACCAACCCGGCCATGGCGCCGACCTCGACTATTCTCGACGAGACCTACAAAGTCGCGATCACCCGTTTCGACAACCGCATTCGTGTTGGTGGCATGGCTGAAATAGCCGGTTTTGACCTGTCGCTGAACCCACGTCGACGTGAAACCCTGGAGATGATCGTCAACGACCTTTATCCTCAGGGCGGCGATTTGGCCCAAGCCAGTTTCTGGACCGGCTTGCGCCCGACCACGCCCGACGGCACGCCGATTGTCGGTGCGACCCCATTCAAGAACCTGTTCCTGAATACCGGTCACGGCACGCTCGGTTGGACCATGGCCTGTGGCTCCGGCCGCTTGCTGGCCGACCTGATGGCCAGGAAAACCCCGCAGATCAGCGCCGCAGGCCTCGATATTTCCCGTTATGGCAACCACCAGGAGTCCGCGAAACATGTCAATCCAGCGCCAGCTCATCAATGAGCGCATGAGCCAGATCGTTGTCCACAGCGGTACCGTGTATCTGGCAGGGCAAGTCGGCGACGACATGAGCGCCGGGATTGAACAGCAGACACGTGAAACCCTGGCCAATATCGAGCGTCTGCTGGACCTGGCCGGCACTGACAAGAGCAAGTTGCTGTCGGTGACGATCTATTTGAAAGACATCGACGCTGACTTCGCCGGCATGAATTCGGTATGGGACAAGTGGCTGCCCAAGGGCGTCGCCCCGGCCCGCGCCACGGTTGAAGCCAAGCTCTGCGAGCCGCAAATCCTGGTTGAGCTGTCCGTCGTGGCTGCGCTGCCTTAATAACGATCCCTCTCCCGGCGCCGACGCTGTTGGTCGGCACCGGTTTTTTCTTCACCTTGCTGCCTAGAAGCCTGCCGCCATGCGTCCAGCCCGTGCCCTGATCGACCTCCAAGCCCTGCGCCATAACTATCAACTGGCCCGTGAAGTCACGGGGGCCAAGGCCCTCGCCGTGATCAAGGCAGACGCCTACGGCCATGGTGCCGTACGTGTGGCCCAGGCGCTGGAAGCCGAGGCCGACGGGTTTGCCGTGGCGTGCATCGAGGAAGCCCTGGAATTGCGTGCTGCCGGCATTCGTGCGCCGGTGCTGCTGCTGGAAGGGTTTTTCGAGGCCGACGAGCTGCCGCTGATCATCGAGCATGACTTGTGGTGCGTGGTGCATTCGCTATGGCAGTTGGACGCCATCGAACAGGCCCGCCTGAGCAAGCCGTTGACGGTCTGGCTCAAGCTGGATTCGGGCATGCACCGCGTCGGCCTGCATCCCAAGGATTACCACGAGGCCTATCAGCGCCTGCTGGCCAGCGGCAAGGTCGCCAAGATTGTGTTGATGAGCCACTTCGCCCGCGCCGATGAACTCGATTGCGTGCGCAGTGATGAACAGGTGGCCGTATTCGAAGCGGCGCGAAAAGGCCTGGCGGCCGAAGTCAGCCTGCGCAATTCGCCGTCGGTGCTGGGCTGGCCGACGATGACCAGCGACTGGGTGCGCCCGGGCATCATGCTCTACGGCGCAACGCCATTTGGTGAAGATCAAGCGCTCGCTGCCCGTTTGCAGCCAGTGATGACCCTTGAGTCCAAAGTTATCTGCGTACGCGAGCTACCAGCCGGTGAGCCCGTGGGCTATGGCGCCAAGTTCGTCACGCCCAAGCCGATGCGTGTTGGTGTGGTTGCCATGGGCTATGCCGACGGCTACCCGCGCCATGCGCCAACCGGCACGCCAGTGCTGGTGGCGGGCCAGCGCAGCCAACTGCTGGGGCGTGTGTCCATGGACATGCTCTGTGTCGACCTCACCGACGTACCCCAGGCGGGCCTCGGTTCCACTGTGGAACTGTGGGGCAAGACTATCCTCGCCAGTGACGTCGCCGTGGCCGCTGAGACCATTCCTTACCAGATCTTCTGCAACCTGCGCCGAGTGCCACGCCTCTATTCCGGGGCTTAGCCGCCGGCTACGAACCAAGCTGTCCGGGATTTAGGCCCAAGTGTTGTAAATACTGAACGCTGTCGCCATGATAACGCTCAATTACAACAAAGCCTGAATCCTAGGAGGCTCCTGCATTGGACGTCGGCGAACGACTGCAATCCATCCGTAAACTCAAAGGTCTTTCCCAGCGTGAGCTCGCCAAGCGTGCGGGCGTCACCAACAGCACCATTTCGATGATCGAGAAAAACAGCGTCAGCCCCTCGATCAGCTCCTTGCGCAAGGTGCTGGGCGGTATCCCTATGTCCATGGTCGAGTTCTTTTCCGAGGAGATCCTCCAGGAAATACCGACGCAGATCGTCTATAAAGCCAATGAGCTGATCGACATCTCTGACGGTGCCGTCACCATGAAACTGGTGGGCCGGGCACACCCGAGCCGGGCCATCGCATTTCTCAACGAAATCTACCCGCCGGGCGCCGACACAGGCGAAGAAATGCTCACCCACGAAGGTGAAGAAACCGGGATCCTGCTGGAGGGTCGCCTGGAACTGGTGGTCGGTCTTGAAACTTTTGTGCTCGAAGCTGGCGATAGCTACTACTTTGAAAGCACCAAGCCTCATCGTTTTCGCAACCCGTTCGACGTGCCGGCGCGACTAATCAGCGCAGCCACGCCCGCGAACTTTTAACAGAAGAGGCGTCCTGCCAACGTTGTAGAGACGCCCGTGCAGTATTCCGCGAGGTTGAATCTCCCTTTATTTAATAGGGTTGTTTCGGCCAGGCGGGCTAACCGTTATACTTTCGCCGCCTGCGAAACCGTGGCCGCAGGCGTGAATAGCCACCATTGAGGGTGAACGCGTGAACCTAATTATGAAAATGCTGGCTGCACCAGCAACCGTACTGGCCCTATGGGCTGTCAGCGCCCAGGCTGCGACCAATGATGATATTGCCAAGCGCCTGGAGCCCGTGGGCCAGGTGTGCGTCCAGGGCCAGGAGTGCAAGGGCATGGAAGTGGCCGTGGCAGCGGGTGGCGGCGGTGCGAAGACGCCGGACGAGATTATCGCCAAGCACTGTAACGCGTGCCACGGCACTGGCCTCTTGGGTGCGCCGAAAGTTGGCGACACCGCTGCCTGGAAAGAGCGCGCCGATCATCAGGGCGGCCTCGACGGCATCCTGGCCAAGGCCATCACCGGTATCAACGCCATGCCACCAAAAGGCACCTGCGCTGATTGCTCGGATGATGACCTCAAAGGCGCCATCAAGAAGATGTCTGGTCTGTAATCAGCCGATCTTCGCCAAAAACGCCGCTTACGAGCGGCTTTTTTGTGCGTGCGATTTGTGTTTCGAGGCTGTTCATTGCAGCAAAGACCCGGCAAGCTCGGTCCAACTCCAATTCATGGAATGTTCGGGAGCAGTCGGATGGTGCAGTTGTGTTCAATCGAGCAAGCAGTTGACGACGTACTGGCGCGGTTGCCTGCGCATATCCACATGGGTATGCCGCTGGGCCTGGGCAAGCCCAACCTGTTTGCCAATGCGCTATACCGGCGCATCGCCAAGTTGCCGGAGCGGGCACTGACGATCTACACCGCCTTGAGCCTGGGTCGGCCAACCTTGGGCGATGGCTTGCAGAAGCGCTTCCTCGAACCTTTCATCGAACGGGTGTTTGGCGATTATCCCGAGTTGGATTTTCTCGCCGACCTGCATAAAGACAGCCTGCCGAAGAATATCCAGGTGCAGCAGTTTTTCATGCAGCCCGGCAGCCTGCTCCACAGCACGTCGGCGCAGCAGAATTACGTCAGCAGCAACTACAGTCATGCCGCCCGCGACATCAACGCCGCGGGCCTGAACCTGGTGGCGCAACTGGTGGCCAGCAGCGCCGAGCATCCCGACCGCCTGAGCCTGAGCTGCAACCCGGATATCACCCTCGACCTGCTGCCGATGATCGCCAAGCGCCGCGAAGCCGGTGAAACCATCCTCGTTGTCGGCCAAGTCCACAGCGATCTGCCCTACATGCCTGGGGATGCCGAACTGGGCATGGACGCCTTCGACTACCTGCTCGATGAAAAAGACAGCACCACGCTGTTTTCTACCCCGAACATGCCGGTGGGTTTCCAGGACCATTTTATCGGCCTGCATGCCAGCACCCTGGTGCGTGACGGCGGCACCTTGCAGATCGGCATCGGTTCCATGGGCGATGCGCTGACCGCTGCCTTGCTGGCGCGCCAGGCCGATAACGAAGCCTACCGGTTGTTGCTGACGGACATGGATGTGTATCAGTGGGCGCCGTTGATCAGTCGTGAAGGCGGTGTCGAGCCTTTTGCCCGGGGCCTTTACGGTTGCAGCGAGATGTTCGTCAACGGCCTGCTGGTGCTGGCGGATGCCGGGATTATCCGGCGCAAGGTGTACCCGGATGTGGCGACCCAGGCGCAGGCTAATGCCGGCTTGCTGGATGATGCGGCCCAGCCCGATGGCGTGTCGATCCATGGCGGTTTCTTCCTGGGGCCACGCAGCTTTTACCAGCGCTTGCAGGAAATGACCCACGCCAAGCGCCTCGAATTCAACATGACGGGCATCAGCTATATCAACGAGCTATACGGCCAGGAAGAACTCAAGCGTTTGCAACGCCTGGATGCGCGATTTATCAACAGCGCGATCATGGTGACATTGCTCGGTGCAGGTGTGGCTGACCAATTGGAAGACGGTCGTGTGCTCAGCGGTGTTGGTGGGCAATACAACTTTGTGGCCCAGGGGCATGCGCTGGAAGGTGCGCGTTCGATCCTGATCCTGCGTAGTTGGCGCGAGGCGGCGGGGGAGGTCAGCTCCAATATCGTCTGGGAGTACGGGCATTGCACCATTCCCCGGCACCTGCGGGATATTGTCATTACTGAGTACGGCATTGCCGATTTGCGGGGTCAGACGGATGCCAAGGTGATCGAAGCGCTGCTGAATGTCGCCGACTCACGGTTCCAGGGCGAGTTGATCGAACAGGCGCAAAAGGCCGGCAAGTTGCCCAAGGATTTCCAACTGGATCCGCGCTTTGGCGACAACACGCCGGAACGGCTGCAAGCGATTCAAGCCAGGCATCGACGACTCTTCCCTGAATACCCGCTGGGCAGTGATTTCACAGGTGAAGAGCGGGATTTGTTGCGGGCGCTGAACTGGCTCAAGAGCAAATTCAAGCTGACGGAGATTCTGGAGCTGGGCAAGGCGGCGCTGGATGCACCGGAGCCGGAGGCGTTTCCCGAGCATCTCAAGCGCATGCGCTTGGACCAGCCAGAGGGATTGAAGGAAGACTTGTACCAGCGCCTGCTGCTCGCGGGCCTACAGGCCACCGCGCACTAACAAACACCCTGAACCCAATGTGGGAGGGGGCTTGCTCCCGATGGCGGTGTATCAGTCACCAAATAAGTTGGCTGACCCGCTGCTATCGGGAGCAAGCCCCTCCCACATTTTAAACTGTGTTCACTTGGTATTTACTGTGTAGCAAATTACTCGATGAAGGTGACGACGCCACCGGTCAACGACTTCACCCGCGCCAGCGATTCAACCCGATAACCCTGCGCATCCAGCTCCGCACGCCCACCCTGGAACGACTTCTCGATCACGATGCCCAGGCCGGCCACGGTTGCGCCGGCCTGCTTGATGATCGAGATCAGCGCCTGGGACGCCTTGCCGTTGGCCAGGAAGTCATCGATCACCAGCACGCGGTCACTGCTGGTCAAGTGGCGCGGGGAGATCGCCACGGTGCTCTCGGTTTTCTTGGTGAAGGAATACACCGTCGCCGACAGCAGGTTTTCCGTCAGGGTCAACGACTGCTGCTTGCGGGCAAAGATCACCGGCACGCCCAGGTTCAACCCGGTCATGATTGCCGGGGCGATGCCCGAGGCCTCGATGGTGACGATCTTGGTGATGCCCGAGTCCTTGAACAGCGCGGCGAATTCGTCGCCGATCAGTTTCATCAGCGCCGGGTCGATCTGGTGGTTCAGAAAGGCATCGACCTTGAGTACCTGATCGGAAAGCACGATGCCTTCTTCGCGAATTTTCTTGTGCAGTGCTTCCACGGAAACTTCCTCTGATGGCGCAACAGGCGCCGAAAGTAGATTAAAAAGTAGTCGATTCTAGCGCTTTAACATCGCGCGTATATCCGCCAAGGCGGTGTTGCCGCGCACGGCCTTCACCTCGGTGGGGGTGTCGTCGTTGCCTTCCCAGGCGAGGTCGTCCGGTGGCAGCTCGTCAAGGAAACGGCTAGGGGCACAATCGATGATTTCGCCGTATTGCTTGCGCTTGGCAGCGAAGGTGAAGGCCAGGGTCTGACGCGCGCGGGTAATACCCACGTAGGCCAGGCGCCGTTCTTCCTCGATGGTGTCGGCTTCGATGCTGGAGCGGTGCGGGAGGATTTCCTCTTCCATGCCCATGATGAACACGTAAGGGAATTCCAGGCCCTTGGAGGCATGCAAGGTCATCATCTGCACACCTTCGGCGCCGTCTTCCTCTTCCTGCTGGCGCTCGAGCATGTCGCGCAGTACCAGCTTGCCGATGGCGTCCTCGACGGTCATTTCGCCGTCTTCGTCTTTTTCCAGCGTGTTCTTCAGCGCTTCGATCAGGAACCAGACGTTGCCCATGCGGTAATCCGCGGCTTTGTCGCTGGAGCTGTTGGTGCGCAGCCAGTTCTCATAGTCGATGTCCATGACCATGCTGCGCAGGGCACTGATCGGGTCTTCGCCGGCGCATTGCTCGCGGACCTTGTCCATGAAGCGCTTGAAGCGCGACAGCCGGTCGGTGAAGCGTGTATCCAGATGCTCGCCCAGGCCGATTTCGTCGGTGGCGGCATACATGGAAATTTTGCGTTCGGTGGCGTAGTTGCCGAGCTTTTCCAGGGTGGTAGAGCCGATTTCCCGACGCGGCACGTTGATCACGCGCAGGAAAGCGTTGTCGTCGTCCGGGTTCACGATCAGCCGGAAGTAGGCCATCAGGTCTTTCACTTCCTGGCGCCCGAAAAAGCTGTTGCCGCCCGACAGGCGATATGGCACCTGGTGGTGTTGCAATTTCAGCTCGATCAGCTTGGCCTGGTAGTTACCGCGGTACAGGATTGCGAAATCGCTGTAGGGCCGGTCGGTGCGCAGGTGCAGGCTGAGGATTTCCACGGCCACGCGTTCGGCTTCGGCATCCTCGTTGCGGCAGCGGATCACGCGGATCTCATCGCCATGACCCATCTCGCTCCACAGTTGTTTTTCAAACTCGTGGGGGTTGTTGGAGATCAGCACGTTGGCGCAGCGCAGGATGCGACTGGTGGAGCGGTAGTTCTGCTCCAGCATCACCACTTTCAAGGACGGATAGTCGACCTTGAGCAGCATCAGGTTTTCCGGGCGGGCGCCGCGCCAGGCGTAGATCGACTGGTCGTCGTCGCCCACTACGGTGAACTGGTTGCGCGTGCCGATCAGCAGTTTCACCAGCAGGTACTGGCTGGCGTTGGTGTCCTGGTATTCGTCCACCAGCAGGTAGCGCACCTTGTTCTGCCACTTCTCCAGGATGTCCTTGTGTTCCTGGAACAGCTTGACCGGCAGCAGGATCAGGTCGTCGAAGTCCACCGCGTTGAACGCCTTGAGCGTGCGCTGGTAGTGGGTGTAGACAATGGCAGCGGTCTGTTCCTTGGGGTTGCGTGCAGCTTCCAGGGCCTCGGCGGGCAGGATCAGGTCGTTTTTCCAGGCGCCGATCATGTTCTTGATCTCGTCGACGCCGTCGTCGCCCGCGTATTCCTTTTGCATGATGTCGGTCATCAGGGCCTTGACGTCGGTCTCGTCGAAGATCGAGAAGCCCGGCTTGTAGCCCAGCCGCACATGCTCCTTGCGGATGATGTTCAGGCCCAGGTTGTGAAAGGTACACACCGTGAGGCCACGGCCTTCGCCGCCCTTGAGCAAGGTGCCGACCCGCTCTTTCATTTCCCGCGCCGCCTTGTTGGTAAAGGTCATGGCGACGATGTACTGGGCACGGATGCCGCAGTTCTGGATCAGGTGCGCGATCTTGCGGGTGATCACGCTGGTCTTGCCGGAGCCGGCGCCGGCGAGCACCAATAGAGGGCCGCCGACGTAGTTCACGGCTTCTTGCTGCCGGGGATTGAGTCGGGACATACGGAATTTAAGGAGTCGTTGTTCAAAAGGGCGGGCATTTTAACAGGCTGGAAAGATTCTGCTGCCATAGAACGACGGTGTGACGTACCACTCGATCTAAATTTGCCGGTTTTGCTACTTTGCCGCAGGATGTGGGGAATACTCAGACTATTTTTCACAGTCTGCGTGTTTGATAACACCTATCATCTGCCATGCATTTGTCATGCATTTATCATTGCCAGGCCGCACGTCATAATGCCACCGCCAACGAAATTTTGCCGAGTCTAGGGAGTTAGCGTGTCTACGCCTGTCGAACCCTTGCGTTTGCTGCTGCTGGCCGATACGCCTGCGTGGGCAGCGTTGTTGCGCGAGTGCCTGGCGCCGATGGGCGAGGGGGCTGTGCTGATCAGTGCGCCCAACTGGGACTCGGTGAGTCGTCTGTTCGATGACGACCAGGGTGCTGTGCTATTGACCACACCAAGCCTGCAACCCGGCCCCGGCCGTTGCAGCTTGCCGTGTGTATTGCTGCTGGAGCAGGAACCATTGGTTGCGCCGCTGGGTGTCAGCGACTGGTTGATCCGGGATGCGTTGGACGCCGACACACTGCGCCGCTGCTTGCGCCATGTGCGCGAGCGCGGCGTGCTGGAGAACACCTTGCAGCGCCTGGCCGAGCAGGACCCGCTCACCGGTATCGCCAATCGCCAGGGTTTCCAGACCCTGCTGGCGGCGCGGCTGGTGGAAAACGAAGGCCGCGGCCTGGCTCTCGGCCACCTGGATCTGGACAACTTCCGTCATGCCAACGACGCCCTCGGCCATCAGGCTGGCGACCGCCTGATCCTGCAGGTGGTGTCGCGGCTCAAGAGCCAGCTCGAAGCCGGCGACCAACTGGCACGCCTGGGCAGCGATGAGTTTGCCTTGCTGATCGATACCCGCCGGGCGCCGCAGCGTGCCGAGTGGATGGCTGAGCGGATCACCGAAGTGATGGCCGAGCCCTATTGGGTGGATGGTGAAAGCCTGCTGATCGGCTGCAGCCTGGGCGTGGCCCATGCCCGTGCCCGAGCCGGCGCCGACCCGTTGATGTGGCATGCCCATATCGCCATGCAGCAGGCCAAAAGCACCCAGGGCTGCACCTTTCATATCTTCAACGAACGCATCAACCGCAATGCTCGCAGCCTGGCCGATCTGGAAAGTGAACTGCGCCGGGCCCTGCGCCGCGATGAGTTGGAACTGCACTACCAGCCGCGCCTGGATCTGGACGACGGCCATATCGTCGGTCTCGAGGCCTTGGTGCGTTGGCGCCACGGTGAGCGCGGCTTGTTGCCGCCCAGCGAGTTCGTGCCGCTGGCCGAGCAGAGCGGCCTGATCGTGCCATTGGGCTACTGGGTGATTTCCCGGGCCTTGCGCGACATGCAAGACCTGCGCGAACGCGGTCTGCCGCCGCTGCACATGGCGGTCAATCTGTCGTTCCGCCAGTTCCAGGACAGCCAATTACTGTCAACGCTCAGTCGCCTGATTGCCGAGCGCGGTGTGGAAGCGCAATGGCTGGAGTTCGAGCTGACCGAAACTGCCGTGATGCGCCGCAGCGACTTGGTCAAGCAGACCATGGACGCCCTTGGCCGACTCGGTGTGCGGTTCTCCCTGGATGACTTCGGCACCGGCTTTTCGTCGTTCGTGCACCTCAACAGCCTGCCGATCGCCTTGTTGAAGATCGACAAGAGTTTTGTCGGTGGCATGGAAGAACGCGAGGAAAACCGCAAGTTGGTGCACGCGATGATCAACCTGGCCCACAACCTCAACCTGGAAGTGGTGGCTGAAGGTGTAGAGACGCCGGAGCAGTTGGCATTGTTGCGCTTGTTCGGGTGCGACCAGGCCCAGGGTTACCTGATCAGCAAACCGTTGCCATTGCCGGAATTGGTCGAATACCTGATGTTTGGGCAAAGCCAGCAGGCACTGCTGGGCTAAGTTGCGAACGCCATTAAAAATGTGGGAGGGGGCTTGCTCCCAATAGCGGTGCGTCAGTCAGCAAATGCAGTGACTGACACTCAGCAATCGGGAGCAAGCCCCCTCCCACAGTTCTGACCGAGCAGGGCTTTATTCTGTTTGTGCGGCCTGAAAGGCAGGCTGCATTTCAGGCTCCTGCCGAATCATCCGCTTCATCTTCGCCTCGAACGCCCATGTCAGGCTCACTGCCGCACACGCCAGGCCCAGCGCCAGGCCCCACCACACGCCGGTTGGCCCCCAGCCTAACGTGAACGCCATCAGCCAGGCCGAAGGTGCACCGATCAGCCAGTAACAGCCCAGCCCCACCAGGAAGGTGGTCTTGGCGTCCTTCAAGCCACGGATGCAGCCCATGGCGATGGTCTGCACGCCGTCGAACAATTCGAACCAGGCGGCGACGGCCAACAGGCTGACGGCCAGGACGATGACGTCATGGAACGCCGGGTCGTCATGATCGAGGAACAACCCGATCAGCGGGTCGGAAAACAGCCACAGCACAACGGCAAACCCCAACATCACCATGGCGCCAAAGCCGATGCCGACCCGGCCGGCCATGCGTGCCTGCAGCAACTGGCCGGCGCCGTAATGCTGGCCGATGCGCATGGTCACTGCGTAGGACATTCCCGCCGGCACCATGAACGCTACCGAGACAATCTGCAGGGCGATCTGATGCGCCGCCAACTGCGTACTGCCCATGGTGCCCATGCACAGCGCAGCAAAGGCGAACAGCCCGACCTCCACCGCATAGGTGCCGCCAATCGGCAGGCCCAGGCGCCACAGCTCGCGCAGGTATTGGGTATTCAGGCGCAGCAGGCCGGTGCTCAGCGGGTAGGCCGCGTAGGCGCGGTTGCTGCGGATGTACCACATCAGGGCCAGCGCCATGCCATTGGCAACGATGGCGGTCACCAGGCCAATACCCATCAGGCCCAGCTTCGGCAGGCCGAACATGCCTTCGATCAACGCGTGGTTGAGCAGGTAATTGACTACCGTACCGCACAGGCTGATCACCATTACCGGCGTGGCTTTGCCGATGGCGCTGGTGAAGCCGCGCAGTGCCATGAAGCTCAGGTAGCCGGGCAGGGCGAAGGGCAGGATCGTCAGGAATTGCCCGGCCGCGTGCACGTTGGTTTCGGTCTGGCCGAACATCAGCAGCACCGGTTTCAAGTTCCACAGCAGCAATGCCGCCGCCAGAGCCATCAACCATGCCAGCCACAGCCCGGCCTGGGTCAGGCGGGTGGCGCCGTCGATATCGCCCGCGCCATGGCGAATGGCGACCAGGGTGCCTACGGCGGCAATCACGCCGATGCAGAAGATCGCCACGAACGAATAGCTCGCCGCGCCCAGGCCACCACCGGCCAGGGCTTCGGGGCTCAGGCGCGCCATCATCAGGGTGTCGGTCAACACCATCAGCATGTGCGCCAGCTGTGATGCAATCAACGGCCCCGACAGCCGCAGAATGGCCCAGAGCTCGGTACGTGCCGGATGTTGCATGATCATCACGCTCAATAGTCAGAGTGTTGGGAGAGGGTTGATTCTCGGCGCTTTGCGTCCACTGCACAAAAGGATAAATGCGATCATTCGCATGATTAAAACTCATGCTGGATTGATTCTGGTAGGGTGCCGATATTGCGCCGTCGGAGCTTTCCCAATGTCTCGTCGTCTTCCTCCACTGTATGCCCTGCGTGCATTTGAAGCCGCTTCGCGACACAACTCCTTCACCCGTGCGGCGCAGGAATTGTCCATTACCCAGAGTGCGATCAGCCGCCATATTCGCACCCTTGAAGAGCATTTCGCTTGCCGCCTGTTCCAGCGCAGCGGCCGCAACCTGCAGCTCACCGAAGCCGCACGTCTGTTGTTGCCCGGGGTGCGCGAAGGGTTCGCCGCGCTGGAGCGCGCCTGTCATACCCTGAACGCCGAAGATGACATCCTGCGCATGAAAGCGCCGTCCACATTGACCATGCGCTGGCTGCTGGCGCGGTTGAGTCGCTTCCGTGCATTGCAGCCGGGCAATGAGGTGCAACTGACCAGCGCGTGGATGAGCGTAGACGAGGTGGACTTCAACCAGGAGCCCTTCGACTGTGCGGTGTTGCTGAGCTACGGGCACTTTCCGGCGGACTGGGAAGCCAGCTATCTGTTCCCGGAATTACTGATTCCCGTGGGCGCGCCGAACCTGCTGGACGATGGCCCCTGGGACGCAGCCCGACTGGCGAGTGCCGAGTTGCTGCACCCCACCCCCGACCGTCGCGACTGGCGCAACTGGCTGGGACGCATGGGGTTGTCGTCCCAGGTATCCCTCAAGGGCGGGCAGGTGTTCGATACCTTAGAACTGGGCATGATCGCTGCGGCACGAGGCTATGGCGTTTCCATGGGTGATCTGCTGATGGTGGCTGAGGATGTGGCGCAAGGGCGACTCAGCCTGCCGTGGCCAACGGCAGTGGCGAGTGGGGAAAATTATTACCTGGTGTGGCCGAAAACTCGTCCCGGTGGCGAGCGTTTGCGCAGGCTGGCGGAGTTTCTTCAAGGTGAAGTCAAGGCGATGGAGTTGCCCCGGGTCGAGCACCTCGATTGAGCGTGGCAGGCCTATGGTGCAATCGTTTGCGCGATACCCCTGTGATTCGCTCAAGTATTGGCAAATGCCGCCGAAGAAGGAATGTTGGAACTATCGTGCACCAACGCTTCCCACTAGATAATTTGCCGAGCATCGCTATGAGATCAGGATGATCCTGGCCTCGGCCAGGAGCTCCCATGTCTCAACCTCGTGCCCGGATTGCCTCCCAGTTAGGTCTCGCACTTGCCGTGATTCTGGCTATCGTTATCAGCGGCAGTACCGTCTTCGCTCTGCGCTCCCTCGACTCAGCCAACCTCGACACCCGTGAGGAACACCTGGCCAGCGAGGCGCGTTTGCTTGCCGACCAACTCAATACCTTCCACAGCACCTTGCGCGAAAGTACCCAGCGTTTGAGCGGGCTGTTTGAAAAGCGCTTCGTCGCCGGCTTGAGTGTGCGTGCTGACCAACCGGTGGCGGTGGCCGGCGTGCAGACCCCGAGCCTTTACCTGGGAGACGAGGTGCTGAACAACAATTTCGAAGAGGTGGATGAGTTCAAGCAGATGTCTGGCGGCGTGGCCACGGTGTTCGTGCGCAGCGGCGACGACTTTATTCGCGTCAGCACCTCGCTGACCAAGCAGGATGGCAACCGCGCCATCGGCACAGTGCTGGACCGTCAGGGCGCGGCTTACCAGCGCGTTGCCGAGGGGCAGACCTATATCGGTCGTGCGGTGTTGTTCGACCGTTCCTACATGACCCAATACAGCCCGGTGCGTGACAGCAGCGGCAAGGTCATCGCCGTGTTGTTCATCGGTTTCGATTACACCGACGCCCAGAACGCCCAGTTTGAAAATCTCAAGCGCTTCCGTATCGGCCAGACGGGCTCCCTCGCGCTGCTGGATGAACAGAAGCATTGGCTGGTGGCGCCAGCTGGCGTGCAGGCGCCGGATGAGGCCATTGCGGTGATGCTCGACCTGGCGAAGAAACCGGGAGCTGGCCGCTTCTGGAGCGACAAGCACGAGGACTTCTACAGCGTCTCGGTGCCGTTCGAAGGCGGCCCATGGGCGGTGGTCGCGAGCATGCCCAAGGCTGAGATTCGCGCCGTGACTTGGGAAGTCGGTATCCGCCTGGTAATCGGCAGTGTGCTGGCGATGTTGCTGGCAGTGGGTGCCACGGTGTGGCTGTTGCGCAGCAAGCTGGCGCCACTGAGCGACCTGGTACGCCAGGCAGAAGCCCTGGGCGCGGGTGACTTGAGCGCACGTCTCAACGTGTCCAGCCATGACGAGATCGGCCAGTTGGCGCGCAGCTTCAACCAGATGGGCGACGCGCTGTCGACCATGGTTTCGCATATCCGCAACGCTGCCGAACAGGTCAACAGTCGTGCCCAGGCGCTGTCAGGTTTGTCCGGTGGTGCCTATGAAGGCATGGAACAGCAGTCCGGCGAAATCACCAGCATGGCTGGCGCGGTGGAAGAATTCAGCGCCACTTCGTTGAACATCGCCGACAACATGGGCAATACCGAGCGCCTGGCGCAAGAGAATGCCCAGCAGACCCGCATTGGTCGCGATTCGATGCAGGAGGCGTCATCGTCCCTGGAACATATCGCCACCGCCCTGAACAGCACCGCTGCGGTGATCAACACCCTGGGCCAGCGCTCCCAGGAAATCGGCGGGATCGTTGGCGTAATCACGGCCATCGCCGAACAGACCAATCTGCTGGCGCTCAACGCCGCCATCGAAGCCGCCCGCGCCGGTGAGCAGGGTCGGGGTTTCGCCGTGGTCGCCGACGAGGTGCGCAACCTGGCGTCGCGCACCCGTCAGGCTACCGATGAAATTTCCACGATGATCCAGAGCATCCAGCAGGAAACCGGCAATGCCATCAGTACCATGGAACACGGCAATGTGCTGATGCAGGAAGGCCTGTCGCGTAACGCCGCCGTGGCCTCGGCCCTGGCGCGTATCGACGAGCAAAGCCGCTCGGCCGGCCAGCAGTTCGCTGCGATCACCACCGCGACCCAGGAGCAGAGCAGTACCGCCACCTTGCTCAGCAGCAACTTGCAGAGCATTGCACTGGCCAACAGCGAGCAGCGCGAAGTGGTGTCGAACCTGGCGGTTACCGCCAAGGAGCTGGAGACCTTGGCGGCAAGCTTGCGTCAGGAGGTCGACCGGTTTCGTTGAGGCTCAGGGCTCCCCAAGCCCTGGATCCACGCGCTTGCCAATGTCCTTGAGCCGCGCCAGTTGGTCGACCATGCCCGGCGCTTCGTCCAGGCTGGTGACGAACGTCCACAGATAGGTCATGACCGCGTAGATATGGCCAGCCTTGACCGCTGGGGTCATGGCCAACTGGCTGATCGCAACCACGAACAGCAAGGCTGCGATCGCACCGATAAACAGGAACGCCGCGGCCTCGCGGTCTGACAGCCAGATACGCAGGCGTGACAGCACCTGGTAGTGGCGTCGCAGGGTTGGCGCGCCAACCTTTTCGACCAGGCCGATCTCTTTTTCCAGACGATTATTCAGGCGCTCGTGCAGCGTCTGATTACGTTGGGCAAAGCGTGGCAACAAGGTTATGCACAGCAGCAGCGCGGCCAGGCACGCCATGCCTACCCATGGCTCAATCACGATCAACATCACCGCCGCGCCCACAATCGATACCAACGCCGTGGCAATGGTTGGCACGTGTTTTTCAAAAAAGTCGACAAACTCCCGTGCAAGCACCACCCGTGCCGCCGATTTCGAGGTGTTGTGGTTCTGTAGGCGCTGGTTGAGGATGACCGGCACCGCGAGATGGGCGTAAATGCGCGTGAACGTGCGCGTGTCCAGCGCTCGTCGCGCCGCCCCCACGGCCCAGAACGCCATGACCACGGCGGCATAGAGCAATGCACTGGTGGTATCGCCGCGGATAATCGAATCCACCGCGAACCCGGCAAACAGCGGGTAAGCCAACAACAGTGCGTTCTCAAGCGCCACCAGCGACAAGGTGCAAGACAGCTTGCCGGGATAGGCTTTGGCAATTGCCTTGAGTGTCTGGCTGGCGGACTGTTGACCGATTTTCTTGCTTTCTTCGATCAGAATGTGTGGGGTGACGGATGTCATGAGGTGCACCAAAGGAGTGATAGACGCTATTATTGAGCGACTGCTCAAGTATCCTTGAGCGATCGCTCAAAAAGCAAGCGCCGCTTATCTGTCCACGCTTGAAGGAATTGCTCAATGCCGCGTATCGACCGTAAAGACCAGATCATCGCTGCCGCCCTGGAGCTGTTTCGCAGCAAGGGTTTTGCCGATGTATCCACCCGTGACCTGGCCGAACATGCCGGGCTGTCGCGCAGTCATGTGTATCACTACTTCAGCGACTGGGATGAACTGCGCCGCGAAGCCTTTGTGCGCTTTGCCAATGAGCAATTGGACGAAGTGCGCGAGCCCTTGGCCGATGCGCCACCGCTGCAGGCGCTCGTGGGGTTCTTGCACGACTGCCTGCCCAGCACTGCCGATGCAGGTTGGGCGCTCTGGCTCGACGCCTGGGACGAGGCCATGCACGACGCGCAAATGGCCCAGGCTTACCTGGTGATCAACGCCCAATGGCAAGGCATGCTTGCCGAGGTGATCGAGCGCGGCGTTGCCGTCGGTGTGTTTCACTGTGATTCGCCCCAACGCGCAGCCCGGCAGATTTTTGCCCTGGCAATGGGCTATGCCGATGACCTGATGCTCAAGCCTTCCACCGAGTCGGCAGAGGCGGCATTGGATGAGGTGCTGGAAGTGGCGAGGCTGTTGCTGGGATTTTCCTGACCGCTGCTAGCCAATTGCGGCCGGCCGGTACTGCAAGGCTTCTGCCAAATGATGGCGAGCGATGCTGTCTACATGCTCAAGGTCCGCTAGCGTGCGCGCTACCTTGAGCAGCCGGTGTGCGGCGCGCAGGGATAAAGTCAGCCGTTCACACGCGGCCTCCAGCCAGTATTCATCGGCTTTTGCCAGCAGGCAGTGTTCGCGCAGCCGCGGCAGGTCGAGAAACGCATTGGCACAGCCCTGGCGTTGTTGCTGACGCTCGCGGGCTTGCGCTACCTGGGCGGATGCCTGAGCGGTGGTTTCACCGATCTGTTGGGAGGGGTTCAGCGCAGTGGTCTCCCGGGCCACCGTCAGGTGCAAGTCAATGCGGTCCAGCAACGGCCCGGAGAGCTTGTTGCGATAGCGCTGGATTTGCTCCGGCGTGCACCGGCAACGCCCACTGGGCTCACCCATGTAGCCGCAAGGGCAGGGGTTCATCGCCGCGACCAGTTGAAAGCGCGCCGGGAAACTCACCCGGTCACGGGCTCGAGAGATCACGATATGCCCCGACTCCAATGGCTCGCGCAGCACTTCCAGCACCTTACGATCAAACTCCGGCAGTTCATCCAGGAACAGCACCCCGTGGTGGGCCAGGGTGATTTCCCCCGGTTGCGGCTTCGAGCCGCCACCCACCAGCGCCGGCCCGGATGCCGAATGGTGCGGTTGCCGGAACGGGCGGTTAGGCCAATGACTCAGGGGCTGGAGGCTGACCACGGATTGGATCGCTGCCACTTCCAGGGCTTCCTGCTCGCTCAACGGTGGCAGCAAGCCCGGCAGCCGGCTGGCGAGCAGGGTCTTACCGGTGCCCGGGGGGCCACTGAACAACAGGTTATGCGCACCGGCCGCCGCGATCAGCAGCGCACGCTTGGCCGCCAATTGGCCCTGTACCTCACTCAGGTCCGGGTAGGGTTTGTTCAAATACAGCAGGCCGTCGGATGTGTACGGTTCAATCGGCACGTGTCCATTCAGGTGCGCCACCACCTGCAGCAAATGATCCACGGCAATCACTTTCAATCCAGACGCCAGGCACGCTTCCTCGGCATTGGCTCGGGGCACTATCACGGTGCGCCCAGCCTTGCGCGCTGCTAGTGCTGCCGGCAGCACGCCTTTCACCGCCCGCACCTCGCCGGAAAGCGCCAGCTCCCCCAGGCACTCCACCTCATCGAGCATCAACGCCGGCACCTGCACGCTGGCCGCGAGGATCCCCAGCGCAATCGCCAAATCAAAACGCCCGCCGTCCTTGGGCAGGTCGGCGGGCGCGAGGTTGAGGGTGATGCGACGTGCTGGGTATTGCAGCGCCGAATTTAAAATGGCACTGCGCACGCGGTCTTTGCTCTCTTTCACCGCCGTCTCCGGCAAACCCACCAGTGTCAGTGATGGCAGGCCATTAGCCATATGCACCTCGACGGTGACGGCAGGAGCTTCGACGCCGACCTGGGCGCGACTGTGGACGATGGCGAGGGACATGCTCGTTCCTTGAAAGGGAGGGCCGCTTCCTGCGGGTTCTTCAAGGGTAGACGAGGTGTGGAAGAGCGAGGCGGGGGAGGTTTTACAGAACGTATCTATAGTGCGATGCAAAACAAATGTGGGAGGGGGCTTGCCCCCGATGGCGATGCATCAGCCAATATTAATGGTGACTGACACACTGCTATTGAAGGCAAGCCCCCTCCCACATGTACTGCGTTTATTCAGTCGACGTTGGTGTCAGCCGCGCTTCCAGTTCCGCCACTTTCGCCTCCAGGCTCTCCAATCGCGCACGCGTGCGGGCGAGCACCACCATCTGGCTATCGAATTCTTCGCGGCTGACCAGGTCGAGCTTGCTGAAGCCACTTTGCAGCAGGGCCTTGAACTGGCTTTCGATTTCGTTACGGGGCAGCGGGGTGTCGCCGCTGAACAGGCGAGAGGCGTGGCCGCTCAGGGCGTCGAGAAAGTCTTTGGGCGCGAGCATGGGAAGTATTCCGGAAAACAGTTGGCCGGCAGTGTATCACGCAGCGTCTATAGTCTTTTCACGTCCCCGCTGCGCACGCTTTTCGCGCAGTGGGGCGGGCAGTCGCGCACTGTTTTGATGCGCATTGCCGCCGCGCAAACGCCCCGAGGGTGGGCACAAGTGGGCAAAGGACTGTTTTCAGTGGTTTTTACGGAGCTGGCAAGGTTTCTGCTTAGACGATCATGACCCATGCACTGACGCAGTCGCTGTGACGAATGCAGTGCGCCGAGGGATCAGGGGGTAAAGGTTTCGTCACCAGTGGTTCGCTGGCGTCGTGACGGCATATGCCGAGGCGACGATGCGTTACAAAGCCAGGCGCTGCGCTTAGACTTGAGACGGGTTTGTTTTCCTGGGGCAAGTCCACCAATTCGGGAGAGAGTTTTCATGAAGCTAGTCACTGCCATCATCAAGCCGTTCAAGTTGGACGATGTACGCGAGTCGCTGTCCGAGATCGGCGTGCAGGGCATTACCGTTACTGAGGTCAAGGGCTTCGGTCGGCAGAAGGGTCATACCGAGCTGTATCGCGGCGCGGAATACGTGGTCGATTTCCTGCCGAAGGTGAAGATCGATGTCGCCATTGACGACAAGGATCTTGATCGGGTTATCGAGGCGATAACCAAGGCGGCCAACACCGGCAAGATCGGTGACGGCAAGATCTTCGTGGTCAATCTGGAACAGGCTATTCGCATCCGTACCGGCGAAACCGATACCGACGCAATCTAAGCCGCCAAACCCCAACGCCCCAGGAGAAAACAATATGACTCTGCGTAAATTCGCAGGGCTCGGAGCCCTGCTGTCCATCGTAATGCCAGGCCTGGCCATGGCGGCAGATGAAGTGGCTGCTCCAGTCCTCAACTCCGGCGACACTGCCTGGATGCTGACCGCCACGGCACTGGTGCTGTTCATGACTATCCCTGGCCTGGCGCTGTTTTACGGCGGCATGGTCCGCTCCAAGAATATCCTGTCGGTGATGATGCAGTGCTTTGCCATCACTGGCCTGATCAGCATCCTGTGGGTCGTCTACGGCTACAGCATCGCGTTCGATACCACCGGTATGGAACAGGGCGTGGTCAATTTCAATTCCTTCTTCGGCGGCATGGGCAAGGCGTTCCTGGCGGGTGTCACCCCGGCCAGCATTACCGGGCCTGCGGCGCTGTTTCCGGAAGCGGTGTTCATCACCTTCCAGATGACCTTCGCCATCATCACCCCAGCGCTGATCGTCGGTGCTTTCGCCGAGCGTATGAAGTTCTCCGCGATGCTGATCTTCATGGCGATCTGGTTCACCCTGGTCTATGCGCCGATCGCGCACATGGTCTGGAGCGGCAACGGTGGCCTGATGTGGGATTGGGGTGTGCTGGACTTCGCCGGCGGCACCGTCGTACATATCAACGCCGGTGTGGCCGGCTTGGTGGCGTGCATCGTGCTCGGCAAGCGCAAAGGCTTCCCGACCACGCCAATGGCCCCACACAACCTGGGCTATACCCTGGTGGGCGCGGCCATGCTCTGGATCGGTTGGTTCGGCTTCAACGCCGGTTCCGCTGCGGCGGCCAACGGCACTGCGGGCATGGCGATGCTGGTTACCCAGATCGCCACCGCCGCTGCGGCACTGGGCTGGATGTTTGCCGAGTGGATCACCCACGGTAAACCGAGCGCACTGGGGATCGCCTCGGGCGTGGTGGCCGGCCTGGTCGCTGTCACACCAGCCGCTGGCACCGTGGGGCCGATGGGCGCCCTGGTGATCGGCCTGGTCGCCGGCGTGGTGTGCTTCTTCTGCGCTACCAGCCTCAAGCGCAAGCTTGGCTATGACGACTCCCTGGACGCCTTTGGCGTACACGGTATCGGCGGTATCGTCGGTGCGATCCTCACCGGTGTGTTTGCAGCCCCGGCCCTGGGCGGCTTCGGCACCGTGACCGACATTGCTGCCCAAGTCTGGATCCAGTGCAAAGGCGTCGGCTTCACTGTGATCTACACGGCGATCGTGACCTTCGTCATCCTAAAGGTACTGGACATGGTCATGGGGCTGCGTGTCACCGAAGAGGAAGAGGCGGTAGGCCTCGACCTGGCGCAACACAACGAGCGCGGCTACAACTTGTAAGCACATGAAAAAAAGATGCCCGGCTTGCCGGGCATTTTTTTGCCTGGCGTTTGTCTGTGGCTAAAGGTGCGTGGGTTTTTTGTCGACTTTGTGATGGGATCCACGCGGCACTTTCAAGGGTGCAAATGTCTTACAGCTATGAAGGCGTATTCGGCACTTTGTTTTTTCCCAGAGCGCGCTAGAATGCGCGCCGATGGGCGGAGAACTGTATGTGGCAACAGACCCTGATTACCCTGCGGGCCAAGCCCCGGGGCTTTCATCTAGTAACGGACGAGTTGCTTGCCGGCTTGCCTGAATTAAAGGCGTGTCGTGTGGGCCTGTTGCATCTGTGGCTGCAGCACACCTCGGCCTCGTTGACTGTTAACGAGAATGCCGACCCGGCGGTTCGCCGTGACTTCGAGCGGTTTTTCAACCTGCTGGTGCCACAAGGTGGCGCAGGGTTTGAACACAACGACGAAGGTCCGGATGATCTGCCGGCGCACTTCAAGGCCAGTCTGCTGGGCTGCCAGCTGAGTTTGCCGGTCAAGGCCGGCCGCTTGGCGATAGGGACCTGGCAAGGTGTTTATCTGGGCGAGCACCGTGATCATGGCGGTGCTCGTAAAGTCCTCGCCACCTTGCAGGGTGAAGAGGCATAAGCCACTGGTTATCCGGTGGATGTTGATTTTTTTCCGGCGACCTCGACAGAGGGTGAAGCTGGGCTATAACTAATCTGCTTTTCGCAAGTCATGAGGTAGAACATGAGCGACGATGATCTGGAACAAGACGACCTCGAAGTAGGTGATGAAGATGAAACCGAAGAAGGTCTTGAAGTAGCAGCGGAAGACGTTGCTGACGATGTCGATGAGAGCAGTGTCGATGAGGCGAGCCCCAAAGCCAAAGGCAAAGCCAAGGCTGCGGTCTCGGTAGACGAGCTGCCGAGCGTTGAAGCCAAGAACAAAGAGCGCGATGCCCTGGCCCGTGCGATGGAAGAATTCCTCGCTAAAGGCGGCAAAGTGGTCGAAGTCGAGCCCAACGTGGTGGCTGATCCACCGAAGAAGCCGGACAACAAGTACGGCAGCCGACCCATCTGAGGTCTGCCTCCTGCTTGCCGAAAAAGCCCGCCGTCGCTGCGGGCTTTTTCACGCCTTATGACTTGTTCAAGCCTTGTGGTGTTCTAAATGTGGGAGGGGGCTTGCTCCCGATCGCGGTGTATCAGTTGCCACATGTGCTGGCTGAACCACTGCTATCGGGAGCAAGCCCCCTCCCACATTTTGATCTGCGGTGTTACTGCCAGCTCTGCAGCAACTCCGGCAACTCCGTCAGGCTGTGAATCTGCGCATCCGGGCGCTTGTCACCCTCCCAAGTCTTGCCCGCCGGGTTAAACCACACCGCCCGTAACCCGGCCTGCTGTGCGCCGGCGATGTCATCTCCAGGGTGATCGCCCACATGCACTGCCGCACTGGCATCCACGCCGCCCCGCTGCAACGCCTCTTCAAACAAGCGAGCATCCGGCTTGGCGATGCCGATATCTTCGGCGCGCAAGGCAAAGTGAAAGTAGTCCGCCAGGCCCACGCGCTGCACATCCGCGTTGCCATTGGTGATCACTCCCAGCAAAAAGTGCTGGCGCAGCGCTTTGAGCATCGGCTCGGCTTCCGGGAAAACGGTGAGCTGGTGGCGTGCATGGATAAACGCTTCAAAGCAGACATCCGCCATCTGCGCAGCTTCTGGTTGGGGATAACCGGCTTCCTCGAACGCATGCACCAAAACACGATGTCGCAACAGGCTGATGCGGTGTTTGAGTTCAGGATGGCGCTGCAGTACTTGCTGGCGCAGGCTGGCGAAATGCTCCAGGGGCAAGTCCCCGACCTTGGAGGCGTTGACCGCCAGCCATTCGCGCATTGACGCTTCGGCGCTGATGATGACGGGTACGTTGTCCCAGAGGGTGTCGTCCAGGTCGAAGGTGATCAGCTTGATACTCATAAGTCGCCGCCCTTGATGCGTTTGGCCCGTGGATGGGCGCTGTCGTACACCGTTGCCAGGTGCTGGAAGTCGAGATGGGTGTAGATCTGCGTGGTCTTGATATCGGCGTGGCCGAGCAGTTCCTGCACGGCGCGCAGATCCTGGGAGGACTCCAGCAGATGGCTGGCGAAGGAGTGGCGCAGCATATGTGGATGCAGGTTCTGTCCGAGTTCCCGCGCACCGGCGGCCTTGACCCGCAGCTGAATCGCCCGTGGTCCCAGGCGCCGGCCCTGCTGGCTGACAAACACCGCATCGTCCACAGGATTGGTCAACAGGCGCAGCGGCAGCCATAGCTCGAGAGCTTCCCGGGCCTTCCTGCCGACCGGCAGCACGCGGGTTTTGCTGCCTTTGCCGAGGACTTGCACCAGGCCATCTGCGAGGTCCAGTTGATCGAGGTTAAGGCCGGTCAGCTCCGACAGGCGCAAGCCCGAGGAATAGAACAGTTCAAGGATCGCCTGGTCGCGATGGGCCAGGAAGTCATCTTCCACGGCGCCATCGAGCAACTGCAGGGCGCGGTCGGTATCCAGCGTCTTGGGCAGGCGTCGTTCGCCTTTGGGCGGGGACAGGCCATTGGCCGGGTCGTGGTCGCACAAGCCTTCGCGATTGAGGTAGTGGTAAAGGCCACGCACCGCCGACAGCAAGCGAGACAAGCTGCGCGAGGACTGGCCTTGCTGGTGCAGCCGTGCGATCAGACTGCGCAGGGCCTGGATATCCAGGGCCTTCCAGCTGCTGACGTGCTGTTTTTCGCAATAGGCCAGGACCTTGTTCAAGTCCCGACGATAGGCTTCGAGGGTGTGGGGCGACACCTGGCGCTCGTTGCGCAGATGAGCGCAGTAGGCGTCCAGTTGCCGCTCCATGGTCAGCGCACCGCGCGCAGGGTGGTGGTGTGGCGTGGCAGGACGCGGCCCAGCACTTCTGCGATGTAGGTCAGGAACAAAGTGCCCACCGAGCTCTTGTAGTGTGCAGGGTCGCGGCTGGCAATGGCCAGTACGCCGTGTAAGCCCTGATGGCTGAGGGCAATGACTGCGGTAGAGCCGATCTGCTTGCGCTGTTCGGCCCCGAACAGGAAGTCCAGTTCATGTTCGCGCAAGGTGCCGCTGACGGTTTTGCCTTCGGAAAGAAGGCCACCGATGGCCGTCTGCGCCTCGCCACCTGTGACCCAGCGACCCACCGGCATTGGGTTATCGCTGAACAGGATCAGGCTGACAAAAGGCACCTGGAAATCCTCGCGCAGGCTGTCCTCCACGGCGATCACCGTTTCTTCCAGGCTGGCGGCGTCCATCAGGGTCAGGATCAGGCGGCGGGTCTTGTCGAACAAGCGGTCGTTGTCGCGGGCCACGTCCATCAGATGGGAGAGCCGATGGCGCATTTCGATGTTGCGCTCGCGCAGGATCTTCATCTGCCGCTCCACCAGCGACACGGTGTCACCGCGCTGGTGGGGGATACGCAGGGCCGGCAGCAACTCTTCGTGCTCTACGAAGAAGTCCGGATTAGCCTCAAGGTACGCCGCGACAGCAGCGGCCTCCAGGCTTTGACTCGGGGTAGCGTCTGCGGGTACTTGAGGCTTATCGGTCATTAGCTTGGCTCACTCATAGACGGACCTGTCCTTCGTATACGCGCGAGGCCGGCCCGGTCATCATTACCGGGTGGCCTGGGCCTGCCCATTCGATGGACAAGCGTCCGCCGGGCAGGTCGATCAGCAGCGGCGAATCCATCCACCCCTGGCTGATCGCGGCCACGGCAGCGGCGCAAGCGCCGGTGCCGCAAGCCTGGGTTTCGCCGGCGCCACGTTCCCATACGCGCAATTGCGCACGGGTACGGTCGATCACCTGCAGGAAGCCCACATTGACCCGTGCCGGAAAGCGCGGGTGATGTTCGATCTTCGGCCCCAGTTCGTGTACCGGGGCGTTATTGATGTCGGTGACCCGCAGTACTGCATGGGGGTTGCCCATGGACACGGCAGCGATATCCACGGTCTTGCCATCCACATCCAGCGGGTAGCTGAGGGCCTGCTCGGTGGCCTGGAACGGAATATCCGCCGGCACCAGGCGTGGCGCGCCCATGTTGACGCTGATCTGGCCGTCACTGCGGATATCCAGTTCGATCACGCCGCCCTTGGTCTCGACGCGAATCTGGCGCTTGGCGGTCAGGCGCTTGTCGAGCACAAAGCGCGCAAAGCAGCGCGCACCGTTGCCGCACTGTTCCACTTCGGAACCGTCGGAGTTGAAGATCCGGTAGCGGAAATCCACCTCCGGGTTGCTCGGCGCTTCAACCAGCAGCAACTGGTCGAAGCCGATACCGGTGTGGCGATCGCCCCACTGTTTGGCGTGCTTGGGCAGGATGTGCGCGTGCTGGCTGACCAGGTCGAGGACCATGAAGTCATTGCCCAGCCCGTGCATCTTGGTAAAACGCAGCAGCATGGCTTACTCCGGCAGCAGGCTTTCGCCAGCATACAACTGGGCTACCGTCTCGCGGCGACGCACTTCAAATGCTTGATCACCGTCCACCAGCACCTCGGCGGTACGCCCGCGGGTGTTGTAGTTGGAACTCATGACAAACCCGTAGGCACCGGCCGAATGCACGGCCAGCAGGTCACCTTCTTCCAGGGCCAACTGACGATCCTTGGCCAGGAAGTCGCCGGTCTCGCAGATCGGGCCGACGATGTCATAGGCGCGGGCAACGCTTGCGCGAGGCGTCACGGCGGTGACATTCATCCAGGCCTGGTACAGCGCCGGGCGGATCAGGTCGTTCATCGCCGCATCGACGATGGCGAAATCCTTGTGTTCGGTGTGCTTGAGGTACTCGACCTGGGTCAGCAGTACACCAGCGTTGGCGACGATATAACGGCCTGGCTCGAACATCAGGGTCAGGTCGCGGCCTTCAATGCGTTCGCGCACGGCCTGGATATAGTCGGCGATCGCCGGTGGTTCTTCATCGCGATAACGCACGCCCACGCCACCACCCAGGTCGATGTGGTGCAGGTAGATGCCGCACTCGCCCAGGCGGTCGATCAGCGCCAGCAGGCGGTCGAGCGCATCCAGGAAGGGGGGCAGGGTGGTCAGTTGCGAACCGATATGGCAGTCGACGCCCAGCACTTCCAGGTTCGGCAGTTGGGCGGCGCGGATGTACACGTCTTCGGCGTCGGCGATGGCGATGCCGAACTTGTTCTCTTTGAGACCGGTGGAAATGTACGGGTGGGTGCCGGCGTCGACATCCGGGTTGACGCGCAGGGAGATCGGCGCGCGAACGCCCATTTCGGCGGCAACGACTTGCAGGCGCTCCAGTTCGTCGGTGGATTCGACATTGAAGCAATGTACGCCGACTTCCAGGGCGCGGCGCATGTCATCGCGGCTCTTGCCGACCCCGGAGAAGACGATCTTGTCAGCCTGGCCGCCGGCGGCCAGTACGCGTTCCAGCTCGCCACGGGACACGATGTCGAAACCGGCGCCCAGGCGCGCCAGGACATTCAGTACGCCCAGGTTGGAGTTGGCCTTTACCGCGTAGCACACCAGGTGCGGTACGCCGTCGAGCGCGTCGGTGAACGAGCGGTATTGGGCTTCGATATGCGCACGGGAGTACACATAGGTCGGGGTGCCAAACTGCTGGGCAATCGCGGACAATGCCACGCCTTCCGCGAACAGCTCGCCGTCCCGGTAGTTAAAAGCGTCCATAAGTGTCCCTTAGTAGGTGTCGTGCTTATGCGCTTTTGACGGCTTTTGCGACGATTGCGCCTGTTCATTCGGGTCTTTGCTGTCATCGGGAAGGTACAGCGGGCCTTTTTGACCACAGGCACTGACGAGACAGGCGACCGCGACGAGCGCAGCAAGGGAAGAGATCAGGCGCTTCATGGCGAAATCCTTGAATATGCATTAATTGCGCCCGAGTATACCGACCACCCGCCAGCTTGCCTATGCGCCGCAATACCCGTCCGGCGGGGGTTTGCCGAGATGACTGGGAAGCGGGTTACGCTGTTAGAGGATATTTCGTACTGCCATCTGTAATGAAATCGGTATCCTTTGCAATCGGCGAAGCGCGTCCGTATCGTGCGGCGCTTGAGCAAAACCAGACACTTTTGAGGTTGCCACGATGAGTTTGACCGAAGCCCGTTTTCACGACCTGGTGGATACCACACAGGAGAAGCTGGAAGATATTTTCGACGACAGCGGCCTGGATGTGGATCTGGAAAGCTCGGCCGGTGTGCTGACCGTCAAGTTCGAGAGCGGCCAGCAACTGATCTTCAGTCGCCAGGAACCGCTGCGTCAGCTGTGGCTGGCGGCGCGCTCCGGTGGCGTTCACTTCGACTACGACGAAGAAAGCGGCAAATGGCAGTGCGACAAGAGTGAAGAGTTGTTGGGTGAGATGCTCACGCGTTTGGTCCAGGAATATACCGGCACCGAGCTGGACTTTGATGAGTTGGGGCAGGACGAGATCTGACCGTGACCCAGCCTTTACCCGTACGCCCGCCCAAGCCGCTGTTCAGCAATGTCAGCCCGGCGGTGCCGTCACCTTGTATCAGTTTGTGTCGCCTGGACGAACAGAAGGTTTGCCTCGGTTGCTTCCGCCATGTGGAAGATATCCGCGAATGGCGTTCCGCCGACGATGCGCGGCGCCGGGTGATCTGCGCCGAAGCTGAGCAACGCAAGGCACGCGCCTGACGTCGTCTTGTTTATTTGTGTCGCTGTGGTAGTGTCCGGATACACCTCAACTCATCGAGGTCCGCGAGAACCCCGCCTTTTCCTGGCGGGGTTTTGCTTTTTTGTGCAGAAAAAAAGGAGTCTGCCTGAATCATGACCGCACCTTCCATCATTCTTACCCGTCTCGACGTGCAGCGTCTTGAGCAACTGATCGACCGTGTAGGCGAGGACTCGCCGGGCGTCGAAGCCCTTCAACACGAACTCGACCGCGCCGAAGAAGTGGTTGGCCACGATGAAGTGCCTGCAACTGTCGTGACCATGAACTCCAGCGTGCACTGCCGTGAGCAAGGCAGTGGCAAGGACTACCACCTGACCCTGGTCTACCCCAAGGACGCGAATGCCGACGAAGGCAAGATCTCGATCCTCGCGCCGGTGGGCAGTGCCTTGCTGGGCTTGCAAGTGGGCCAGCATATCGACTGGCCTGCGCCGGGCGGCAAGACACTCAAGCTTGAACTGCTCAACGTCGAAGGCCAGCCCAAAGATGGCGGCGCCTTCACGCTCTAGATCTGATCCAGCGCCGCATTGAGTGACTGTTCCAGTTCTGCCTTGTAGCGCAGGTACAGATTGCTCGGGCTCTGCACGTCCCCCAGCAGGCCCGACAAATCCAGATCGGTGATATAGCAGCGGTATCGTTCGGTCTCCTGGCGCTGCGCGACGATCTCCTGGGCTACCACGGCAAACAGTTGGTCGCCGAATTCCAGCTCGGAAAATTCCCGCTGATTGCAGTACAACGTAATCCCCACCTGGCCCGGCGCGCCCTTGCCGATAATCGCCTGCACGTCATAAAACGGCTTGTCGGCAGGATTTTGCGGGGCTGGCCTTGGCTCGACGCGGCGCGCGCGGGAGTTGCCTGAGGGCAATAGCTGGTAGTACAGGGTGTGAATCTCACCCAGGGGTGGCTGCGCGTCCAGGGACGATAACGCCTCTCGGCGATAAAGGATCGATTGCAGGAAGCGCTGCAGTGGCGCCAGCAGGCTCTGTTCATCGTGGAATGGCAGGCGCTGCTGCCAAAGGGCATTGAATTCGTCGAGCACGTATAGCTCGGCGAAGCCTTCGTTGACCCGATAGAACACCTGCACGCAATCGGCCAGGCCCATGGGTAGCAGCAACGCCAGGTCGTGGTCTTCCAGGGCCATGGCGTCCAAGTGCCACGGGCTGTAGCTGGCCAGTTCCTCACTGAGGTAGGCAATCAGCGCGTCCTGGGTGGGCAGCGGCACATGAGTGGCCTGGCCCGGTGTCAGTTCCATCACGTGATAGTGCTGCTGCACCTGAAGCAGGTAGCGGTGATTGCCCTGGCTGAGCAGCAGGTTCTGCGCAGTGTCGAATACCTCCTCCACACGCTGGGCAATGAACTGCGCACGGTTGTGACAGAAGCAGCGCACCCGCAGCCGTGGCAGATGATCCGATGGCAGTTGGTTGAGGTAGTCGCGTAGACAGTCGAGCAGCGCGTGGGGACCGTCGTAGCGGCTGACCATCACCTCGTTCCAGCTATTGAGCGTGACCTGGTCCAGGGTCAGCACCAGGTTGTCGCGTACACCGGCATAGCTCAGGGAGTCAGTGCGCTCGGTGGTCATCAGGATATTCAGTTCGCGATGATGTTTGAGCGGGTCGACGCCGACGTTGATCAGCAACAACACTTCTTCCGGCACTGCCGGACGCAACAGACGGACTTCATCGACGCTGGCCAGGGGCAGGGCAATGGTCTGCTGCAGGCTACCCAGCAGGTTGAACAGCTCAAACTCGGTCATGTCACTGGTGCCAGGGTGCAGCGCCAGGCGCGTACTGCTGTCGATCACCCCGTTGCGGTGGCACCAGGTAAGCATTTCCAGCAGGTCGCGGCTGCGTTTGATCGGCGCGAAGTGCTCCCATTCCAGGGCCGTGAGGTTGCCGTTATACAGGCCCCAATGGTGCTGGCCGGCTTCCTTGCGGTTGGGCGACTGCACCAGTGTCAGGGTATCTTCGGCCAGGTCGGGGGCAATACCGGGGTTGATGAACTCAACCTTGCCGGCCTTGCGCTCAAACGCTGCATACAGGCGCCGACCCAACACGTTGAGGTCGCGCTTGTTGATCAGGCTGACAGTCTGTTCGGTACGGGCGAACTGGGTGAGGAAGCGGTAACTGTAGTTCAGCTCATTGACCAGGGCACGGCGTTCGGAAGCGACCTGGCGCACTTTCCACTGGCTGCGGCTGTCCAGCAGGGCCAGTTGGCGTTGGTCCCAACCCCACTCAAGAGCCAGGCGCTCGAGCAGCAGCCGTTGCCAACCGGTAGTGCGCTGGCCGACGCTGAGCTTGCGGTTGACCTTCAGGTACAGGCTGCGTCGCACCAGTTCCAGGCGCTCTGGCTCGTTGCGAGCCTTGAGGTACTCCTCGATGCGGCGGTAGACCATGATGTAAGGGTCCAGCTCATCCAGATCGACCTGGTTGGCGAACACCGCCCGTTTAAAACGCAGGCTCAGGCATTGCACGTTTGGGTGTTCGCTGGCGTAGACCTCGGTCAGCAACAGCTTGAGCACCGACTTGTAGGGGGATTCGATGCCCTTGAACAATTGCCACAGCCCGGCACCCATGAACTCGCCCGGCGGGATGTGGGCCAGGTGGCCAAGGTCTAGGGTCTCGTCGGCGCGGATGAAACGCTTGGACATCAGTGTGTGGGTAAATTCGGCGTAGCGGCGTTCTTCATACACCGGCACCAGCCACCAGATCGGCGTGCGCCCGGCCAGCCATATGGCGGTGCGGTAGAACTCGTCCAGCAGCAGGTAGTGCTGGGTGGTGCCGCAATCGTCGGAACTCAGTTGCGTGTCGCGCTCACCCAATACGAAGCGCGTCGGCTCGATCAAAAAGAAATGCGCTTCGGCGCCCATGCCCAGGGCCCAGGCCTCCAGCAATTGGCACTTCTTGCGCAGCTCGGCCAGTTCGTTGTCGTTCAGATCGGGCGCATGGCACACCCACACATCCATATCGCTTTGATCGGCCTGGGCCAGCGTGCCGAGGCTGCCCATCAGGAATAGGCCGTGGATCGGTCGGGGCGGGTTGCCGTGGCGGGGCTTATAAGAGAACGAGCGGGTCAGGCGCTGGGCTTCGGTCAGGGCCTGATCGTCAGGTTCGAAATTCGACAGCCCGGCCGGAGTGGTGCTGGAGACGTAGCCCGGTAACAACGGGTGATTGACGTGGAAAAATAGCGGCAGGAGGGTCAGCACGCTTTGCTGGCGCGGGGTCAGCCCCTCGACGGCACGGGCCATGCGCTCTTCATTGAGTGCCATGAAGCGCGCGCGCAACTGGGTCAGCACCTTGCGGTCGATGCCTTCGTCCAGGTCGGGGCGGATTTCATGGGTGCGGGTCATGTCGAACTCGGCGGCTCGCAGGGCCCGACATGGGCGGCCGTGTAGGAGTTTACAGCCAGAAGCGTAGGAGTTTTAGAGGGGAAATGATTTTGGTGTCAGAATTTTCGCCGTTGCGCAGCAACACCCGTGGAATCCGCAAGGGCGTACTCCACGGGCGGTATCAGTTATCAGGCGGCTTCTTTGGTCGAGCTGGTGGTCAGGATAGTCAGCAGGGTTTGCGCTTGTTCGGCGGCGTCACGACCCAGGCTGGTCAGATAACCGCCATCCGGCTGGTCGATCAGTTTTTTCTCGAACAGGCGCTTGGCAGCGGCAATGGCGGCAGGAGCGGCAGTCTGGTGGACTTTCAGACCTTCCTGGGAACTGCCCAGGTTGAAGAGTGCAAGGATTTCCAGTTCGGCAACCAACTCGGGTGTATACGACATAAGGACTCCAGACTTTCTAAATTTATTAGAGGCTAGCAAGCCATAAGGTGAACGCACTTTGGCGGGCTGTCCAGTGAGAAAGTCGTAGGTATTGATATGGCGCAGATTTGTGGCGAGGAAGCGGGCTTCCCGGCCACGCCAAGGCTGGTTTCAGTTGTTTTCAGGCGGTAGTTCAGGGAGCGCTCGCAACGCCGTTTCATACCATTCGGTATCGAAAGCACGGTCTTCTTCGAGCATCTTGTCTATCTCAACAGCCAGCACATGGGCCATGAGGTTCAAAATGTCGTCGCGCTCGTAACCTACCAGGGTCAGTTTATTGAAGGTGGCCTTGGCGGCAGGCGGGTTGTCGCTTTCGATCTGGTTTTCGATGGCCTGGGTCAGCGTGCTTTCGGTGAACTCTTCTTCGTCGTTATCAATATCGGTCGGCTCGCTCATGGCAGGCTCCTTAAGGAAAGGACGTCAGTCTACCGCCATTCAGCTAAGTGATGCTGCTGGTCAGCCCGGCTTCGGGCATCTATAACTCTTGCAGCCAACCCCGCACCCGGCCTGGAGGCTTTGCGATGCTCAAGCTTTACGGATTTTCGGTCAGCAACTACTACAACATGGTGAAACTGGCGCTGCTGGAGAAAGGGCTGCCTTTCGAAGAGGTGCCTTTTTATGCCGGGCAAACCCCCGAAGCGCTGGCGATAAGCCCCCGCGGCAAGGTGCCGGTGCTGGGCGTGACGCAGGGATTTATCAACGAAACCAGCGTGATCCTCGAATACATCGAGCAGACCCAGGAAGGCCCAGCGCTGCTTCCGGCCGAGCCGTTCCAGCGTGCCCAGGTGCTGGCGTTATGCAGGGAGATCGAGCTGTACATCGAATTGCCTGCCCGTGCCTGTTTCGCCGAGGCGTTTTTCGGCATGCCGGTGCCGGAGGCGATCAAGGAAAAATCCAAGGCCGAGTTGTTGCTTGGGATCGCTGCGTTAGGTCGGCATGGTAAGTTCGCGCCTTATGTGGCGGGTGAGAGCTTCACGATTGCAGATTTGTATTTCATGTTCAGCTTGAACCTGGCCTGCGGCGTGGGTGAGAAGCTGTTTGGGCTGGACTTGCTGGCGCAGTTGCCGCAAGCGAAGGCATTGCTGGGGCGCCTGAATGAAATGCCCAATGCGCAGAAGGTGGAGGCGGACAGGCAGGCGGCGATGCCGGCATTCATGGCGATGATTGCGGCCAAAAAATAATCAATGTGGGCGGGGGCTTGCTCCCGATGGCGGTGTATCAGGTAAGAAAACCTTAGCTGACCCACCGCCATCGGGAGCAAGCCCCCTCCCACAGTTTTAGCGGCTGGCGAGCAATTCTTTGCCGCGTACTACGGCAGCCTTGACCTGTGCTGGCGCAGTACCGCCCACATGGTCGCGGGCGTTCACCGAACCTTCCAGGGTCAGCACGGCAAATACATCCTGCTCGATCTGGTCGCTGAACTGGCGCAGTTCTTCCAGGCTCATTTCCGCCAGGTCCTTGCCGGTGTCTACGCCATATTTAACCGCGTGGCCGACGATTTCGTGACAATCACGGAACGGCAGGCCACGGCGTACCAGGTAGTCAGCCAGGTCGGTCGCGGTGGAAAACCCGCGCAGGGCTGCTTCACGCATCATCGCGTGCTTGGGCTTGATCGCCGGGATCATGTCGGCAAAGGCACGCAGCGAGTCGCGCAGGGTGTCGGCGGCGTCGAACAGCGGTTCCTTGTCTTCCTGGTTGTCCTTGTTGTAGGCCAGGGGTTGGCCTTTCATCAGGGTCAACAGGCCCATCAGTGCGCCGAATACCCGGCCGCTTTTGCCCCGTACCAGTTCGGGCACGTCGGGGTTCTTCTTTTGCGGCATGATCGAGCTGCCGGTGCAAAAGCGGTCCGGCAGGTCAATGAACTGGAACTGCGCGCTGGTCCATAGCACCAGCTCCTCCGAGAAACGCGACAGGTGCATCATCGCAATGCTGGCGGCGGCGCAGAATTCGATGGCGAAGTCACGATCCGACACGCCATCCAGGGAGTTGCCGCCCACGGCGTCAAAGCCCAGCAGTTGTGCGGTGTACTCGCGGTCGATCGGGTAGGTGGTACCCGCCAGCGCGGCGCTGCCCAATGGCATGCGGTTGGCGCGCTTGCGGCAATCCACCAGGCGCTCGTAGTCGCGGCTGAGCATTTCGAACCAGGCCAGCAGGTGGTGGCCGAAGGTCACCGGCTGTGCGGTCTGCAAGTGGGTGAAGCCGGGCATGATGGTGTCCGATTCACGCTCGGCCTGCTCCAGCAAACCTTTTTGCAGGCGGGTGATTTCGGCCAGGATCAGGTCGATTTCATCGCGCAGCCACAAGCGGATATCGGTGGCTACCTGATCGTTACGGCTGCGGCCGGTGTGCAGTTTCTTGCCGGTTACGCCGATGCGGTCGGTCAGGCGCGCCTCGATGTTCATGTGCACATCTTCCAGGTCGACGCGCCAATCGAACGTACCGGCCTCGATCTCACCGCGGATGGTGGTCAGGCCGTCGATGATGCTGTCACGCTCGGCGTCGGTCAGCACGCCGACCTTGGCCAGCATCGTGGCGTGGGCGATGGAGCCCATGATGTCGTGGCGGTACAGGCGCTGGTCAAAGGTGACGGAGGCGGTGAAGCGGGCGACGAAGGCGTCGACGGGTTCACTGAAGCGGCCGCCCCAGGACTGGTTGGTCTTGTCGGTGCTCATGGATTCGCTCGTGATCTGTTTGAAAGAGGCATGGAGGTGTGCCGGCGATAATAACAGGGTTGCCCTTGGTGGCGGTGTTGCGGGTGCCTGGCAATTTTATTTGCGCCGTAGATGGCTAAGTGCCTTGCCGCCGACCGCATCCGGGACGAGACTGGAGGCAGGTACTTGTTGAAACGATATTTGACGATTGAGCAATATCGTCTTGGTGAGCGTCTACAGTTGCACTGATAGTGTGTGAATGCACCAAAGTCGACTGATGCGGTCATAACCAGACTATCCATTAAACAGGGGGGTATTCGGATTGTGTATCAGTGAACCCTACGACGATGCCCGACGGCAGCAGGTCCTGGGCGCAATTGAACAGGTCCGGGTAAATTTGGGTGCCGCTCTCAGGGCACTTTTTGCCGCTCGCGCTAGTCTTAGCGTGGATCGCTGTGACGTAAGTCACCGCACCTGTCTACGCTATCCTTGTGCGAGACTCACGCAGGAATCCAGCGCAATATGAATGTCCTGATCGTTGATGACGAACCCCAAGCCCGCGAGCGACTGAGCCGTCTGGTCAGTGAACTCGAGGGTTATACAATCCTTGAACCGAGTGCCGCCAACGGTGAGGAGGCGTTGACCCTGATCGACAGCCTCAAGCCCGACCTGGTGCTGCTCGATATCCGCATGCCGGGCCTCGATGGCCTGCAAGTGGCTGCTCGCCTGAGCGAGCGTGAATCGCCACCGGCCGTGGTGTTGTGTGCGGCTCAGGATGAGTTTTCTGCACAGACGCTCGAAGACAGCACTGTCAGTTTTCTCGTCAAGCCGGTCAACGCCGAAGCCTTGCTCAAGGCTTTGAAGAAAGCCGAGCGACCCAATCGCGCCCAGCTCGCTGCCTTGACCCAGCCGGCCGCCCAAAGTGGTAACGGGCCACGCAGCCACATCAGTGCGCGCACCCGCAAGGGCATCGAGCTGATCCCCCTTAGCCAGGTCGTCTACTTTATTGCCGATCACAAGTACGTGACCCTGCGTCATGAGTTGGGCGAGGTATTACTCGATGAGCCGCTCAAGGCTCTCGAGGACGAGTTTGGCGATCGCTTCGTGCGCATCCATCGCAACGCGCTGGTAGCCCGTGAACGTATCGAGCGCCTGCAACGTACGCCCCTGGGGCACTTTCAGCTATTCCTGAAGGGACTCAACGGCGATGCACTGATTGTCAGTCGACGCCACGTCGCCGGCGTGCGCAAGATGATGCAGCAGCTTTAGCCCAAGGGCTGCGGCGCGGTCTGCATTCCTTATCCCGGTGCGATGTGGCCAGGGAGGCCCCGCACTTGCTGATTCAAATCAAAGCGTATTTGCCTGAGCTGTTATTATCCGCTGTAACTATTCAGTTCGGATTGATCCATGTCCTCTCGCGAAATCCGCATCGCCACCCGTAAAAGCGCCCTGGCCTTGTGGCAGGCCGAATACGTCAAAGCACGCCTTGAGCAGGCCCATCCGGGCCTCAAGGTATCCCTGGTGCCCATGGTCAGTCGCGGCGACAAGCTGCTCGACTCGCCACTGTCGAAAATCGGCGGCAAAGGCTTGTTCGTCAAGGAGCTGGAAACCGCGCTGCTGGAGAACGAAGCCGACATCGCCGTGCATTCGATGAAAGATGTGCCCATGGACTTCCCTGAAGGCCTGGGCCTTTTTTGCATCTGCGAGCGCGAAGACCCGCGTGACGCCTTTGTTTCCAACACCTACGCATCCCTGGATGAATTGCCGCTGGGCAGTATCGTCGGCACCTCCAGCCTGCGTCGCCAGGCTCAGTTGCTGAGCCGGCGCCCCGATTTGCAGATCCGTTTCCTGCGCGGCAACGTCAACACTCGCCTTGCCAAGCTCGACGCCGGTGAATATGACGCAATCATCCTTGCCGCTGCCGGCTTGATCCGCCTGGGCTTCGAAGAGCGCATCACGTCAGCCATCAGCATCGAAGACAGCCTGCCCGCGGGCGGGCAGGGCGCGGTCGGCATTGAATGCCGCACCGCCGACAGCGAAATCCACGCACTGCTCAAGCCCCTTGATCACGCGGATACCGAAGTGCGTGTCACCGCCGAGCGTGCCTTGAACAAGCATCTCAATGGTGGCTGCCAAGTGCCAATCGCCTGCTATGCCGTGCTCGAAGGTGAAAACCTGTGGCTGCGTGGCCTGGTCGGCGACCCGGACGGCGGTACGCTGCTGACCGCCGAAGTGCGCGGCCCGCAACGTGATGCCACGGCCCTGGGCATCCAGGTCGCCGAGGAGTTGCTGGACAAAGGCGCTGGCGCCATCCTGCAGAAAGTCTATGGCGAGGCCGGCCCGCAGTGACCGATTGGCGCGTGCTGCTGACGCGGCCTGCCGAGGACTCGATGGCCCTGGGGGCCTTGCTGTCCGAGGCTGGTATCTACAGCAGCAGCCTACCCTTGCTGGAAACCGAAGCGTTGCCGGTCACGCCCGAGCAACAGGCGTTGTTCGGCGCGCTGCAGCGCTATTGCGCGATCATTGTGGTGAGCAAGCCGGCCGCGCGCCTGGCCTTGCAACGATTGAAGAGTACTCCGGCGCCAATGCCCTGGTTCAGCGTTGGGGCGGCGACGGCGCAGATACTGGCCGATCATGGCCTCGATGTTCACTATCCAGCCACTGGCGATGACAGCGAGGCCTTGCTTCAATTGCCTGCATTGCGCGAGGCTACTGCCCGGCCGGGTGCAAGGGTGCTGATCCTGCGCGGCGAAGGCGGGCGGGAGCTGCTGGCAGAGCGTTTGCGCGAGCAAGGTGCTAGTGTCGACTACCTGGAATTGTATCGACGTTTTCTTCCGGCTTACGAGACGGGCACGCTGATGCAGCGCATCCAGTTGGAACGCTTGAACGGCCTGGTGGTCAGCAGTGGGCAGGGTTTTCTACACTTGCAGGCCATGGCCGGCCCCGATTGGCCAGAGGTGGCACAGCTGCCATTGTTCGTGCCCAGTCCGCGTGTCTATGAGATCGCGCGGGCTGCTGGCGCAGAAAAAGTTGTGGATTGTCGTGGCGCGAGTGCCGCGGCTTTGTTAGTGGCGTTAGGGAGCTATCCCGTTCCCACTCTCTGATACGCAAAGGACGGATACGTGAGCGAAACAGCCTTGCCTAAAGATGAAGCTCAGCCCGCGCTCGATGCGCCGGTCGAGACACCGGTCAGCGCGCCACGCCGTGGCAATGGCCTAGCCATTGTCGCCTTGCTGCTGGGCGCTGCGGGCGTAGCCGCCGGCGGCTGGGGGATCTGGCAGGTCCGCGCCCTGCAAGCCAGCAGCCAGCATCAGCTGGGCCAGGTGCAGGCCCTGGATGACCAATCCCAGAGCCTCAAGCAAAGCCAGCAACAGTTGGCCGCTCGCCTGGCGCAGTTGCCGGGCGCGGATGAGCTTGAAGAGCGCCGCCGCCTGGTTGCCCAACTGCAGGGTGATCAGCAGCGCCTGAATCAGCGTCTGGAAACCGTATTGGGCGCCAGCCGCAAGGACTGGCGGCTGGCCGAAGCCGAGCACCTGATCCGTCTGGCCAGCTTGCGCTTGTCCGCCTTACAAGACATCAACAGCGCTCAGTCGCTGGTCCAGGGCGCCGACGAAATTCTTCGCGAGCAGAGCGACCCAGGCGCTTTCGCCGCGCGCGAGCAACTGGCCAAGAGCCTGGCCGCGCTGCGTAGCACCGAGCAACCGGATCGTACCGGCCTTTACCTGCAGCTGGCGGCCTTGCGTGACCAGGTCGTGCAGTTGGCGGCGATTGCGCCGGAGTATCAACTCACCGAGCCTTCCTCCCAAGGGCGTCCTACCAGCGATACGGAGAACTGGTTGAGCCAGTGGTGGGAGCAGGTTTCCCGTTACTTCCGCATCGACTTCAACCCGGATGACAACATCCGCCCATTGTTGGCGGGCCAAGGCTTGAACCAAGTGCGACTGGCCCTGAGCCTGGCGCTGGAGCAAGCACAATGGGCCGCACTGAATGGCGAATCGGCGGTGTACAGCCGCTCGCTGGGTGAAGCGCGTAGCGTGTTGCAAGACAACTTCAACCAGGACAACCCGCAGAGCAAGGCGATGCTGGCGCGTATCGCTGAACTCGAACCCAAGGCCGTTTCGGTGGTGACGCCAGACCTGGCGGCGAGCCTGGCCGCAGTGCAGGCGTACCTCGAACGTCGTCATCAGTCTGCCGATGATGCCAAGGCCTCGGCTGGCCAACCGGCGACCCAGGAGTAGAGCTGATGAAGCGTTTCTATGTGATCCTGGTGCTGGCGATTGCGGTCGCACTGGCGCTGGGTGTGGGCATTTCGAAACACACCGGCTACGTGCTGATTACCTATCCCCATTTGCTGCATTACGAATCGAGCCTGTGGGCTACCTTGGTGGCGGTATTTGCCATCGGCCTGGCGATCTACCTGGTGCGCGTGTTGTTGAGCCTAGTCACCACATCCAGTGGCGTGGTCAATCCCTGGTCGCGGCGCAACCGCAGCCGCCGTGTGCAGATTGCTATCGAGCAAGGCCAGATGGACCTTGCCGAGGGCCGCTGGGCCAGCGCCGAACGGCATTTGCACCGCGCCGCGGAAGCAGAGCGCCAGCCGTTGTTGTATTACATCGGCGCCGCCCGTGCGGCCAATGAGCAGGGCCGTTATGAGGAGTCCGATGGCTTGCTCGAGCGCGCCCTGGAGCGCCAGCCCCAGGCCGAACTGGCGGTTGCACTGAGCCATGCGCAATTGCAGATGGACCGAGGCGATACTGAAGGCGCCCTGGTTACCTTGCAGGCGATGCACGAGCGTCATCCGCATAACGCGCAGGTGCTACGACAGTTGCAACGCCTGCATCAGCAGCGTGGCGATTGGTCGTCGGTGATTCGCCTGTTGCCTGAACTGCGCAAGGACAAAGTGTTGCCTGCGGGTGAGCTGGCCGAGCTGGAGCGTCGCGCCTGGGGCGAGAACCTCAGCCTGGCTGCCCAGCGTGAAGAGCAAGGTGAAGCGGGCTTGCAGTCCCTCGAACGGGCCTGGGAGCAATTGACTTCGGCCCAGCGCCAGCAGCCACAGCTGGTGCTGGCGTATGCCGACCAGCTACGTCGACTTGGCGCGGATGCCAAGGCCGAGGAGGTACTGCGTGGTACGCTCAAGCGCGGCTATGACAGCCACTTGATCCGGCTGTATGGCCTGCTGCGCGGCAGTGATCCTGCACGTCAATTGAAGTTTGCCGAAGGCTGGCTCAAGGATCATCCTGGCGATGCCAGTTTGCTGTTGACGCTGGGCCGCCTCTGCCTGCAAAACAGTCTGTGGGGCAAGGCACGGGACTATCTGGAAAGCAGCCTGCAAGTGCAGCGTAATCCTGAAGCCTGCGCCGAGCTGGCCCGCCTGCTGGCCCAGTTGGGCGACACCGAGCGCAGCAACCAATTGTTTCAGGAAGGCCTGGGGTTGCTGGACAATCGTCTGCTGTCCTCGCCGCTGCCAGTCCCTGTGCGAGTTTGAAGTAGGAAAGGGTGAACAGATTGGCTCCGACCTATCTGACACCCGGTCCGCCAAGCCCCCGTAAACACTTGGCTTAAGCGGTGTTGTTACTAATTCCTACTTGTTGTAATTGGATTTCCTCCGGGCTCTGGCGGGATGTCCTTACGTTTTCGCGGAATAGTCTGCTCTAGGGCGTATTGAAAGGGGTCGGGCCTTTACTCTACCGTAGCGTCCTATCTCTTGCAGTGCGGATAAACAATGTCTTTGGCCCCTTTACGCTCTTTGTTTTTCCTGGCGTTCATGGCAGGTGCGCTGACGTTGGGCGCGTCCTTTTATCTGGAATATGGCGCGCTGCTACAGCCTTGTTTTTTATGCCAGGTACAACGCCTGTTGCTTGCCACGTTTACGTTGATCAACCTGGTCGCTGCTCTTTATAACCCTGGGCGCTTGGGCGTTTGCCTGTATGGGCTGGCGAGCATGGGATGTGCGCTGCTTGGCGCCATTACCGCGGGGCGCCAAGTGCTATTGCAGAGTATGCCGCCAGGCCAGGTCCGGGATTGCTGGCCCAACCTGCAATCCATGATTGAGAGCCTGTCGTTCTGGCAGGCCATGCGCGCAGTGTTCAACGGCACTGTCGATTGCGTCGAAATCACCTGGACGCTATTTGAACTGAGCCTTCCCGAGTGGAGCCTGTTGTTCTTCGTAACCATGCTGATCCTGGGCTCCATGCAATTTTCAAGGTTGTTATTTTGTAGGCATTTGCGCCCTGCAGGGCCATGAAAACCCAACGCAGGTTGTAGGAGTGGATTAAACACTTGTATGAACTTTCTCTCCTGCGTACCTTGAAGCCACAGTCGTGCGGGCATAATCTGGCCCGCACGCGTTATCCAAACCGTTTGTCAGACGCGGCCTTGTCCGGCTGCTGCTTTATCCTCGAAGTGTTGCGCAGGTACATAGCAGCAGCACCCCTATAGGGAAGAGAGATCATCATGCTGGAAAGTTGTCAGAATGCTCAGGAACGCTGGGGTGGGGTGCACAAGCTGATCGACAGCTGGTTGAAGGCACGCCACGAACTGGTTCGGGCCTTTGATGCTCTCGGTGCCAAGCCCGAAGCATTGGGTGCGAATCGCGAGCCATTGCAGGATTTCTGTGGAGTACTGGTGGATTACGTATCGGCAGGCCATTTCGGCGTCTACGAGCAACTGACCAAAGAGGCGGAAGCCTTCGACGACCAGCGTGGCCTCGACCTGGCAGAGACTATTTACCCGCGCATCGATGTGATCACGGAAAAACTGCTGGCGTTTACTGACCTGTGTGATGCAGGTAAATGTGTAGCGGAAAAATTCAAAGAATTGGGTGCGCTGCTGCATGAGCGTTTCGAATTGGAGGACTGCCTGATCGAAGTGCTGCACAACGCTCACAAGGAAGAGGCGGCCACCCAGGTCTGAACCTTGCCGACGATATAAAAAACGGTGCGCACGTCGCACCGTTTTTTTATGGGTCAGTGGCGAATGCCGAGCAGTTCAATCTCAAACACCAAAGGAGTAAAGGGTGGGATCAACTCACCCGCCCCATCTGCGCCATAGGCCTGGGGTGAAGGAATTACCAGGCGCCATTTCGCACCCACCGGCATCTGTTGCAACGCACTGCTCCAACCGCTGATTACGCTGTCCAGGCGAAACCATTGCGGCTGCGTACTTTTGTCGAAGACAGTTCCGTCGGGTAGTCGCCCCACGTATTTCACCTGCACCTCATCGCTGGCCAGCGGTTTATTGCCTGTGCCAGGCGCCAGCTCGGTGAGCAGGATCCCGTCTGCCAATTCGCGCACGCCAGTGACGGCTTTTTCCTGAGTCAGAAATTGTTGTTCGGCGGCGAGCGCTTTTTCGCTTTGAGGGATTTGGGCGTCGGCGGCGTTCTGTGCTTCGTGCTGGGCGAGTATCTGTTCGATACGAACGTTGTCCAGCGCAAGCGGCTTGCCTTGGTAGGCCTGCCTGAGGCCGTCCACCAGTGCCTGAATCTGTAGGTCAGGGACTTCCTGGCGCAACCGTTCGCCGAGGCTTGCGCCGAGACTATAGGCAAGATCATGCGGATCCGAGGCAGTGGTTTTTGACGACGGTTGGTCGCTCGCATCGGCTACGCAGATCACTAAGCCAAGCACTAGAAAAAGGTAACGCGACATGGACAGTCTCCCGGCTTAAGTGCGACGGATTATGCCAGTGTGAGAGAGTAAAAAGTGGCGCGGTTTTTCGTTATATCGATAAGAATTTTCGTACGGTGCAACGCAAGGCAAACGATACTGTCAACATGCCCTAGCGGCGGTAAGAGCAGAGGGCTAGTATGAGCCGCACCCACGTCAGCCAGGAGGTAAACCATGTCGGCCAAACAGAAGCCTGTAAATACCCCGTTGCACTTGCTCCAACAACTTTCGGGCAGCCTGCTCGAACATCTCGAAAGCGCATGTTCCCAGGCGTTGGCCGATGCAGAAAAACTGCTCGCCAAACTGGAAAAACAACGCGGTAAAGCCCAAGAAAAACTGCACAAGTCCCGCACCAAACTGCAAGACGCCGCTACAGCCGGCAAGTCCAAGGCGCAAGCCAAAGCCAAGGACGCCGTTAAAGAACTTGAGGACCTGCTGGATGCCCTCAAGGATCGTCAAGCTGAGACCCGCAGCTACATTTCCCAACTCAAGAAAGACGCTCAGGAAAGCCTGAAGCTGGCCCAGGGCATTGGTCGTGTGAAGGAAGCCGTAGGGAAAGCGCTGGGTGCTCGTACCCCTGCAAAAGTTGCAGCCAAGCCGGTTGCGAAAACTGCTGCTGCGAAACCAGCCGCCAAGCCAGCTGCCAAAACCGCTGCTGCGAAACCAGCCGCCAAGCCAGCTGCCAGAACCGCTGCTGCGAAACCAGCCGCCAAGCCAGCTGCCAGAACCGCTGCTGCGAAACCAGCTGCCAAGCCAGCGGCTAAAACCGCTGCTGCGAAACCAGCCGCCAAGCCAGCGGCTAAAACCGCTGCTGCGAAACCGGCCGCCAAGCCAGCGGCTAAAACCGCTGCTGCGAAACCGGTCGCCAAGCCAGCGGCTAAAACCGCTGCTGCGAAACCGGTCGCCAAGCCAGCTGCCAAAACTGCTGCTGCGAAACCAGTCGCCAAGCCAGCGGCTAAAACTGCTGCTGCGAAACCAGCCGCCAAGCCAGCGGCTAAAACCGCTGCTGCGAAACCAGCCGCCAAGCCAGCGGCTAAAACCGCTGCTGCGAAACCAGCCGCCAAGCCAGCTGCTAAAACTGCTGCTGCGAAACCAGTCGCCAAGCCAGTTGCTAAACCTACTGCCGCGAAACCAGCCGCCAAGCCAGCTGCGAAACCTGCTGCCGCGAAACCAGCCGCCAAACCCGCGGCTGCAAAACCAGCACCCGCCAAGCCAGCCACTCCAGTAGCACCTGCTGCCACTGCGACCGCTTCAACCGCTCCAACCGCATCGACCGGCAGCACCCCTGCATCGATAGCGCCAAGCACCACCCAAACCAACGCTTCTTAAGTGTTGGCGACTACGACGCGCAGCCGCTGCAGCGCGTCGTGGTCAAGGTTGGCGGCTTCGGTCGCCAGGCCTTCAAGCCATCCGTACTGACCCACCCCCTCATTGATAGGCCATGCCTGCGCCAGCGTTTCCAAGCGCATCAGCAATGCTCGCTCGGCTTCCATTTCTAGAGTCTTGACCCGCTCCCGTAGCGATGCCAGTTGCGTATCCTGCTGCGCCATGGTTCGCCATTGCACACGCACTTGTCGCAACGGTTCGACCACCTGTTTCCGCCAGGGGCGAGCTAGCTGCTGCAATGCCTGCACGCGTTCGAACGTATACGCCACCCCTCGTTGTTCCAGCCACGCACCACACAGCAACAGGCACACATCCGCTCCTTGCTCCTGCAAGCGCAGGCAAGCAGCCTCTACACCCGGGCGGGCGTAGGTCGAGAGGGCAAAGCTCCACAGGTCAGTGCACATATTCACACCCAAGCCAGCGGCCAACGAAGCTGGTAGACTCCGCCGCCATTATGATCCGACTTCAAAGCCTAACATTACAGCGTGGCCCGCAACGTCTTCTTGAAGACGCCGAGCTGACCCTGCACGCCGGTCACAAAGCCGGCCTGATCGGTGCCAACGGCGCCGGCAAATCCACGTTGTTCGCCTTGTTGCTGGGTGAGCTGACCCCGGACTCCGGGGACTGCCTGCTGCCGGCCGACTGGCGCATCGCCCATATGCGCCAGGAGATCGACACCCTGGACCGCATCGCGATCGACTACGTGCTCGATGGCGACCTGCGCCTGCGCCAGGTGCAACACGACCTCGCCGAAGCCGAAAAAACCCAGGACGGTGCCGCCCAGGCCCGCCTGCACGCCGAGCTGGACAGTGCCGACGGCTATACCGCCGACGCCCGTGCCCGCAAGATGCTTGCCGGCCTGGGTTTTACCAACGAACAGATGGACCGCCCGGTCGCCGACTTCTCCGGTGGCTGGCGCATGCGCCTCAATCTGGCCCAAGCGCTGATGTGTCCTTCGGACCTGCTGCTGCTCGACGAACCGACCAACCACTTGGACCTTGATGCGATCCTGTGGCTGGAAGACTTCCTCAAGAACTATCAGGGTACGTTGCTGCTGATTTCCCACGACCGGGATTTCCTCGATGCCGTGGTCGATAACATCGCCCACGTCGAACAGAAGAAGATCACCCTTTATCGTGGCGGCTATACCGCGTTCGAACGCGCCCGCGCCGAGCGCCTGGCCCAGCAGCAACAGGCCTATGAGAAGCAACAGGCTCAACGTGCGCACATGGAAAGCTACATCGCCCGGTTCAAGGCCCAAGCCACCAAGGCCCGCCAGGCCCAGAGCCGGATCAAGGCTCTGGAGCGCATGGAAGAGCTGTCGGCGGCCCACGTCGATTCGCCGTTCGACTTTGTATTTCGCGAATCGGTGAAGATCTCCAGCCCGTTGCTGGACCTCTCCGATGCCCGCCTGGGTTATGGCGACAAAACCATCCTGGAGAAGGTCAAGCTGCAGCTCACGCCAGGCGCTCGTATCGGTTTGCTGGGCCCCAACGGCGCGGGCAAGTCGACGCTGATCAAGAATCTCTCGGGCGAACTTGAGCCGCTGGCAGGTCGCCTGACCCGTGGCGAGAACACGGTGGTGGGTTACTTCGCCCAGCACCAACTGGACTCGCTCGATTCCAAGGCCAGCCCGCTGCTGCACCTGCAACGCCTGGCACCGACCGAGCGCGAGCAGACCTTGCGTGATTTCCTCGGTGGTTTTGACTTCCGTGGTGCGCGCATTGATGAGCCCGTGCTGAATTTCTCCGGAGGCGAAAAAGCCCGGCTGGCTCTGGCCCTGATCGCTTGGGACCGCCCGAACCTGCTGCTGCTCGACGAACCGACCAACCACCTGGACCTGGAAATGCGCCTGGCGCTGACCATGGCCCTGCAGGAATTCAGCGGTGCGGTATTGGTGGTCTCCCACGATCGCCATCTGCTCAAGAGCACCACCGATAACTTCCTGCTGGTGGCTGACGGTAAGGTCGAAGAGTTCGACGGCGACCTGGACGACTATGCGCGCTGGCTGACCGACTACCGCCTGCGTAATGCGCCGGCCAGTAACACGCCGGTCAATCCAGACAAGACCGACAAGAAAGCCCAGCGCCAGGCTGCCGCCGCATTGCGCCAGCAGTTGGCCCCGCACAAGCGTGAAGCCGACAAGCTGGAAGCCGAGCTGGGCAAGGTGCACGAGCGCCTGGCCAGGATCGAAGCCAGCCTGGGCGACAGCGCCGTGTACGAGGCCGCGCGCAAGGATGAACTGCGCGACCTGCTGGCCGAACAGGCCAAGCTCAAGGTGCGCGAAGGGCAGTTGGAGGAAACCTGGATGGAGGCCCTCGAGTTGCTCGAAACCCTGCAAGCGGAGCTGGAGGCGCTGTCCTGATGGAAGCGTTGCAACTGCCGTTGCCGGCGCAATGGGTCGAGCCCGTATGGATCGGCGTGCAAATCCTGCTGATCCTGCTGGCCGGCTACCTGGCCCAGCGCTTTGTCGCCAAGGGCCTGACCCGCCTGGGTGAGCGCTACCCGCTGCCGCCGCAGTTACTGATGCCCCTGCGTGGCGGCCTGCGCTGGCTGATCATGGGCAGTGCGCTGATCTTTGTGCTGGGCCGCCTGGGTGTGTCCGCCACTGTCTTATGGACGGCGCTGTCGGGGTTTGTCGCGGTGGCGGCAGTGGCGTTCTTCGCCATGTGGTCGGTGCTGTCCAACCTGTTGTGCGCGATCCTGATCTTTACGGTCGGGCCGTTCCGTCTCGGTGACATCGTCGAACTGGTGGACACCGTCGACAAACCCGGCGTGAAGGGGCGGGTGGTGGCGATCAACCTGCTCTACACCACGTTGATCGAAGTCGAGGAAGCCGGCACCAGCAGCGCGATGGTGCAGGTGCCCAACAGTTTGTTCTTCCAGCGTTCGGTGCGACGTTGGCCAGGGACACATATGTTTCCAGGCGATCGTTAGCGTTTCATCTAACAAAATTCTATAGCCAGCCCTCGCTCGGTGGAGTTAGCTTAAGGCACAACCGCTAACTCCCTTCTGAGGTGCGCAATGGCTCTCGACACATGGCTGGCCTTCTTCCTGGCCAGTTGGATCATTTCCCTATCCCCCGGCGCCGGTGCCATCGCCTCGATGTCCAGCGGCCTGCAATACGGTTTCGTGCGTGGCTACTGGAACGCCATCGGCCTGCAGATTGGCCTGGCGATGCAAATTGCCGTGGTGGCGGGCGGCTTGGGCGCCATTCTGGCGGCGTCGTCTACCGCGTTCTATGCGATCAAATGGTTTGGTGTGGCCTACCTGGTGTACCTGGCCATCAAGCAATGGCGTGCCTTGCCCATGGACATGACCGATGACGCCGCCGTGCGCCCTATCGGCAAGCCGATGGCGATGATGTTCCGGGGGTTCCTGGTCAACGCCAGCAATCCCAAGGCCCTGGTGTTCATGCTGGCTGTGCTGCCGCAGTTCGTGAACCCGCAGTCGCCGTTGTTGATCCAGTACCTGATCCTCGGTGCGACCATGATCAGCGTCGATATGATCGTGATGGCGGGGTACACGGGGTTGGCGTCTAAAGTCTTGCGCCTGTTGCGTACACCTAAACAACAGAAACGCGTAAACCGCACCTTTGCAGGTTTGTTCGTAGGTGCGGCGGGCTTCCTCGCCAGCCTGCACCGCGCTACGGCATAACTGAAGAAACCAAATCAAAATGTGGGAGGGGGCTTGCTCCCGATGGCGGTGTATCAGCTTAGAAATTTTTGGCTGACACACTGCTATCGGTAGCAAGCCCCTCCCACATTGGTTTTGTGGTGATATGAAATAACACCTTGAGTCGAATCCATTAAAGCTCAACAATAGTGTTACTTCGTATTTCCACTTGAGATCCATTCATGACTGCCCCTTTCCGCTTTCTCGCCTGGCTGCTGTTGCCGGCGATGATGTCGTGCAGCTTTAATCTCTTGGCCGCAACCGCCGAGGGCGCGCCACAAGCCCTGCATTTGCTGGACTACATTGGCGCCGACTACCCACCGACGGTAGAAGCGGGCAAGGTGGTGGACGACTCGGAATACCGCGAGCAGGTAGAGTTTCTCGGGGTATTGCAGGGCTTGGTAGCCGATTTGCCGGATAAGCCCGAGCGGGCCGAGCTGGTAACCGGCGTTGATGAACTGTTGGCAGCGGTCACCGCCCGCCAGGACGGCGCAGGCGTGGCCCGTCAGGCCCGTCAGTTGGGCGCCAAGCTGGCGGTGGCCTATGAAGTCAGCCAGGCCCCGGCCATCACGCCCGACCCTACACGCGGCGCGCCGCTGTACGCTCAGCACTGTTCGGTCTGCCACGGTACGGCCGGTGCCGGTGATGGCCCGGCGGGCGTGGGCCTCACGCCGCCACCCGCGAACCTGCGCGATGCTGCACGCCTGGATCGCTTGAGCCTGTATGCGATCTACAACACCCTCGGCCTGGGTGTCGAAGGCACCGATATGCCGTCGTTCGCTGATCAACTGGACGACCGCCAGCGCTGGGACCTGGCTACCTACATCGCTGGTTTCACCGCCGACCCGGCTGCCGCCAAAAGCGCGCAGGCGTTCAACTTGGCCGACCTGGCGCGCCAGACCCCCAATGAAGTGCTCGCCGCCAATGGTCCTGCCGCCGCCGCGGCTTTCCGCGCCCAGCGTGCGCAGCCGCCGCAGGTCCAGCGTGGCCCCGCGCAGTTGCTCGACTACACCGCCACCACCCTGGACAAGAGCCTTGCCGCCTTCCGCAACGGTGACCACGAGCAGGCCTACGACCTGTCGGTCGCCGCTTACCTCGAAGGTTTCGAACTGGTGGAAAGCTCCCTGGATAACGTCGATGCCAATGTGCGCAAAGACACTGAGAAGGCCCTGATGGCCTATCGGCAATCATTGCAGGACGGTTTGCCTATCGAGCAGGTGCAGCAACGCCTGGACGCGGCCAAGGGCAAGCTTACCGAGTCCGCCGGCTTGCTGGGCGGCGATGGCTTGAGCTGGTCGTTGAGCTACATTTCCGGCTTGTTGATCCTGCTGCGCGAAGGTCTGGAAGCGATCCTGGTGTTGGCGGCGATCCTGGCCTTCCTGCGCAATACCGGCCAGCAATCGGCGGTACGTAGTGTCAACGTCGGCTGGGGCCTGGCGCTGTTGGCTGGCTTGGCCACCTGGGCCTTGGCGGCGTATGTGATTGACGTCAGCGGTGCCCAGCGCGAACTGCTCGAAGGCTGCACGGCGTTGTTTGCCAGCGTGATGGTGTTGTGGCTCGGCGTATGGATGCACGATCGGCGTCATGCGGCGGCCTGGCAGGACTACATCAAGAGCAGCCTGGTGGGCGGCGGTGGGCGTTTCGGTTTTGCGGTACTGGCGTTCTTCTCGGTGTACCGCGAGCTGTTCGAGGTGATCCTGTTCTACGAAACCCTGTGGCTGCAAGCCGGCCCGGCCGGGCATAACGCGGTATTGGCGGGTGGGGCCACGGCGCTGGTGCTGCTGGTGGGCCTGGCCTGGGTGATCCTGCGCGGTTCGGCGAAGCTGCCGTTGGCGCTGTTCTTCGGTATCAACGCGGCGCTGCTGTGCGCGCTGTCGGTGGTGTTCGCCGGGCACGGTGTCAAGGCCTTGCAGGAGGCGGGCATCTTCGGCACGCGGCCGGTGGCGTTCTTTGACTTCGACTGGCTGGGCATCCATGCCGATGCGTATTCGTTGGGTGCGCAGGCCGTGGCGATCCTGGCGATTGTGGTGCTGTATGGCCGTAGCCGGCTGACCGAGAAGCGCCGGGCGGCGGCGTAGCATGCGAGTATGGATCGACGCCGACGCCTGCCCTCGGGCGGCCAAGGACCAAGTGGTGAAGTTTGCCCTCAAGCGCCAGTTCGAGGTGGTGCTGGTGGCCGGGCAGAGCCAGATCAAGCCGAGCTTCGCCTGTGTGAAGCTTATCGTGGTCCCCAGCGGCCCGGATGCGGCCGATGACTACTTGGTTGAGCATGCTGTGCCCGGTGAACTGGTGATCTGCAGCGACGTGCCCTTGGCCGACCGGCTGGTGAAAAAGGGCGTCACGGCCCTTGACCCACGGGGCAAGGAGTTCAGCCCGGCGAACATGAGTGAACGCCTGGCGGTGCGTAACCTGTTCACCGACCTGCGCGAGCAGGGCCAGATGGGCGGCGGGCCACCGCCCCACGGGGAAAAGGACAAGCAAGCATTTGCCAATGCCTTGGATCGCCTCCTTACCCGTCTTATGCGCACGGGTTAGTCATTTTCGTGGGTCAGCTCCAACACCCGATCCACCAGCTTGTTGATGCCTGACGCGACCTCGCTGATGTTTTTGCCGAGCATATAAGCCGGCGTACTCACCAGCTTGCGCGCCTTGTCCTCGACGATGTCCTCCACCGCGCATTCATGATGCGTGGCGCCCATCTTGTCCAGGGCTGCCGCTGTGTCGGCATCGTTGCCGATGGTGCAGGTCACGCCCGGGCCGTAGATCTTCGCGGCCAACGCAGGCGAAATGCAGATCAACCCAACGGGTTTGCCCGCTTCGGCGAAGGCTTCGGCCAGCTCCAGTACCTGCGGGTTGACGCTGCAGGCAGCGCCTTCCACGGCGAAGTCAGACAGGTTCTTCGCCGCGCCGAAGCCGCCAGGCACGATCAGCGCATCAAAGTCTGCGGCGTTGGCTTCGCGAATGTCCTTCACTGCGCCCCGGGCGATGCGCGCCGACTCCACCAGTACATTGCGTGTTTCAGGCATTTCCTCACCGGTAAGGTGATTGATCACGTGCAACTGGGCGATATTCGGCGCAAAACATTCGACTTGAGCGCCGCGCTGGTCCAGGCGCAGCAGGGTGATCACGCTTTCATGGATTTCTGCGCCGTCGTACACGCCACAGCCGGAAAGGATCACTGCAATCTTTTTGCTCATGGGCATTTCTCCTGATTCATGGCGTTAAATGTCTACTAATTTGTAACCTGTTGCCAATGGGATCTCACGGCGGGGCACCTAATCTTGATGTAACAAAAATAGACCGGACTAGCCCATGGACTTCGTGCCTTACGCGGTACCGTTTTTCATCGCCCTGATCGTGGTTGAACTGCTGGCCGACCGTTGGCGCGGCGCGCGCAACTATCGAGTGGCGGATGCCATCAACAGCCTCAGCACCGGCGTGCTGTCCACCACCACCGGGTTGTTGACCAAGGGTGTGGGTCTGCTGACCTACGCATTCGCCCTCAAGCATCTGGCGCTGTTCGAGTGGTCGACCCAGAGTGCCTGGACCTGGGTGTTCGCCTTCGTGTTCTATGACGTGTGCTACTACTGGCTGCATCGCATGGGTCATGAGCGCAATATCCTCTGGGCCGCGCATTCGGTGCATCACCAGAGCGAGGACTACAACCTCACCACTGCCTTGCGCCAGACCAGCACCGGTTTCCTGCTGAGCTGGATCTTCTACCTGCCCCTGGCTGTGGTCGGTGTGCCGCTGGTGGTGTTTATCAGCGTGGCGTCGCTCAACCTGCTCTATCAGTTCTGGGTCCACACCCGTCACGTTCCCAAGCTTGGGTGGTTCGAGTGGTTCTTCGTCACACCGTCCAATCATCGGGCCCACCATGCACAGAACGCTCTCTACATGGATCGCAACTACGGCGGGGTGTTCATTATTTGGGACCGGCTGTTCGGCACGTTCCAAGAGGAAGACGACAACGAGCCGGTCATTTTCGGTGTGACCACGCCCTTGGCCAGTTGGAATCCGTTGTGGGCCAACCTGCAGTTCTACGCGCAGTTATGGAATGACGCCCGGCGTACTGACAGCTGGTGGGACAAGTTACGTATCTGGTTCATGCGCACCGGCTGGCGCCCGGCGGACGTCAAAGCCAAGTACCCGATGCCCAAGCCGGACCTGAGCCAGTTCCGCAAATTCGAGGTGCAATTGGATGCGCGACAGCAGGTGTACGTCGCCTTGCAGTTTGCGGCGTACGTGGGGTTTGGCAGCTATCTGATGAATTTCGGCGAGGCGATGCCCTCGGCGGCGCTGGTCCTGGGTTGGGGAGCCATGGCGCTGGGCCTGTTTACCTTGGGGGTGGCGCTGGAAAATCGCCCGTGGGCGTTGAAGGCCGAGCTGGCGCGGTTGGCGCTGAACGCGCCGTTGGTATGGCTGGCACCGATGGTCGGTCTGTGGCCCGCCAGCAACCTGGCCTGGCTGGCGCTGGCGAGCTACAGTCTGCTGAGCGTGATCGGCCTCTACTGTTGCAGAAGCCGGCTTACTCGACTGGTGTCTTAGGTGTTTCCACCTGGGCTGGCTCTGCAGCGAGCCGGGCCTTGGCCGCGGCACAGGCCTCGCGGGCGATACGGGCATTCTTGAAGCGGCGGCGCAGCCACAGGACGAGGCCCAGTACCAGCAAGGCGCCCAGCACCCACAGTTCGTATTTCTTGACGCTGCCGAGCATGCCCTCCAGCACCGCGCCGAAGTGGTAGGCCGCAGCCCCCAGCGCAGCGGCCCAGATCGCCGCGCCGATCCCGTTGAGGATCAGATAGCGCAACGGCGGGTAGCCGGACAGGCCAATTGCCACGGGCATCACCGTGCGCAATCCATAGACGAAGCGGAAGCTCAGTACCCAGATATCCGGGTGCTTGCGGATATGTTCCAGCGCCTTGTCGCCCATCAATTGCCAGCGCGGCTTGCGTGCCAGCAGCTTGCGGCCATGCTTGCGCCCCATGTAGTACCAGAGCTGGTCGCCGGCGTAGCTGCCAAAGAAGGCAACGACCACCACCAGGTTGATATCCATGTAGCCACGGAACGCCAGGAAGCCTGCGAGCACGAGGATGGTCTCGCCTTCGAAGAACGTGCCGAGGAAGAGGGCAAAGTAACCGAAGTCATGCAGAAATTGTTGAAGCATGGTCTGGGGTGCTGGCGAAATGAACGCGCAGCCTACGCCTTCACGAAGATTCATGAAAGTATCGAGATGTGTCACGAAGTGAACAATTCCTACATAAATGACGAATGCGACTACAGGTCGCATCGATAAGCACAACTGTCATTCCTTCGTCATAATGGCCGCTTATAACTGCAACGCTCGCCCGTAAACGCGGGCTCAGGAGTCTGTCGTGAGCTTTACCCCTGCCAATCGCCTGTTCCCCGCTACCCGCCTGCGTCGCAATCGCCGTGATGATTTTTCTCGTCGCCTGGTACGTGAAAATGTACTGACGACGAATGATCTGATCCTGCCGGTATTTGTGCTCGATGGTGAAAATCGTCGGGAAGCGGTGGCATCGATGCCGGGTGTGGAGCGTTTGACCATTGATCAGTTGCTGATCGAGGCGGCCAATTGGGTCGAACTGGGGATCCCGGCGCTGGCACTGTTTCCGGTGACGCCGTCGGAGCTCAAGTCCCTGGACGCCGCAGAAGCCTGGAACCCACAAGGGATCGCCCAGCGTGCCACCCGCGCCCTGCGCGAGCGCTTCCCGGAGTTGGGCGTGATTACCGACGTGGCCCTGGACCCGTTCACCACCCACGGCCAAGATGGCATTCTTGACGAAGACGGTTACGTTCAGAACGACATTACCGTCGATGCGCTGGTCAGGCAGGCGTTATCCCATGCCGCAGCGGGCGCCCAGGTGGTTGCGCCGTCGGACATGATGGACGGTCGCATCCAGGCAATTCGTGAAGCGCTTGAACTGGCGGGCCATGTCAATGTGCGGATCATGGCTTACTCGGCCAAGTACGCCAGCGCCTACTACGGCCCGTTCCGCGATGCGGTGGGCTCGGCCCTGAACCTGGGCAAGGCCAACAAGGCCTCGTACCAGATGGACCCGGCCAACAGCCACGAAGCCCTGCACGAAGTTGCGGCGGACCTGGCCGAAGGCGCCGACATGGTGATGGTCAAGCCCGGGGTGCCTTATCTGGACATCCTTTATCGGGTCAAAGAGGAATTCAAGGTGCCGACCTTTGTCTACCAGGTCAGCGGTGAATACGCCATGCATATGGCCGCAATCCAGAATGGTTGGTTGAGTGAAGGGGTGATCCTCGAATCCCTGACTGCCTTTAAACGTGCCGGCGCCGATGGCATCCTGACCTACTTCGCCGCCCGCGCCGCCCAATTGCTTAGAGAGCAACAATAGCCCTCACAGGAACACTCGATGAATACCGAAGGACTCTCAGAAGTGGCTGTAAAAGACGCTCACCCGGTGGTTGAACAAGTCGCCGAGACCCCGCCGGAACTGGAGCCGGCCGCGCCTGCGGTGGTCGTTGAAGCGCCTGCGCCTGCGCCGGTGGCCGTGGTCACCAACCTGGATGACAGCAGCCTGTACATCCACCGCGAGCTGTCACAGCTGCAATTCAACATCCGCGTGCTGGAGCAGGCGCTGGATGAGTCCTACCCGTTGCTGGAGCGACTGAAATTCCTGCTGATCTTCTCCAGCAACCTGGACGAGTTTTTCGAGATCCGTGTCGCCGGGCTCAAGAAGCAGATTACCTTCGCCCGCGAACAAGCCGGTGCTGACGGCCTGCAACCGCACCAGGCCCTGGCTCGCATCAGCGAGCTGGTGCACGGCCATGTGGATCGCCAGTACGCAATCCTCAACGACATCCTGCTGCCGGAGCTGGAAAAGCATCAGGTCCGCTTCATTCGCCGTCGCCACTGGACCGCTAAGATCAAGACCTGGGTGCGCCGCTACTTCCGTGACGAGATTTCCCCGATCATCACCCCCATCGGCCTCGACCCTACGCACCCGTTCCCGTTGCTGGTGAACAAGAGCCTCAACTTTATTGTTGAGCTGGAAGGTATCGACGCCTTTGGACGCGACTCCGGCCTGGCAATCATCCCGGCACCGCGCCTGTTGCCACGGATCATCAAGGTACCCGAGGAGGTAGGCGGCGCTGGCGACAACTATGTATTCCTGTCGTCGATGATCCATGCCCATGCCGATGACCTGTTCCAGGGCATGAAGGTCAAGGGCTGCTATCAGTTCCGCCTGACCCGCAACGCCGACCTGGCGCTGGACTCCGAAGATGTCGAAGACTTGGCCCGTGCCCTGCGCGGCGAGCTGTTCTCGCGGCGCTACGGCGACGCTGTACGCCTGGAAGTCGCCGATACCTGCCCGAAACATCTGTCGGATTACCTGCTCAAGCAGTTCAACCTGGCCGAGTCCGAGCTGTACCAAGTCAACGGCCCGGTGAACCTGACGCGCCTGTTCAGCATCACCGGCCTGGACAGCCACCCGGAGCTGCAATACAAGCCGTTCACCCCGCAGATCCCGAAACTGCTGCAAAACAGCGAGAACATCTTCAGCGTGATAAGCAAGCAGGACATCCTGCTGCTGCACCCATTCGAATCCTTCACCCCGGTGGTCGATTTGCTGCGCCAGGCCGCCAAGGACCCGCATGTCCTGGCCGTGCGCCAGACCCTGTACCGCAGTGGTGCCAACTCGGAAATCGTCGATGCGCTGGTGGATGCTGCGCGTAACGGCAAGGAAGTCACCGCAGTGATCGAGCTGCGTGCGCGCTTTGACGAAGAGTCCAACCTGCAACTGGCCAGCCGCCTGCAAGCGGCCGGGGCGGTGGTGATCTACGGCGTGGTCGGCTTCAAGACCCACGCCAAGATGATGCTGATCCTGCGTCGTGAAGCCGGTGAGATCGTGCGCTACGCCCACTTGGGTACCGGCAACTACCATGCCGGCAACGCCAAGCTCTACACCGACTACAGCCTGCTGACGTCCGACGACGCGCTGTGCGAAGACGTCGGCAAGTTGTTCAGCCAGTTGATCGGCATGGGCAAGACCTTGCGCATGAAGAAGCTGCTGCATGCACCGTTCACGCTAAAGAAGGGCATGCTCGACATGATTGCCCGCGAGACCCAGTTCGCCCTCGACGGCAAGCCGGCGCACATCATTGCCAAGTTCAACTCGCTGACCGATCCGAAGATCATCCGCGCGCTGTACAAGGCCAGCCAGTCCGGCGTGCGCATCGACCTGGTGGTGCGGGGCATGTGCTGCCTGCGCCCGGGCATTGTCGGCGTGTCGCATAACATCCACGTGCGCTCGATCATCGGTCGCTTCCTGGAGCACACGCGAGTGTTCTACTTCCTCAACGGCGGCGAAGAGCAGATGTTCCTCTCCAGTGCCGACTGGATGGAGCGCAACCTCGACAAGCGGGTGGAGACCTGTTTCCCGGTGGAAGGCAAGAAGCTGATCATGCGGGTCAAGAAGGAACTGGAAAGCTACCTCACCGACAACACCCACAGCTGGAGCCTGCAGTCGGACGGTCGCTACGTGCGTAACACGCCGACCGGCAACCAGAACCCGCGCAGCGCGCAGGCAACGTTGCTGGAGAAGCTGGGTAGCCCGATTCTTGCGGTGAACTAAACCCCAGCACCAGCGAGGTCTAAAAAATGTGGGAGGGGGCTTGCTCCCGATAGCGGTGAATCAGTCGACACATTAGTCGGCAGGGCCACCGCCATCGGGAGCAAGCCCCCTCCCACATTTATCTATCGGTGTGCTTTTTAGCGCAGATTCAGGCTGAACCCCACCCGCGTCAGCCATTCCGCTTCCTGGGCGAAGTCCGCCTGGGTCAACTGGTTTTCATCCAGCCAGCCCTTGGGGAACACCACGTCAAGGCTGTCGCCAACGGCATGCAGTTTCACCTGGGGCATTTCCTGGGTTCCGCGAATGTGGTGGAACAGGATCGCAAAGCGCAACAGCGCGCACAGGCGGATCAGCTTGATGCCGTCTTTGCCAAACTCGGCAAACTTGTCCTTGGGAATATTGCGACGATGGCCGCGCACCAGCAGCGCGAGCATCTGCTGGTCCTCCCGGGAGAAGCCGGCCAGGTCCGAATGCTCGATCAGGTAGGCGCCATGCTTGTGGTAGTGGTAGTGGGCGATGTCCAGGCCCACTTCATGCACCTTGGCGGCCCAGCCGAGCAGCTCCCGCCAGACACCGTCTTCAAGGTCCCAATCCTCGGCGACCTGGTCGAAGGCGTGCAAGGCTTTGCGCTCCACACGAGCAGCTTGTTCCAGGTCGACGTGGTAACGCTCCATCAGCGAGCTGAGGGTGCGCTCGCGCACGTCTTCGTGGTGATGGCGGCCCAGCAGGTCATAGAGCACGCCCTCGCGCAGGGCGCCGTCACAGTGGTCCATGCGTTGCAGTTCGAGGGCGTCGAAGATAGCCTCGAGAATCGCCAGGCCCGCGGGGAAAATGGCGCGACGGTCGGGCTTGATGCCGTCGAAGTCGATTTTTTCCGCATCCCCCAGCTTGAACAGCTTGCGCTTGAGCCACGCCAAACCTTCGGCGTTTACCTCGCCAGTGCCATGGCCACCGGCTTTCAAGGCCAGGCCGATGGCGCGGATGGTGCCGGACGAACCGATGGCTTCATCCCAGGTCAGGCGGTGCAGGGCGTGTTCGATACTCATGATCTCCAGCCGTGCCGCCGTGTAGGCCTGGGCATAGCGCGCCGGTGTGATCTTGCCGTCCTTGAAATACCGTTGGGTAAAACTCACGCAGCCCATCTGCAGGCTTTCACGCAGCAGCGGTTCGAAACGCTGGCCGATGATGAATTCGGTGCTGCCGCCGCCGATGTCCGCCACCAGACGTTTGCCGGGAGTATCGGCCAGGGTATGGGATACGCCGAGGTAGATCAGGCGGGCTTCTTCACGGCCCGAGATGACTTCCACCGGATGCCCGAGGATGTCCTCGGCACGATGGATGAACTCGTTGCGGTTGCGAGCTTCGCGCAAGGCGTTGGTGCCGACGATGCGCACGGCGCCAGTAGGCATGCCGTTGATCAGTTGCGCAAAGCGCTTGAGGCAATCGAGCCCGCGCTGCATGGATTCTTCATTGAGCTTGCGCTCGTCGTCGATCCCGGCGGCCAGTTGCACTTTCTCGCCGAGCCGCTCGAGGATGCGGATCTCGCCGTTCTGGGCCTTGGCCACGACCATGTGAAAGCTGTTGGAGCCCAGGTCGATGGCGGCGATCAAGGACAGGTTCTTGGCTTGGGATTGCGGCATGGTTTGGGGATCTCGGTCGATAACCTCGCCATCGTGCCACGATCGACCGCTGACGCCAACGCGTTGTGCTTCGGTAATTTTATGAATGCTGTCTGTAAGGGTGTTTCATTATAAATGTAGGGAGAATTTGTATGTGGCCGTTGAAGAGGTGCTTCGGGGGGGTAAGAGTATTTAATCATATGCGGTGCCAAGATACCCATGACTTTGCTTACAGGGGTTGGAATAGTTTTTTGTCCGATACCTTGCTTGGGACTACTCTGCTAATGGATAAAGGTTATTGCTTGATTTAACCCGATACCACAATAAATGACGTGTTGTCTGATTCAATTGCTAAGCGCCAAGGCGCCAGACTGTCACTCGGCAATTCTGCCTAGGTGTTATTTATTTATCGTTTTGTATTACGGAAGATAAGGCGTTGGGCGACGGAGTCGCCAAGACCGAAAATAAAGAGCGCCTGAGAACTTCAAGTGACAGGACAAACATGAAAAAAATTATTGGATTGACCTTAGGTATTGCGTGCCTGGCTGCGACCCTGAGTGCCCAGGCAACCACCAGTGCCCAGTTGGTCGTCAGGGGCACCATTACCCCCGCTGCATGCAATCTCAGCCTGGCAGGCAGTGGCATCATCGACTACGGTACGATTCGCTCCGGCGAGTTGTCCCGCACGTCGTTCAACCCGCGCGAGGAGAGGACCACTTCCCTTGTCATCAATTGCGGTGCCACACCGGCCAGGTTCGGGCTCACCCTTACTGACCTGCAAGCGGGCAGCAAGGTGACAGGTATCCTGGGGGCAGGCTTTAGCGAAGCGCAAAACTTTGGCTTGGGCATGGTGGGAGGCCGGCGAACCGGTGGTTATTCGGTGACCCTCAGGGACCTGCGGTCGTCCGCAGCGGTGCTGCATCCGATCATGCGCACAGGCCTGGGGGCCTGGCAGAACAGTGATGGCAAAGTTGCCCAGTCGCCAAGCCAGTATTCTTGGCGTAACAGCGTGACTATCACACCGGCCTCTATCAGCCAACTGACCGGCACACTTGCAGTGAAGGCGGTAATCAACAGGGCTCAGGACTTGGATCTGAGCCGCGACGTTTCCATTGATGGTCGCGCCACGCTGGTATTGAGTTACATCTAAACAACTGAAAACAGCCGATCAAGAAACCACTATTTCTTGTTGGCTGTTTTTCTGTGGGCGGTTGATAGCCGATCGTCAACTTCATGAGTTGCGGAGAATGCCGAGTGCGTGGTTTTTTAATAAGTTGTACGCTGCTGTGGAGTGTTTATTTCAGCGCTGTTGCCACGGCAGACGGTATGTTGCCGGAAACAACAGTGGTGGTGCTATATGAAGAAGACGGCGAAGCCACGATCAATATCAAGAATACTGATGAGGGACCGGCGCTGCTTCATTCAGTTGTTGAAAACGTGCCTGAGGACCTGGAGCCGCTACTGATTGTCACACCGCCTATCACTCGAGTGGAGGCAGGGGAGACCCAACTGGTGCGCTTCATCAGTACCTTGAAGGAGCCGCTCAAGACCCAACGGCTCAAGCGTATCTCCTTCGAGGGCATCCCTCAGGCTCGGGTCGCCGGTGGTGCGACCATCGGCATTACCCTGCGTCAGAATTTGCCGCTGATCCTGCATCCGCGGGGGCTGCCGCGGCACCACACGCCTTGGGAGTTGCTGAAGTGGAAGCGTACGGGACAACAACTGGTCGTCCATAACAATAGCGCCTATGTCGTGCGCCTGGCGCCGGATGTGCAACTGCTGCCAAACGATATCTTGGCCACGTTGCCGCGCACCTACATCTTGCCGGGCGAGGTGCTGGTGGCGAAGGTTGACGTAGCCTTGGACGGCGCCGCTGAAGTTCAGATTCAGCCAGCTACGGTCTATGGGTTTTCGGTCGATAGCTACCGGGCTCCGATCAACACCGATGAGGGTTGATCACCCATGATGATGCCTTTGAATAACCGCGTCGCCGCCCCTTCGTTGCCCCGCAGGCCCACATTGCTCATCGGGTTTGCAGCGTTATGGAGCATGCCTGGTCTCGTGGCTGCGCTGGAGATCGGGGAGGGATTCGATCTTGCTGCGCTCACAACCCACGGTATAGACCCCAAGGTTTCCGACTATTTCCGCAGTGCGGCGCGCTTTCGCGAAGGCGTCCAGGTGGTGGGGTTGCGCGTCAATGGAAACCCCCTTGGATTGGTAGATGCCCGGTTCGACGCACAGGGGGGGCTGTGTTTCACCCCCGGGCTGCTGGAGAAGGCTGGATTGGTCAAGCCCCGGGGCATTCTTCTGGAAGGCGTCACGCCGGACCAGGCTTGTCATGATTTCCTCGGGCAGTTTCCGGCGACGATGGTGCGCCTGCGCCCCGGTACTGACGAAGTGGTGCTTGTGGTGCCCACCCAGGCCCTGCGTGAGCCGCAGTGGGAAGCCGGAAGTTTTTCCAGGGGCGGGGCGGCGGCCTTGTTCAACTACGACGTGCTGGGATATGACAGCCACTCGCGCAGCGGGCCGACACGGTTCGTGTCGGCCTATACCGAAGCGGGTTTCAACCTGCAAGACTGGATCGTCCGCAGCCGCCAGTTCTATGTGTCTGATAACGGCAAGACGCGCACTGAACACCTGCATGCTTATGCGCAGCGGGACATCGCCGCGTTGCATTCGACTTTCCAGGCGGGCCAGCTGTCGAGCAATAACCCGCTGTTTGGTGGCATCCAGCTCTCCGGCTTGCAGTTTTTTCCCGATGGGCAGTCCCGGATACCCGCAGGCAACAACAATGCGGTGGTCGAGGGTTTGGCCCAAAGCCAATCTCGGGTTGAGGTGCGCCAGTCCGGCGTGTTGGTCCACAGTACCCTGGTGCCCGAAGGGCCGTTCCGGTTGACGGGATTGCCCCTGCTCAACAGCACCAGTGATCTTGAAGTCAGCGTGATTGACGTGCGGGGCGCCAGGCGCAGTTTTGTCGTACCAGCGGCGTCGTTCGCAGGGGCTGCCCCGGCCGCGCCTGGGTATTATTTCTCGCTTGGCGAACTGCGCAGAACCGCCGGTGAAGAGGGCCCGTCACCGGTGATCGCCATGGGCAGTGGCACCTGGGGGCTGGGGCGCGATTCATCCGCGGGTTTTGGTTTGTTGAGCACCGATGACTATTGGGCTGCAGGTGGCAGCCTCAGCAGTGTGTTTTTCCAGCGGGTTTCCGTGAACGCACGACATAACCTGTCCCGAGACAGCCAAAAGGCCGTGTCCGGTTCACGTAGCAGCCTGTCCGCGAGCAGCCCGGTGGTTGCCAATATCGATGTCAACTTCAGTGCAACCACCCAGACGCGCGGTTACCGCGAAGTCACTGACGTGGGGCGTTCGCTCAAAGCCGATGAACTGAACTCGCATTTCAAAAACCAATACACGGCGGGCATGAGCTGGTCCGACTCTACCCTGGGCATATTTTCTCTGAACTACACACGCAGTGCTCAATTTGGCGGGCAAACTAGCGAGCATGTGTTCGCCTCCTGGAACAAGACGTTTGGCCACGCCGATGTTGCAATCATTGCAGATTCGCAGGTGGGTGGCACTCGGACCCGGCGTGGCGCTTCACTTGCCGACAGTGGGCCTGACAGTTCCCTGGGTAACGACCTGTCCTTGCGGTTGCAGGTCAGTGTGCCGCTGGGAGGGGATCGTCGTGTAAGCAGCTTCACCAGTCGCCGTGGGGACCAGTTCACCGCGGGGACTGCGCTGAGCGAAAGGGTCAACGAGTATGTGAATTACGAAGTAGGCGTCGAGCGCGACATCCGGGCCCGGGAGCAATCGGTGCGGGGCCAGGTGGACCTGCTGCCACGCTATACCCGGGTCGGCCTGGGCGTCAGCCGCGATCCCCTGGGCACCAGCTACACAGGGCAGTTGCAGGGCGGAGCAGTGGCTCACCCAGGCGGCCTGACCTTCTCGCCTTATACCGTGCAGGACACGTTCGGCGTCGTCTCGGTCGGCGATATCGGTTCCGCGAAAGTCCAGACACCACAGGGCCCGGTCTGGACCGACTTCAGCGGGCAAGCAGTGATCGCGAGCCTGCCGGCCTACACCAACAGCCGAGTCGAGGTGCAGACCCAATCGTTGCCCAAGCGCGTGGACCTGAAAAACGGCACTCAGGTACTTGCCGCAGGTCGAGGCTCGTTCAATACCGTGGATTTCGACGTAGTGAAAGTGCGTCGAATGCTGGTCACCGCGAACGATCAGCACGGCCGGCCATTACCTCAGGGCGCCTCGGTATTCGGCAAAGGCAATCGTTTCATCACCAGCGTGGTAGGCGAGGGCATGATTTTCCTCAACGACGTCACTGAGTCGCAAACCCTGCGGGTTTCATTGCCGGACTCTTCCACTTGCCTGTTGAACATTGACCCCGAGACCAAGCCAGACAATGACAAATTCTATGAAGCCGCATCGGCGGTTTGCCAAGGTGGTTAAGGCTGCAAGCCTGCCCTTGGCGCTATGTTGCACGTTGCTGGCGCCGTCTGAGGCGTTGGCTGAAAACTGTCGCCTGTCGCTGAGTCAGCCGCGCATCGACTATGGCTCGATACGCAGGGGTGCAGAGGCTCAAAGCACCACAGTGATGCTGACTGTCCGTTCGATCAGCGTGAATGTACTCTGCATTGAGCCAGCGGCCATGGCCCTGCGTTTTGTTGGCATTGCCGCCGATGGACAGGGTTTTCGGTTTGGTCGCGAGGGGCGTTACCGGTTGAGTCTCAAAAATGCCCAAGTGGACGGCCGCCCTGTCGATTGGGCGGTTGCCCATGTGCCTGGCGCGCCAGCCAGCGGCCAATTGCTGCCCGGCCAGGCGGTGGTGGCGCACGCAGCAGGCGGGCCGGTGGTCGGTCGGCGGCTCACTGCCCTGGTGGATATCCATACCGAACTGCCCTCCGATGCCTTGGCGGTGCGCAGTGAGATCCACTTGGAGGGGCAGGGCAGCTTTGAGCTGGTCAGCTCGGCTGTTCCACCGAGCCAATGAAATTGGCAAGCTCGGCGGTTCTTGGGTTGGCAAACAACATTTTCGGGTCGCCGGTTTCATGCACTTTGCCCTGGTGCATGAACACCAGTTTGTCGCCGACTTCCCGGGCAAAGCGCATTTCGTGGGTCACCATGATCAGGGTCATGCCGTCCTGGGCCAGCTGGCGCACCACACTGAGCACTTCATTGACCAGTTCCGGGTCCAGGGCCGACGTAATCTCATCGCACAAGAGCACCTTGGGTGACATCGCCAATGCCCGGGCAATGGCCACCCGTTGCTGCTGGCCACCGGACAAGCGATCGGGGAAGGCGTCGAACTTCTCGCCCAGCCCGACCCGCTCGAGCATCTGCCTTGCCAGTTGGGCCGCCTTGGCCTTGGGCACTTTCTGCACCACCTGCGGCGCCAGCATTACGTTTTCACCAACGCTCAAATGCGGAAACAGGTTGAACTGCTGGAACACCATGCCGACTTTCTGCCGCAGGCTGCGCAGGTCGGCGCGGGCGGCATCCAGGTATTCGCCGTCGACTTCGATCACGCCGTCGTTGATCGACTCCAGGCCGTTGAGGGTACGCAGCAAGGTGGACTTGCCCGAGCCGCTGCGGCCGATGATCGCCACCACCTGGCCTTCATCCACCGTCAGGTCAATGCCCTTGAGGACGTGGTGATCGCCGTAATACTTATGCAGGGCCGAAATTCTAAGCAGAGGCATGCAGTCTCCTTTCCAGGTAGCGCGCACTGAGGGATAAGGGGTAGCAGAGCAGGAAATAACCGAGGGCCACCAGGCCATAGACCATGAAGGGCTCGAAGGTGGCATTGGCGAGCATGCCCCCGGTCTTGGTCAGTTCTGTGAAGCCGATGATGGAGGTCACGGCGGTGCCTTTGACCACCTGCACCGAAAAGCCCACTGTGGGCGCGACGGCAATGCGCAGCGCTTGCGGCAGGATCACATAGCGCAGTTGTTCAAGTGGGTTCAGGGCCAGGCTGGCGGAGGCCTCCCATTGGCCGTGGGCGATGGAGTCCACGCAGCCGCGCCAGATTTCGGCCAGGTAAGCGCTGGTGAACAGGGTCAAGGCGATTGCCGCAGCCAGCCAGGGCGATATATCCACGCCGAGCAGGGCAACGCCGAAGAACACCAGGAACAACTGCATCAGCAACGGCGTGCCCTGGAACAGTTCGATATAGGTGCGGGCACTATTGCGCAGGAACGCTGCACGGCTGATGCGCATCGTCATCACCAGCAGGCCGATCAGGCCGCCGCCCACGAACGCCACCACTGACAAGAGCAGCGTCCATTGCAGGCCAGTGAACAGGTTGCGCACGATGTCCCACAAGGTGAACTCACTCATCGGCTGTTCCTCATCACAAATCGCCGGCCGATCCAGTTGAGCAATTGGCGAATCATCAGCGCCATGCACAGGTAAACAAGGGTGGTCAGGGCATAGGTTTCAAATGCACGGAAATTGCGCGACTGGATAAAGTTGGCGGCAAAGCTCAATTCTTCAGTCGCGATCTGCGAACACACCGCCGAACCCAGCATCACGATAATGATCTGGCTGCTCAGGGCCGGCCACACCTTGCCCAGCGCCGGCAGCAACACCACATGGCGGAACGCTTCGAAGCGCGTCATCGCCAACGCTGCAGCCGCTTCCAGTTGCCCGCGCGGGATGGCCTGGATCCCGGCGCGGATGATCTCGGTGGAGTAGGCCCCGAGGTTGATCACCATTGCCAGCACCGCCGCTTGCCACTCGGTGATCTTCAACCCCAGGGACGGCAGGCCGAAGAAGATGAAGAACAACTGCACCAGGAAGGGTGTGTTGCGGATCAATTCAACATACACACCAAAGATCCACGCAAACGGCTGGATCCTCCATGCCCTTGCCACGGCGCCGAGGGTGCCCAGGGCTACCCCGAGGATCGCGCCGATGGCCGTCAGCTCCAGGGTGAACAGTGCGCCGCGCAGCAGCAGGTCGGTATTGGCCAGCACTGGCACGAAGTCGAATTGATAGGCCATCTGTCAGCTCCGCATCAGAGATCGGCAGGCAGCGGTTCTTTCAGCCACTGCAGTGCATTCTTTTCCAGGCTGCCGTCAGCCTTGGCCGTGACCAGGATCTGGTTGACCTTCTCCAGCAACGCCGGCTCGTTCTTGTTCACGCCCACGTACACCGGTGAATCCTTGAGTTTTACCTTCAGCGCAGGTACGCGTTTGGGGTTGCGTTCGCTGATGGCGACCATGACCACGTTGCCGCTGGCGATCAGGTCGACCTGGCCGGCCAGGTAGGCGGCGATGGTCGAGTTGTTGTCCTCGAAGCGCTTGATCGTGGCTTCCTTGGGTGCCACCGCGGTCAGCTCGATATCCTCGATGGCACCACGGGTCACGCTGATGGTCTTGCCCTTGAGGTCATCGGTGCTGCCAATGGCGGCCTCGGGCGGCCCGAACACGGCCAGGTAGAACGGGGCGTAGGCCTTGGAGAAGTCGATGACCTTTTCACGCTCGGGGTTTTTGCCCAGGCTGGAGATCACCAGGTCGACCTTGCCGGTGGTGAGGAACGGAATACGGTTGGTACTGTTGACCGGGGTCAGCTCCAGCTTGACCTTGAGTTGGTCGGCCAGCAGCTTGGCGGTGTCGATGTCCAGCCCCCGTGGTTGCATGTCGGGGCCGACCGAACCAAATGGCGGGAAGTCCTGGGGCACGGCGACCTTAAGGGTGCCACGGGCGACGATGTCATCCAGACCATTAGCCTGGACGGGAGCCTGGCTCAGCATCAGGCTGGCAAACAGGGCAGTGAGCAGGGCGCTGTAGCGCTTGGTCATGACAACTCTCCGAGAAAGGCGAAGGGATTTTCTGGATTTGCTCAGTGCACAGCCCATGCCACTCCTCTTGTAATGGCCTGCAACGCTTGGTTTTGCTGGGCGGCGGCGGTCTTACTGGTCTGAACAGTTGTTGCCCGTTTCGCACTCTTTTCGGGCGCCGATAAAACCGTGCGAGCCCCTTTGGGGCGTGGCTTGCAGCCGGTTGTAAATAGCTTTACAACTAGCTGCACAGTGATCTGGAAACCTGGTTTTTATGAATTCGATCGCCCAAGCCGTACCGGAGGCGGCCCTGCAAGCCATCCGCAAGCTGATTAAGGAGCAGGGTTTCGGGCCGGGCGATGCGTTGCCTTCCCAGCGTGACCTGGCGATGCAATTAGGGGTGAGCCGAGCGTCGTTGCGCGAGGCGTTGTCGTCTCTGAGCGCCTTGGGCGTGGTCAGCGTGCAGCCGGGTAAGGGCGTATTCGTGCAAGGCCTGCAGGACGCGCCGGGGTTCGCCTGGCCCTTCGCGGCGCAGGCCACGCCAACGGAGATTTTCCAGCTGCGGTACGCATTGGAAGGATTTGCGGCGGGGTTGGCAGCGGTGACACTGACCATCGACGAGCTGGACGGCCTGGAAGACAATGTCGAAGCAATGCGCAAAATGCTCAAGGCCGGCAACTTCGAAGCCGCCGCCGGCCTGGACTTCGACTTTCACCGGCGCATCCTGCTGGCCAGCGGCAACCAGGCGATGGTGAGCATTTTCAGTGCCTGCGCCGAGATGTTCCTGGAAAGCCAGAAACTACCGTTCATCCGGCCGGAACGTGCCATGGAGACCTGGCAGGAACATCGCAAAATCCTGCGCGCCCTGGCCCGGCGTACCAGTACAGCGGCACAGAAAGCCATGCAGGAACACGTGCGCAAGGCGGCATTGCGCACCGGCATAGCATTTGTGACGCCCGTCACGTCGTGAGTGGGTCATACCCACACTCATGCAGCGCCATAGCAAGACTCAATCAGACGCGGCTTCCTGAACGGGGGAAGGGCAGCTATGATGAGCAACGTTTTTTTTGCTTACATTCCGGAGACATCCATGAGCAACGATCTTATCAAGCACGTCACCGACGCGACCTTTGAGGCCGAAGTACTCAAGGCTCAAGGCCCGGTGCTGGTTGACTACTGGGCTGAATGGTGTGGCCCTTGCAAAATGATCGCTCCGGTCCTGGACGACATTGCAACCACCTACGAAGGCAAGTTGACCATCGCCAAGCTGAACATCGACGACAACCAGGAAACCCCAGCCAAGCATGGCGTGCGCGGCATTCCTACGCTGATGCTGTTCAAGAACGGCAACGTCGAAGCCACTAAAGTGGGCGCACTGTCGAAGTCCCAGCTGCAAGCTTTCCTCGACGCGAACATTTAAGCGTTGTCGAAAAAGCCCCGCAAATCGCGGGGCTTTTTCGTGAAACAGGGCTAGACGCTCAGAAATTCAGGTGGTACATTCGGCCCCGCACTGGTTTCTCCACTGCCCCCTGCAAGCCGTCGCCGACGCATTCCTTTTCGATTAGTACGCGATCCTGTCGCCTTCTCTGCGGCGCGGCCTCATTAAGCCAAAAGCTTAATTTCCCCCCTCCATAAAATGATTACGTCATTCCTATATGAATCTGACTGAACTCAAGCAAAAGCCGATTACCGACCTGCTCCAGCTGGCCGAAGAAATGGGCATAGAAAATATGGCCCGTTCGCGCAAGCAGGACGTGATTTTCTCCCTGCTCAAGAAGCACGCGAAAAGCGGCGAGGAAATCTCCGGTGATGGCGTGCTGGAGATTCTCCAGGACGGCTTCGGCTTCCTCCGCTCCGCAGACGCCTCCTATCTCGCCGGCCCAGACGACATCTACGTCTCGCCGAGCCAGATCCGTCGCTTCAACTTGCGCACCGGTGACACCATCGTTGGCAAGATCCGTCCTCCGAAGGAAGGCGAGCGTTATTTCGCCCTGCTCAAGGTCGACACGATCAACTTCGATCGCCCCGAGAACGCGAAAAACAAGATTCTCTTCGAGAACCTGACCCCGCTGTTCCCGACCGTGCGCATGAAGATGGAAGCCGGCAACGGTTCCACCGAAGACCTGACCGGTCGTGTGATCGATCTGTGCGCCCCGATCGGCAAGGGCCAGCGTGGCCTGATCGTCGCACCGCCGAAAGCCGGCAAGACCATCATGCTGCAGAACATCGCAGCGAACATCGCGCGTAATAACCCTGAAGTTCACCTGATCGTGCTGTTGATCGATGAGCGTCCGGAAGAAGTGACCGAAATGCAACGCACCGTGCGCGGCGAAGTGGTTGCCTCGACGTTCGATGAACCGCCAACCCGCCACGTGCAGGTTGCCGAGATGGTGATCGAGAAGGCCAAGCGCCTGGTCGAACACAAGAAAGACGTAGTGATCCTGCTTGACTCCATCACCCGTCTGGCGCGTGCCTACAACACCGTGATCCCAAGCTCCGGCAAGGTGCTGACCGGTGGTGTTGATGCCCACGCCCTGGAGAAGCCCAAGCGTTTCTTCGGTGCTGCGCGCAACATCGAGGAAGGCGGCTCCCTGACCATCATCGCCACCGCGCTGGTCGAGACTGGTTCGAAGATGGACGAAGTGATCTACGAAGAGTTCAAGGGTACCGGTAACATGGAACTGCCCCTGGACCGTCGGATCGCTGAAAAGCGTGTGTTCCCTGCGATCAACATCAACCGTTCCGGCACCCGCCGCGAAGAGTTGCTGACCGCAGACGACGAACTGCAGCGTATGTGGATCCTGCGCAAGCTGCTGCACCCGATGGACGAAGTGGCTGCCATCGAATTCCTGATCGATAAGCTGAAAACCACCAAGACCAACGACGAGTTCTTCTTGTCGATGAAGCGCAAGTAATACGGCGTTTCAGGTCCAAAAAAATGGCGCCCCTCAAGGGCGCCTTTTTTTATGCGTCGAGATTCTGCGGCATTTGTGGCATAAGTATCCGTTAAGTAACAAAAATTGACGCGTGACTACGCTAACTCCTTTCGTCACAGACTGATCACATTCTTATGACCACTCTTGCTTACCGCAGAGACATCGACGGCCTGCGTGCCATCGCTGTCCTCGCAGTCGTGTTATTTCATTTTGGCGTTCCTGGCATTACTGGCGGTTTTGTTGGCGTTGATGTGTTTTTCGTCATTTCCGGCTTTTTAATTACGTCAATTATCTGGCGTGAGCGCCAGGCTGGCCGCTTCAGTTTCATCGACTTCTGGGCTCGCCGCGCCCGGCGTATCTTGCCCGCGCTGTTTGTGATGATCGCCGCGACACTGGCAGTGGGTTGGTTTCTGTTGGCGCCCAAGGACTACGAGGAGTTGGGCCGGTCGGCGCACTATCAGGTGACGTTTACCTCCAACTTGCTGTTCTCGCGTCAGCATGGCTATTTCGATGTGTCTTCAGACATCAAACCCTTGCTGCATACCTGGTCGCTGGCGGTAGAGGAGCAGTTCTATATCTTCTTCCCGCTGTTGCTGGCGTTGCTGTCGAGCCGCCTGAAACACTGGCGCCTGGCGCTGTTCGCGGTGTTGCTCGGGTCTTTCGGCATGAGCGTCTGGGCGGTTGAGCATGAGCCGCAAAAAGCTTTCTTCCTGCTGCATCTGCGCGCCTGGGAATTGCTGGCCGGCGCGATGCTGGCAGTGTTGCCCAAGCGTGAGTGGCGCGCTTCGCCCGCTTTGGCGCAAGGGGTCAGCCTGGCATCCATGGCACTGATTCTGATCGCTGTGCTGGGTTATGACGCAAAAACGCCGTTTCCCGGTGCAACCGCTCTATTGCCTGTGCTGGGTGTCGTCGGCTTGATCTGGGCCAACGGCCAGCAGCAGACCTGGGTCGGGCGTCTGTTGAGTACGCGGGTGATGGTGGGTATCGGGCTGATTTCCTATTCCTGGTACCTCTGGCACTGGCCGGTTTTCGTGTACGCCAACTATGCCGCAGTGGATGGATTGAGCGCCCTGGAACTGGCCGGATTGATGCTGCTGTCGCTGGTGCTGGGCTACCTGTCCTGGCGCTTCGTGGAAACGCCGTTCCGGGAAAAACGCCTGCTGGCCGGACGCAAGGCGATTCTGGCATCAGCCTTGGTCGGCATCCTGGCACTTGGCTTTACCGGCCTGGCGATACGTGAGTTCGACGGTGTGCCTTCGCGCTTGTCCGAACAGGCATTGCGTTTTGCCCAGGCCAAGAAGTGGAGCCCGGACCTGCTGGCGTGCATGGCTGACAAAGACACCCCCGATGATCGGCTGTTCTGCCATTTCGGTCCGAGAAGCCAATCTGTTTCAGCGCTGGTATGGGGCGACAGTCACGCCACTGCGCTGATACCCGCGCTCAGAGAGGGGGCTGATCGCCACGATATCAGCCTGGTAGAGGCCAGTTTTGCCGGCTGTATCCCGCTGGACGGCCTGGAGAATATCGCTCGATGCGCGCACTTCAACCGTCGCGTCGAAAAGGCCATGACCGAGCAGGCGTTCAGCGACGTGGTGCTGGCGGCCCGTTGGAGCCTGTACGTCTATGGGCAAATGTCGGGTGACAAGGAGCATGCGCTTAAGGATCCCGGCACTGGCCAGTATGTGCGTGCTGTCGCCGAGCAACGCTTCGCCCAAGGCCTTCGTGAACGCATCCAGGGCTTGCGTGCTGCCGGCCATAAGGTCTGGCTGGTCAAGGAAGTGCCGCTGCAGGAGATCATCGTGCCTTACCGTCTCAGCCGCCTGGCGATGATGAACCGTCCAGTGGACGGTGAAGGGCTCGCCATAGCCGAGCATGTGAAGCGCCAGGCCTTTATCACGCAGTTGTTTGACGAACTGGCGGCGGGCGACAGCGGTGTCAAGGTGCTGGACCCTGCGCCCCTGCTGTGCGGCGCCGATGGTTTGTGCCGGGTCGAACTCAATGGTCGAGCGTTGTATACCGACGATAACCATCTGTCAGACGTTGGTGCCCGGCACATCGAAGCCTTCCTGGAACCATTGTTCAGTTCCTTGCAATCACGAGGGCTGACGGCCAATTAAGCTGCCAGCCGCCCTCAGAGCAGGTAGGATGTACGCCTATTTTACGGGTGGCATGGTTAATGAAATTCAAGGATCTTCGGGATTTCGTGCAGCAACTTGAGCAGCGCGGAGAGTTGAAACGTATCCAGATGCCGATTTCTCCGGTGCTGGAAATGACTGAGATTTGCGACCGCACCTTGCGCAGCAAGGGCCCGGCGCTGTTGTTCGAAAAACCGACTGGCTTTGACATTCCGGTACTGGGCAACCTGTTCGGGACCCCCGAGCGTGTGGCCTTTGGCATGGGCGCCGAGTCGGTCAGCGAACTGCGCGAGATCGGCAAGTTGCTGGCCTTTCTCAAGGAGCCCGAGCCGCCCAAGGGCTTGAAGGACGCCTGGTCGAAGCTGCCGATCTTCCGCAAGATCATTGCCATGGCCCCCAAGGTGGTCAAGGACGCGGTATGCCAGGAAGTGGTCATCGAGGGCGATGATGTAGACCTGGCCATGCTCCCGGTGCAGACCTGCTGGCCGGGCGACGTTGGGCCGCTGATTACGTGGGGCCTGACCGTCACCAAGGGCCCGAACAAGGACCGCCAGAACCTCGGCATCTACCGTCAGCAAGTCATCGGCCGCAACAAGGTGATCATGCGCTGGCTGAGTCACCGTGGCGGCGCTCTCGACTTCCGTGAGTGGTGCGAGAAGCACCCCGGCCAGCCATTTCCGGTTTCAGTCGCTTTGGGCGCCGATCCGGCCACCATCCTCGGCGCCGTGACGCCTGTGCCCGACAGCCTGTCCGAATACGCCTTCGCCGGTTTGCTGCGCGGTAACCGCACCGAATTGGTCAAGTGCCGCGGTAACGACCTGCAAGTGCCGGCCACCGCCGAAATCATTCTCGAGGGCGTGATTCACCCGGGCGAGATGGCCGATGAAGGCCCTTATGGCGATCACACCGGCTACTACAACGAAGTCGATAGCTTCCCGGTATTTACCGTCGAGCGCATCACCCATCGGATCAAGCCGATCTACCACAGTACCTACACGGGCCGCCCGCCGGATGAGCCGGCCATCCTCGGCGTGGCGCTCAACGAAGTGTTCGTGCCGATCCTGCAAAAGCAATTCCCCGAAATCACCGACTTCTACCTGCCGCCGGAAGGTTGCTCGTACCGCATGGCGATCGTGACCATGAAGAAGTCGTACCCGGGACATGCCAAGCGGGTCATGTTGGGTGTGTGGTCGTTTTTGCGACAGTTCATGTACACCAAGTTCGTTATCGTCACTGACGACGACATCAATGCCCGTGACTGGAACGACGTGATCTGGGCCATCACCACGCGCATGGACCCCAAGCGCGACACGGTGATGATCGATAACACGCCGATCGACTACCTCGACTTCGCCTCGCCGGTCTCGGGGCTGGGCTCGAAAATGGGCCTGGATGCCACCCACAAGTGGCCGGGTGAGACCACTCGCGAGTGGGGCCGGGTGATCGTCAAGGATGAAGCCGTCACGGCGCGTGTCGATGCGATCTGGAAAGAATTGGGAATAGATTGATGCGTGTAACCCTGCAACCTTCCGGCGCTGTGCTGGAGCTGGACCCTGGCGAGCGAATCCTCGACGGCGCACGTCGCCTGGGCTATGAGTGCCCCCAAGCCTGCCGCAATGGTGTATGCCATGTGTGTGCGGCGTTGCTGGTGGAAGGGCGGGTACGCCAAGCCGGCGAGGTGCGTGATCATGGTGAATTCTTCACCTGTATTGCCGAACCCTTGGAGGACTGCGTTGTGTTGTGGGATGGGGTACTGGCGCCGGGAGAGTTGCCGTTGCGCAAATTGTCGTGCCAATTAATTGAGTGCTTAGACGTCGGCGGCGATGTGTGGCGTGTACGCCTGCGTGCCCCGGCGGGCAAGGCAGTGCGTTACCACGCCGGGCAATACCTGATGATCGAGCGGGAGAATGGCGAGAAATCGGCGTTTTCCCTGGCCTCGGCGCCCCATGCCGGACGTGAGCTGGAGCTGCATGTACTGGCCCGTGAGGACAGTGCGCGCAACCTCATCGAGCAATTGCAGCGCAACCAGATGGCTCGCGTCGAACTGCCTTTCGGTGACACCCACCTGGCCGAGTTGCCGGACGGGCCGCTGGTGTTGATGGCTGCCGGCACGGGCATGGCGCAGATGCACAGCCTGATCGAGCATTGCCGCGCTTCCGGCTTCAAGCACCCGGTGCACCTGTACTGGGGCGTACGCCGCCCGGAAGATTTCTACCAGATTGAGCATTGGGAGCAATGGCAGCAATTGCCCAACCTGTTCCTGCACAAGGTGGTCAGCGACCTGTGTGGCTGGGAAGGCCGCTGTGGCTTGCTGCATGAAGCGGTGTGCGAGGACATTGCCGACCTCAATAGCGTGCATGTCTATGCCAGCGGTTCGCCGGCGATGATCTACGGCACCCTGGACGCACTGGTCAACGCCGGCATGGATGCGCACCGCATGCGTGCCGATGTGTTCGCCTACGCTCCACGGCCCTAAAGACTCAAGTTGAATCCATGTGGGAGCTGGCTTGCCTGCGATAGCGGTCTGTCAGCCAACACCGCTATCGCACGCAAGCCAGCTCCCACAGTAGACACGTGCCGTGTCAGTGTCAGAATCGTACGCCGGTCGTCACCATCGCTGCATTGAACCCCAGCAGCACCAGCTCCGCCGCCACCGGCCCATAGTGGGTACCCACCGACGGAATGATCACCGGCGCCACGCCGAATCGGTTCAATGGGATCTTGTCGCGATATTCGCCGCGATAGCCCTGGAGCAGTCCGCCGGTCAATTTCGCATACACCGGGTAGTCGGCCATGTCATAGCGCTTGCCCGCGTAGGCGTAGTACGAGCGCTGGCGGAACGAGTTGCGAAAGGTCACCCCGCCATACACCAGGCCCGACGCCTCGTTGCGTTCCAGGCCGATCAAATCCTGCTTGTTGTTGTGCTCCGGGTCGGGTGCGAAGTGCCGGGTGTAGACACTGGTCTGGGCATACCAGAAGCCCTTGTCGTCATTGGTGGGTGGGGTTTCGGTAGCCAGTGCGGTGGTGGCCTGGGCCAGGAACAACAGGCCAGGCAAGCGGAATGTCTTCATGGAGCGACCTCGATAGTCGATGTGATGAGCGGCTAAGTGGGTCGTAATGTGTGCGCTATTTTGACTGCTTGGCGCGTGCCCAGGCTGAACCGGGGCTGAAATTACCGAAATTACCGGTTTAGATCCTGACGAGTGGGCGGGCGTGCTTATGCTTTTTCTTATTCTTTTAAGGTATTTATTCTGGCTGATGAATGTCTTTAAGCTATATGGCAACGGGCGCATGGCCAGTGCTTCGCTGTTGCCAATCGACTTGATCACCGGCGAAGCGCTAAGCAGCACCGGCCCCGATGAGCTGGGCGCCGTATTGGCGCGGCGGCAATCTGGCCTATAGCACTTTTTCGCCGTACGGTTACAGCGGCGCGTTTTATTTACGGTAAAGTCGCTTACAACTGGTAACACACAGGAGGCGCACCGCTTTTTGCCATGACCGCCATTGAAACCGATCTTTTGCAGTTGGCTTACCCTCCGCGGCTCGATCTTGGGCCGCAACTCACTCACGAACAATTAATGAGCTCGATGCAGGCCACTATGGCCCGGCACAAGGGTGGGCCGGTGTGGCTGTTTGCCTATGGTTCGCTGATCTGGCGCCCTGAATGTTCGTCGACCGAACGGGTGCGCGCACGGGTTCACGGTTATCACCGCGGCTTGTACCTGTGGTCCCACGAGCATCGGGGTACGCCGGAGTTGCCGGGGTTGGTGTTCGGGCTGGATCGCGGCGGATCCTGCAGCGGGTTTGCCTACCGCTTGCCGGAGGACCAGTTGGAGGCCTCGCTGTACGCCTTATGGCAGCGCGAGATGCCTTACCCTTCTTATCGGCCGCACTGGCTCAGCTGCCGATTGGAAGATGGCAGTACCGTGCAGGCGTTGGGGTTTGTGTTGGAGCGGCACTTGCCCAGCTATGCCGGGAACTTGCCCGATATTGTGCTCAATCACGTGCTGCAAAGCGCTTGCGGGCGTTACGGCACCACTCGCGATTATGTCGAGCAGACCGTGAACGCCCTGCGTAGCCACGCCATGCCAGATAAGAACCTGGAGGCGCGGCTCAAGCGCTGTGCCAAGGATTGCCCGGGCGCTTAACGCGCCGAGCTGACGCTGTTGGTGTGCCACAGCGTGGGGATCAGGAACGCGATCGCCAGTACGCAGGCACCGATCAGCAACACGAACCCACCGTCCCAGCCGAAATGGTCAACCGTGTAGCCCATGGCCGCACTGGCTGCCACCGAACCACCCAGGTAACCGAACAAACCAGTGAAGCCCGCTGCGGTGCCGGCGGCTTTCTTCGGTGCCAGTTCCAGCGCCTGCAGGCCGATCAGCATGACCGGGCCGTAGATCAGGAAGCCGATGGAGAACAGCGCGATCATGTCGATCATCGGGTTGCCCGGCGGGTTGAGCCAGTAAACCAGGGTCGCCACGGTCACCAGGGCCATGAACACGATACCGGTCAGGCCGCGGTTGCCACGAAAGATCTTGTCCGACATCCATCCGCACAACAGCGTGCCCGGGATACCTGCCCACTCGTAGAAGAAATACGCCCAGGACGACTTATCGACCGTGAAGTGCTTGGCTTCTTTCAAGTAGGTCGGCGCCCAGTCCAGTACGCCGTAGCGCAGCAGGTAGACGAACACGTTGGCGAAAGCGATGTACCAGAGCATTTTGTTGCGCAGCACATACTTGACGAAGATTTCCTTGGCGCTGAATTCGTCTTCGTGGCTGGCGTCGTAGCCTTCCGGGTAATCGTTCTTGTACTGCTCGATCGGTGGCAGGCCCACCGATTGCGGGGTGTCGCGCATGGTGATGAAGGCAAACGCCGCCACCGCCAAGGCCACCGTAGCCGGCACATAGAACGCCGCATGCCAGTCGTTGAACCACGCCATGCCCAGCAGGAACAGCGGGCCGATCAGGCCGCCGCCGACGTTGTGCGCCACGTTCCATACCGACACCACGCCGCCGCGTTCTTTCTGCGACCACCAGTGCACCATGGTTCGTCCACTCGGCGGCCAGCCCATGCCTTGGGCCCAGCCGTTGATGAACAGCAAGATGAACATCATGGTCACGCTGGACGTTGCCCAGGGTGCGAAACCGAAAATGAACATCACACCCGCTGAAACCAGCAGGCCGAAGGGCAGGAAGTAGCGTGGGTTGGAGCGGTCGGAGACCAGGCCCATGAGGAACTTGGACAAGCCGTAGGCAATCGCAATCGCCGACATCGCCAGGCCCAGTTCACCGCGGGTATAACCCTCGTCGATCAGGTAGGGCATGGCCAGAGAGAAGTTTTTGCGCAGCAGATAATAGCCGGCGTAACCGAAGAAAATACCGGCAAAGATCTGCCAGCGCAGGCGTCGGTAGGTACTGTCTATTTTTTCTTCAGGCAGGGGCGCCTGGTGTGCGGCAGGACGAAAGAAAGCAAACATTCAAGAGCTCCAAATTTCTTGTTTTGACTGCGGATGCGAATGTTACAGTTTCGTTACCGAAAATAGCATCGCCTCTTATCTGCAAACACAGGAAAGGGGAGCAATTGCATGTTCTTTTACGAACATGTCGCTAATAGATAAGTGTGGGTCGTGTTCGGAGTTCTCCAGATCGATGAACAAATGTGGGAGGGGCTTGCCCCCTTCCACATGGACAGCATTTAAAATCTGTCAGCGGGTTTGTACGACAACCTTTCCAACTGCCTTGCGCTGCCCCAGGTCATTAATCGCCTGGGCCGCCTGCTCCAGCGGATACACCTGCGACACCAACGGCTTCAACCTGCCCTCGGCATACCACCCAAACAACTGCTGAAAGTTCGCCGCATTATCCTGCGGCTGGCGCTGGGCAAACGAGCCCCAGAACACCCCGACCACCGCCGCGCCCTTGAGCAATGCCAGGTTCACCGGCAGTTCAGGAATGCGCCCGCTGGCAAACCCCACCACCAGCAGCCGGCCGTTCCAGGCGATGGCGCGCACGGCCTGATCAAACAGATCGCCGCCCACCGGGTCGTAGATCACATCGGCGCCATTGCCATCGGTCAGGCGCTTGACCTCGTCCTTGAGGCTGGCTTCGCTGTAGTTGATCAACTCATCGGCGCCGGCCGCCTTGGCCACCGCAAGTTTGTCGGCGCTGCTGGCGGCGGCGATCACCCGGGCGCCCATGGCCTTGCCGATTTCCACGGCGGCCAGGCCCACGCCCCCGGAAGCGCCAAGCACCAGCAGGGTTTCGCCGGGTTGCAGGTTGGCGCGCTGTTTGAGCGCGTGCATCGAGGTGCCGTAGGTCATGCTGAAGGCGGCAGCGGTGTTGAAGTCCATGCTTGGCGGGATCGGCAGCACGTTATAGCCGGGCACTGCAACCTGCTCGGCAAAGCTGCCCCAGCCTGTCAACGCCATCACGCGGTCACCGACTTTCAGGTGGCTGACTTTCTCACCCACTTCACTGACCACGCCCGCCGCTTCGCCACCGGGTGAAAACGGAAAGGGCGGCTTGAACTGGTACTTGCCCTCGATGATCAGGGTGTCCGGGAAATTCACCCCGGCCGCGTGCACGTCCAGCAGGATCTCGTTCTTCTTGATCGCAGGGCTCGCGATTTCTTCCAGCACCAGGGTTTCGGCGGGGCCGAAGGCTTTGCACAGCACAGCTTTCATCGGACTATTCCTTTTGGCGTCGTGGCCGATAAGTGTAGGAGGGTACGCCCGCGGGTCAACGAGCATGCCCGGGCCTGATAAGCCGCCATAAGCTTGTGCTCAGCCTTGCTAGCGTTATGCTACCGGGCAACCGAATTCGAGGAATGAACTGTGAAAGCGTGGATCCTGTTGATGCTGGCCCTGACGTTGCCGATGGCAGCCCAGGCCGAAGAAGCCAAGGAAGGTGAGGCGCCGAAGGTCAGCTATATCAGCCTGACGCCACCGTTTGTGGGCAACTACGGCCTGGATGGCACGGCGAAGCTCAAGGTGTACAAGGCTGATATCGCTCTGCGTGTGACCGGCCCTGAAGCTGCTGCTGCGGTCAAAGCCAACGACCCGTTGATTCGCAACCAACTGGTGGCGCTGTTCACCCAGCAGACCAATGAGGCCATGAGCACTGTTGAAGGCAAGGAAAAACTGCGCCAGGAAGCCCTGAAGCAAACCCAGCAAGTAATGAACGATGAGACCGGCAAGCCGGTGGTTGAGGATTTGTTGTTCAATAACTTGATTATTCAATAAGTGCAGACTTACCACGCCCGCGGCTGGTTTGTCGGCCGCAGGTGGGTAGATATTATTCAAATGGGCAGATTTATAGTTTTGCGGACAGTTGCACTCGGGCCATTCTGTATCGCCTGGAATATGAAATCAAAATTATATGATCGCGAAGTTGTTTGAGAGCTTGAACCCCAAAGCACCCATCTGTTGATCGCTGTTGGATTTACACTTAAGGGTGATAAGTTAGGTGCTGTGATATTAAATGTCGAAGATGCCGGCTGGTATGACGCTTTGAGATAGTAGTTTAAGGTTCTAATTAAGATTGTCGGCGAGCCCGGAGCGATAAGAGAATACTCGAACTCTATCGAACCTTCGAATCCCCATGGTGCATACGCGCCAGATACCACCATTTTCGTCGCAGTGGTGGTTGGGGCGCTTGTAGTTTCGGCAGGAAGTTCGATGTAGTTTTCATTGGGGGCTTGTGTGTCCGCCATGATGAATCTCCGTTAAGTGATGGGTATGAAAAAGTTGCTAAGGCTTTGATTCTTCCGCAGCAAATTTTTATATCGTCAGTAGAGTTCTCTGGAGCGGAATTTACTACTGTCATAAATGACAGTTGTTTAGGCTATATAGAAATAAGCATGGGTTTTTTAGTGTTTTTTTGGCGCTAATAATTCAAGCGTCAAGACAACAACGTACTTCTGAATCTCGCCAACGCCACCGCAAAAAACACCAAGCCAATCCCCGTCAGCGCCAACAAGTCCGGCCACACCACGCTCAGCCCCGCATCCCTGAATAGAATCGCCGCACTCAAGCTCACAAAGTGCGTCGACGGCGAGCCCTGCATCACCCACTGCAACCATTCGGGCATGCTGTCGAGCGGCGTACTGCCGCCAGAAAGCAACAGCATCGGGATGATCACCGGGATCGCCAGCAAGCCGAACTGCGGCGTCGAGCGGGCGAGGGTGGCGAGGAAGATGCCCAGCGCCGTGCTCGCAAACAGATACAGCGCCGTCACCAACAGGAATAGGCTCATGGAGCCGGCCAACGGCACGCCGAGCAAGCCTTTGACCACCAGTTCCAGGGACAGCCATGTACACAAGACCACCACCAGCATGTTGCTCCAGATTTTTGCCAGCATGATCTCCAGCGCGGTCAGGGGCAGCACCAGCAGGTGGTCGAGGGTGCCGTGTTCGCGTTCGCGCAGCAGGGCGGTGCCGGTCAGCACGATGGCGAGGATGGTGATGTTGTTGACGATCTGGATCACCGCCAGGAACCAGCCACCTTCCAGATTGGTATTGAACAGCGCCCGGGTAGTCAGCAGGGCGGGGGCTTTGCCGGCAGCGTCGGCCTGGCCGCTGTAGGTCAGCAGTTCGCGTTGGAAAATCCGCCCGATGTAACCGGCGCCCATGAAGGCCTGGCTCATTGCCGTGGCATCGACGTTCACCTGCACGCCCGGCTGGCGCCCCGCCAACAGGTCGGCCTGGAAATTCGCCGGTACATTGACGACGAAGGTGTACTGGCCGCTGTCCATGACCTTGTCCAACTGGTCGTAGGCCAGTGGCGCCGGCGCCTGGAATTCTGGTGGCTGCAGGGCCTCGGCCATTTGTCGCGAGAGCGCACTGTGATCTTCATCGACAAAGGCCACGCTGGCGTTGTGCACGCCAATCACCGAGCCGGCAGCGGGCATATAGATCGCCACGGTGAAGGCGTAGAACAGAAACAGCAGCAACACGCTGTCGTGGCGCAGGCTGGTGAGTTCCTTGAGCCCCAGGCGCAGGATATGGGCGAGTTTGTGCATCAGGCCTCCTGCTTCTTGAGCATCACCAGGCTCAGCCCGGTGAAACCGACGAAAAACCCGAACAACGCCAGGCACTGCGGCCACAACTGGCGCAGGTCCAGGGCCTTGGTGAAGGTGCCCACCGCAATATCCAGGAAGTGCCCGGCGGGGAACAGCATGCCCATCAGTGCCGCCGCGCCTTCCAGGGAGGAGCGCGGCACGATCAGCCCGGAAAACTGAATGGTCGGCAGGCTGGTGATGATCATGGTGCCGAGGATCGCTGCGATCTGGGTGCGGGTGAATGCCGAGATCAACAGGCCCATGCTCGTCGTCGCCAGCACGTACAGCAGGCCACCGAAAGCCAGGGTCAAGCCGCTGCCTTTGAACGGTACACCGAACAACCAGCGGTTCATCGCCACCAGCAGCGCCAGGTTGACCAGGCTGACGGCCAGGTAGGGCGCCTGTTTGCCCAGCAGGAATTCCAGGCGTGTCAGCGGCGTGGCGTAGAAATTGGTGATCGAACCCAGCTCTTTTTCGCGCACGATGCCCAGGGCGGTGAGCATCGCCGGGATAAATGCCAGGATCAGCGCCATCACGCCCGGGCCGATAGCGTTCACGCTGACCACGTCCTGGTTGTAGCGAAAGCGTGTTTCCAGCTTGACCGCGGCTTGCGTGCTGCGGGGCAGGCTGCTCAATTCGGCCAACTGCTGGAGATTGCCTTGGTGTACCGCTTCGATGTAGTTACGGCTGGTTTCGGCGCGAAACGGCATGCCGCCATCGATCCATGCAGCCACGGTCGGTTGGCGCCCGGCGTACAGGTCGCGGCCAAAACCTGGCGGGATCTCCAGGGCCAGTTTGATTTCCGAGCGTTGCAGGCGCCGGTGCAATTCGTTGGCGTCGCGGATGGGGGCTTGCTCGGCGAAATAGCGTGAACTGCGAAATGCTTCCAGGTAGGCGCGGCTTTGCGGAGTGTGGTCTTGGTCGTAGACGGCGAAGGCGAGGTTTTCCACATCCAGGGAAATGCCGTAGCCGAAGATCACCATCATGAACATCGCCCCGAGCAAGGCGAAAGCCATGCGTACCCTGTCGCGCAGCAACTCCTTGCCTTCGCGACTGGCCACGGCCAACCACCGTGCCAGGCTGAAGCCGCTTTTGCTCACCGGCGGCGCGTGGGTGTCGTTAACGGTTGCACGGGGGGCGGCGGGTTCGGGTTCACCTTGGGCCTGTTCCAGGCAGGTGACGAAAGCCGCTTCCAGGGTGTCGCCGTGGAACTGCTGTTGCAGCGCCTCGGGTGTGTCGCAGGCCAGCACTTTGCCGGCATGCATCAAGGAGATGCGGTCGCAGCGCTGGGCTTCGTTCATAAAGTGGGTGGACAGGAAGATGGTCACACCTTGTTCCCGCGATAACTCGATCAGCAACCGCCAGAAATCATCCCGCGCCGCCGGGTCGACGCCCGAGGTGGGCTCATCGAGGATCAGCACTTCCGGGCGATGCAGCACCGCAACCGCCAAGGACAAACGCTGGCGCAGGCCAAGGGGCAACTCGCCGGAGGGCTGCTCGGCCACTTCACCGAGGTCGAAGCGTTGGATCAGTTCATCTATACGCGGGCCGCTGTCGGCCTTGGGCAGGTCAAACAGTTGCGCATGCAGCACCAGGTTCTGGCGCACGCTCAGCTCGCCATACAGCGAGAAGCTTTGCGACATGAAGCCCACGCGCTTGCGGGTCGCCAGGTCCTTGGCGTCTACCGGTTTGCCCAGCAGGATTGCACTGCCCTCGGTGGCCGGCATCAGCCCGGTCAGCACTTTCATGGTGGTGGTCTTGCCGCAACCGTTGGAACCGAGGAAGCCGAAGATCTCGCCGCGGCCAATGTCAAAGCTGACCTTATTCACCGCGGTGAAATCGCCAAAGCGCAGGGTCAGGTCGTGGGCCTGGATGGCGATATCGGTGTTGCCGCCCGTGCGTGGTGGAATCACCAGTGGTTGGTTGTCGTGGGCGCTGTCGCCCTGAAAGTGAGTAAAGGCTTCATCCAGCTTGCCGCTGGGCGTAATCGTCGCCAGTTCGCGGCTCAGCCCATCGGCGATCAACCTGCCACGGTCGAGCATCAGGCAATGCTCGAATTGCTCGGCCTCTTCCATGTAGGCGGTGGCCACCAGCAGCGTCAGTTGCGGGCGTTCACTGCGTACGCTGTCGACCAGCTCCCAGAACCGCCGGCGTGACAGCGGGTCGACGCCGGTAGTGGGTTCGTCGAGGATCAACAGGTCCGGATCATGGATCAGCGCGCAGCACAGGCCGAGCTTCTGCTTCATACCCCCAGAGAGCTTGCCCGCCGGGCGCTCGGCAAAGCGTGCGAGGTCGGTGGCGAGCAACAGGTTGTGCATGCGCTGGTCGCAATCGGCTTTCGACAGGCCAAACAAGGTGGCGAAGAAACGGATGTTTTCGCTGATGGACAACTCGGGGTACAGGTTACCGCCCAGACCCTGGGGCATAAAGGCGATGCGCGGGTACAGGCTGTTGCGATGGCGACGGTCTTGGATGGAACCGCCGAGCACCTGCAACTGGCCGTCCTGCAGCTTCTTAACCCCGGCGATCAATCCCAGCAGGCTCGACTTGCCGGCGCCGTCCGGGCCGATCAACCCGCAGCGGGTGCCGGCCGGCAGGCTGAAGGCAATGTCGAGCAGTGCCTGTTGCTTGCCGTAGCGGTGGTTGATCCCCGTGGAGTGCAGCGCCAGGCCGCTCATTGCAGGTTGGCCGGCCAGTCGATATCGGCTGTGCGCACATAACCCGCGCCGGGCATGCCCGGCTTGGCTTGCGGCACGGCACTGGGTTGAGTCAGGTGCAATTTGACGCGGAACACCAGTTTCTGCCGCTCATCGCGGGTTTCCACTTCCTTGGGAGTGAACTGGGATTTGGCTGCGACAAAACTGATTTTGGCCGGCAACGCCTGCTGGGGCAGGGCGTCGAGCAGAATGCGCGCTTCACTGCCGACGGTCAGGCGACCGGTGACGGAGGCGGGCAGGTACAGGTTCATGTACTGGTCATTGGGGTCAATCAGCAGCAACACGCGCCCACCCGCGCCGAGCACTTCACCTGGCTCGGCCAGGCGCAACTGGATGATGCCGTCGATGGGCGCACGCAGGCTGCTGTCATCGATTTCGCTGGTGAGCTGGGCGACCTGGGCCTGGGCCGCACCGATGGCGGCCTTCACTGCGTTGACTTGGGCTTGGGCCGCGATCACCGCTGCATTGCCGGTGTTCTGGCGTGCTTGCTGTTGGTCGATCAACTGGCTGCTGGCGAAGCCGCGCCGGTACAGCTCCTGGGTACGCCTGAGTTCCTGGTTGGCCAGCAATTGCTCGCTTTGGCGCAACTGCACGTTGGCTTCGGCGGCGGCGAAGTTTTCCTTGGCGCGCAACACCTCGGCTTCGGCTTGGGCGCGTTGGGCTTCCAGGGTGCGGGTGTCCATACGCGCCAGCAGCTGGCCCTTGAGCACTTTGTCGCCTTCATCCACGCGTACTTCGGCCAGGCGCCCGGGGATCTTGGCGGCGATCTGCACTTCGGTGGACTCCAGCCGCCCGTTACCCATGCTCAAGCCTTCGGGCAGGCGGTCCTGGGTCGAGCGCCAGTAACCAAAGGCCCCGGCCCCCAGCAACAGGACGATCAGGGCGAAGGCGAAAAGACGGGAGGTGCGGTGGTTCGTAGACATGGCTGCATCCTGCGGCGTTAGCGTTCCAGTGTGACGGGTTTACCCCGTGAGGGTCTTGATATCGGTCAGTTAAAGCAGATGAAGGATGGCCGCCCACTGTTCAGGCGTGACCGCCATGACCGAAAGCCGGCTGCCTTTCTGCACCAGCGGCATTTCGGCAAGGGCGGTTTGCTGCTTCAAATCGCCCAGGCTCAGCACCTTGGGGAAGGTTTTGACGTGGGCCACGGTGATTGCACTCCATGGATTTTTCTCCGCCTTGGCCTTGGCGTCGAAATAAGGACTGTCCGGTTCCAGGGCAGTAGGGTCCGGGTAGGCGGCCTCGATGATTTTGCCGATACCGGCAATACCGGGCTGCGGGCAACTGGAGTGATAGAAGAAAAACTCATCGCCCACGGCCATCGCCCGCAGAAAGTTGCGCGCCTGATAGTTACGCACCCCATCCCAGCGCGCTTCGCCGAGCGTTTCCAGGCCGTTGATGGAGAGTTCGTCGGGCTCGGATTTCATCAGCCAGTAGGCCATTTTGGGGCTCCTGAAAAAGGCATTGGGCAAGTTGTCGGGCAATTCCATCACAAACCGACAGTCGGTTGGCGTCAAGGTTTGCGTGTTGGATCACGTTGCCGCAGAATGCGCGCTTTTAGGCTTGACGCAGCTGCAACGGACTACTTTGGAACGTTGTTGTCATCGTGTACGAGGTGCCTGAAGGGGGGCAATCGATGCAACGTAAACCGGATTTACTATGGATTTTGGTTATTTTGTTTGGTCTGGGCGTCGTGACCACCGGTTATGCCCAGAGCCTGTGGTCGAACAAGACCGATGCACCGGTTGAACTGGCTCAGCAGCAGCCACAACCGTTCAAGCGTTAACTCGAAGCATTAACTAAGGCGCCGCTGTTTCCAGCGGCGTTTCTGCGACATACCACTGCTTATCGGTCACTGTCCCCGCCAACGGCACATCCCAGCTTGCCTGCGCCAGTCGCCCGACTTTCTGGCATTCGTGGGCCAGCCCCAGCAGCGTTGGCTTGCGCCAGCTATAGCGGCGGGCCAGATAGGCCAGGCTACGGTCGTAGAACCCGCCGCCCATGCCCAGGCGCCCGCCCGCATCATCGAAGCCCACCAGCGGCAACAGCACCAAATCCAGCGCCCAGACCTGGCGTTGGCGATGGGCATTGACCCGTGGCTCAAGAATGCCAAAGCGGTTGGGCAACAACTTTTCCCCAGGCCGCACGCGCTGGAACACCATCTTGGTGCGCGGCCAGGCGCTCAGTACCGGCAGATAGGTGGCCTTACCCCGGCGCTGGGCTGCACGCAGCAGCAAGCGCGGATCGATTTCACCGTCCGTCGGTAGATATAAGGAAATATGTTTGGCCCGGCGAAACAGCGGGTGCTGTGCCAGTTGCCGATACACCCCAAGGGCGGCCTGGCGCTGCTCGCTCGGCGTGAGTGCCCGGCGGGCCTTGCGCAACATGCGTCGAAGTTGCGGACGGGAAAGCGGCGCAGGTTCGGTCATGGTTTTTCGGCTCATAAAACAATGCCAGTCCTGGGACTGGCATTGAGTTTGGAAATTCAGGCTCCCCGACAGAGCCGCTGTCGACTTAGCCCTTGAACCCGAAAGTTCAAGGTGGAAGAAGCAGTAGGCTTTAAGGCTTTCCGTCTAGCGGACATGCACACCAGCCCAACGTGCAACTTCCAGGGTAGTGCGAATCGGCTCAGGGACATCGCCGACTGGCAAACACGCCAGGGAGTGACGCGAGTATACCTTAAACCGACTCGGCAATCAGCCCTTGGGTGCGTCTGAGTCGGTAGAAAGCACCAGATCCACGCGCTCCAGCAGGTCGCGTACCTGCTCGCGGGTCGAGCCGCTGGCCTGCACGTCAGGGCGTTCCTGCTTATGCAGCAGATCGTGGGTGATATTCAACGCGGCCATCACGGCGATGCGGTCGGCGCCGATGACTTTGCCGCTGCTGCGGATTTCACGCATCTTGCCGTCCAGATAGCGGGCAGCACTCACCAGGTTGCTGCGTTCTTCCTGGGGGCAGATGATCGAATATTCTTTGTCGAGGATCTGCACAGTTACGCTATTGCTTGAACTCATGAGTCTTGCTCCAGGGCCTTCAGGCGCGAAATCATCGATTCGACCTTACGCCGGGCGATTTCGTTTTTTTCAATGAGGTGAGCGCGTTCCTCGCGCCAGGTCTTTTCCTGAGCTAATAGGAGTCCGTTTTGACTCTTTAGTTGCTCGACCCGATCAATTAGCAGTTCGAGTCTGGCCATCAGCGCTTGCAGGTCGGTGTCTTCCATTGGGTTCCACTGGATTTGTCTGATGAATGGCAACTGCAGGATAAACGATCTGACGCCCTCGATAGTCTTGGTGCGTCTGCCGGTGCTAGGATACAGCGCTCCATTCTAGACATTGCGCCGTCTGGCGCCTAGCTCACCATGCCCATTCAGAATTCCCCGTACGACGCTTTTTCCAAACTGCTGAGCACCAGCGGTCACCCCTGCTCGCCTGCCGAACTGCACGGCGTGCTGTTGGGCCGCAGTTGCACCGGTGTGGGCTTTGATGCAGACAACTGGCTGGCTGATGTAGCCGAGCTGCTGGAAACCGAACCCAACGAAAACGTGCGCAACGCGTTGATTGGCCTGCAAGAGATGGTCAAGGGCGAGCTGACCGGTGACGACGTCACCGTGGTCCTGCTGCTGCCGACCGATGACGCGCCGCTCACCGAGCGCGCTGCCGCCCTGGGCCAGTGGTGCCAGGGTTTCCTCCACGGTTTCGGCGTTAACGCCGGCGGCCTGGAGCTGAGCACCGACGCCAAGGAAGTGCTGCAGGACCTGGCAGCCATCTCCCAGGTGCAAGATGCCCTGGAAGAATCCGAAGACGGCGAAGGCGACTACATGGAAGTCATGGAATACCTGCGCGTCGCGCCGTTGCTGCTGTTCACCGAGACCCGAAAGTCCGCTGAACCGGTCGCGGCCAAGCCGTTGTTGCACTAAGAAAGGAAGCCCATCTGCCCATGATTCATATCCCCAAAGCGGAATACACCCGTCGCCGCAAGGCGCTCATGGCGCAGATGGAACCCAATAGCATCGCGATCCTGCCGGCCGCCGCCGTGGCCATTCGCAACCGCGATGTCGAGCATGTGTACCGCCAGGACAGCGACTTCCAGTACCTGAGCGGCTTCCCCGAACCCGAAGCGGTGATCGTGCTGATGCCCGGTCGCCAGCACGGCGAATACGTGTTGTTCTGCCGTGAGCGCAACGCGGAGCGCGAGCTATGGGATGGCCTGCGCGCCGGCACTGAAGGCGCGATCCGCGATTTTGGCGCCGACGACGCATTCCCTATCACAGATATCGACGACATCCTGCCCGGCCTGATCGAAGGCCGCGACCGGGTATATTCGGCCATGGGCAGCAACGCCGAATTCGACCGGCATGTGATGGAGTGGATCAACGTGATCCGTTCCAAGGCGCACCTGGGCGCCCAGCCACCGAACGAATTCGTTGCCCTGGATCATCTGCTCCACGATATGCGCCTGTATAAATCGGCGGCAGAAGTGAAGGTGATGCGCGAGGCGGCGCGAATTTCCTGTGCGGCCCACGTGAAGGCAATGCAGGCCAGCCGTGCCGGGCTGCATGAGTTCAGCCTGGAAGCCGAGCTGGATTACGAATTCCGCAAGGGCGGTGCGAAAATGCCGGCCTATGGCTCCATTGTCGCCGCCGGGCGCAACAGCTGCATCCTGCATTACCAGCAGAATGACGCGCTGCTCAAGGACGGCGACCTGGTGCTGATCGACGCTGGTTGTGAGATCGACTGCTACGCCAGCGACATCACCCGCACCTGGCCGGTCAACGGCAAGTTTTCGCCCGAGCAAAAGGCGATCTACGAGATTGTGCTGGCCTCCCAGGAAGCCGCCTTCAAGCAGATCGCGCCGAACAAACATTGGAACCAGGCCCACGAGGCGACCGTGCAGGTCATCACCGCCGGGCTGGTGAAGCTGGGGCTGCTGCAAGGTGACGTCGACGAGCTGATCGCCAGCGAGGCTTACCGCGCTTTCTACATGCACCGCGCCGGCCACTGGCTGGGCATGGATGTGCATGATGTGGGCGAGTACAAGGTCGGCGGTGAATGGCGGGTGCTGGAAGTCGGCATGGCCTTGACCGTGGAGCCGGGCATCTATATTTCCCCGGATAACCAGAACGTGGCAAAGAAATGGCGTGGCATTGGCGTACGCATCGAGGACGACGTGATAGTGACCAAGCAAGGCTGTGAAATCCTGACTGGCGGCGTGCCCAAGACCGTTGCCGAGATCGAAGCGCTCATGGCGGCTGCCCGATGAGCCGGGTCAACCTGGCAATCATCGGCGGCGGCCTGGTGGGCGCCAGCCTCGCCCTGGCGTTGCAGGCCGGGGCCAAGACGCGGGGTTGGAAGATCGTGTTGATCGAGCCCTTTGCGCCGGGTGACAGCTACCAGCCGAGCTACGATGCGCGCTCTTCGGCGCTGTCGTTTGGCGCTCGCCAGATTTACCAGCGCCTGGGCCTTTGGCAGGCCATCTCTCGGCGTGCCGAGCCGATCAAGCAAATCCATGTGTCGGACCGTGGGCGTTTCTCCACGGCACGTTTGTCCGCCATGGAAGAGGGCGTGCCGGCCCTGGGCTATGTAGTGGAAAACGCCTGGCTCGGCCAATGCCTGTGGCAAGGCCTGGACAAGGACGTGGTGAGCTGGCGCTGCCCGGCGCAAGTCACACGCATGGAACCACTGCCCGATGGCTATCGCCTGACCCTCAACGATGAAACCGTGCTGGAGTGCGACCTGGCGGTACTGGCCGATGGCGGCCGCTCCGGTTTGCGTGAGCAACTGGGCATTGGCGTGAAAACCCGGCCCTACAACCAGAGCGCACTGATCGCCAACATCACTCCGAGCGAAGCCCACAATGGCGAAGCGTTCGAGCGCTTTACCGATGAAGGGCCGATGGCCTTGCTGCCGCTGCCGGACAACCGTTGCGCGCTGGTCTGGACCCGCATCGGCATGGACGCCCAGCGCCTGGCCAGCCTTGACGAGCGCAGCTTCCTGAGCGAATTGCAGGGTGTGTTCGGGTATCGCCTGGGCACCCTCAAGCAGGTGGGTGCCCGTCACCTGTACCCGCTGACCCTGGTGGAAGCCGAAGAGCAAGTGCGCTCGCACCTGGCGGTGCTTGGCAATGCGGCGCACAGCCTGCACCCGATTGCCGGGCAGGGCTTCAACCTGTCCCTGCGCGATGCCAATGCCTTGGCCGAGGCGTTGCTGGCCGGGCCGGCCGTGCCGGGCGACCTGACGACCCTGCAAGGCTATCGCGAGCGCCAGCGCCTGGACCAGCAACTCACCGTGGGTTTCTCCGACCAGGTCACGCGCCTGTTTGGCAGCGGCCAGCCGCTGATGGCGCTGGGTCGCAACCTGGGCCTGCTGGGCCTGGACCTGTTGCCGCCGGCCAAACGCTGGTTCGCTCGCCAGGCCATGGGCCTGGGCACGCGCGCCGATGTCTGAACCGGCCCACTACTTTATCGGCGGCGTGTGCCGCACACGAGACAAGGCTTAAAGCATGGACATGCACGCAGATGTGCTGATTGTCGGGGCCGGAATGGTCGGAAGCGCCCTGGCGCTGGCGTTGCAGGGCAGTGGCTTGCAGGTGCTGCTGCTCGACGGCAGCCCCTTGAGTGTCAAACCGTTCGAGCCAGATGCGGCGTTTGAACCGCGGGTGAGCGCGTTGTCGGCTGCCAGCCAGCGCATCCTCGAACGCCTGGGCGTATGGGACGGCATCGTCGAGCGCCGCGCCAGCCCCTACGGCGAGATGCAGGTGTGGGATGGCAGCGGCACCGGGCAGATCCACTTCTCGGCGGCCAGCGTGCATGCCGAGGTGCTCGGGCATATCGTCGAAAACCGCGTAGTGCAGGATGCCTTGCTGGAGCGCCTGCACGACTGCGACCTCGGCCTGCTGGCCAATGCGCGCCTTGAGCAGATGCGCCGCTCCGGCGATGACTGGCTGCTGACCCTGGCTGATGGTCGCAAGTTGCGTGCGCCGCTGGTGGTGGCCGCCGATGGCGCCAACTCCGCAGTACGCCGCCTGACCGGCACCCCGACCCGCGAGTGGGATTACCTGCATAACGCGATCGTCACCAGCGTGCGCAGCAGCCAGCCGCACCAGCGCACGGCCTGGCAACGCTTTACCGATACCGGCCCGCTGGCGTTCCTGCCGCTGGTACGGGATGGGCAGGAAGATTGGTGTTCGATTGTCTGGTCGACCACGCCGGCTGAATCCGAGCGCCTGATGGCTCTGGATGATGAACGCTTCTGCCGGGAACTCGAGCGTGCCTTCGAAGGCCGCCTGGGCACTGTGATCAGCGCCGACTCGCGGGTCTGCGTGCCGTTGCGCCAGCGCCATGCCAAACGCTATGTGGCCGAGGGCCTGGCGTTGATCGGCGACGCGGCCCATGTGATCCACCCGTTGGCAGGGCAGGGCGTGAACCTGGGCTTCCTCGACGCGGCGGTGCTGGCCGAAGTGTTGCTGGCGGCCACCGAGCGCGGCGAGCGCCTGGCGGACGTGAAGGTGCTGAGCCGTTACGAGCGGCGGCGCATGCCGCACAACCTGGCGTTGATGGCGGCGATGGAAGGCTTTGAACGCCTGTTCCAGGCTGATCAACTGCCGTTGCGCTGGTTGCGTAACGCCGGCTTGAAAATCGTCGACCAGATGCCCGAAGCCAAAGCGGTGTTTGTGCGCCAAGCGCTAGGTTTGACTGGCGATCTACCAGAACTCGCTAAACCCTGAATTGAAATACAGTCCCCTGTGGGAGGGGGCTTGCCCCCGATGAGGCCCTCAACCCTCGCGCATATTCGGGCTGTGCAACATCTGGTAACGCCTCCGCCGAGCGTTACCAAATGTGAGTCCTTATCATTTGCCCTCAATTTGCAAATGAGAGAGACCGCACCCATGTTGGCACCCAAGCGCCTCCTGACTGCCCTGGCACTCACCCTGATCGGCAGCACCACCGTGCAGGCGGCCGACGAAGTGGTGGTCTACTCCTCGCGTATCGACGAACTGATCAAGCCGGTTTTCGATGCCTACACCAAGAAGACCGGCGTGCAGGTCAAGTTCATCACCGACAAGGAAGCGCCGCTGATGCAGCGCATCAAGGCCGAAGGCGAGAACGCCACCGCCGACCTGCTGCTCACCGTCGACGCCGGCAACCTGTGGCAGGCTGAACAGATGGGCATCCTGCAACCCTTCACCTCCGCCGTCATCGACAAGAATATTCCGCTGCAATATCGCTCATCGGCCCACGCCTGGACCGGTTTGAGCCTGCGTGCACGGACGATCGCCTATTCCACCGACCGGGTAAAATCGGGCGAACTGACCACCTACGAAGCCTTGGCCGACAAACAGTGGGAAGGCCGCCTGTGCCTGCGTACGGCGAAAAAGGTCTATAACCAGTCGCTGACCGCGACCTTGATCGAAACCCATGGCGCGGCCAGGACCGAAGAGATCGTCAAGGGCTGGGTCAACAACCTGTCCACCGACGTGTTCTCCGATGACATTGCCGTGCTGGAAGCCATAAACGCCGGGCAGTGCGACGTGGGTATCGTCAACACCTACTACTACGGTCGCCTGCACAAGCAGAAGCCGGACCTGGCAGTGAAACTGTTCTGGCCGAACCAGGGCGACCGTGGCGTGCATGTGAACCTTTCGGGCATCGGCCTGACCAAGCACGCGCCGCACCCGGAAGCGGCCAAGGCACTGGTGGAGTGGATGACTACGCCTGAGGCGCAGAAGATCTTTGCCGACGTGAACCAGGAGTTCCCCGCCAACCCGGCGGTGCCGCCATCGGCGGAAGTGGCGAGCTGGGGCAAGTTCGTGGCCGATACCTTGCCGGTGGAAGTGGCGGGCAAGCGCCAGGCCGAGGCCATTCGCCTGATGGATCGCGCCGGCTGGAACTGAATGTGTAAATTGCCACAGATCTAAATGTGGGAGGGGGCTTGCTCCCGATAGCGGAGTGTCAGTCTAATCATCAGTGACTGGCACTCCGCTATCGGGGGCAAGCCCCCTCCCACATTGTTTTGTGTTTGTCTTTGAATAGTCTGTTCATAGAGAGCTTTTCCTTGGCCCACCCCGCCCAACGCCGTTGGTACCTGCCGGTCTTTTCCGTCGCCGCCCTGGTGCTGCTGCCGCTGAGCGTGCTGCTGCTGTCCTGGCAAAGCATCGACCACCAGATCTGGTCCCATCTCTGGGATACCCAGATGCCTCGATTGCTGGGCAACACCTTGACCCTGGTACTCGGCGTCGGTCTTGGTGTGACACTGTTGGGTGTCAGCCTGGCCTGGTTGACCAGCCTCTGCGAATTCCCCGGGCGCCGCTGGCTCGATTGGGCGCTGATGCTGCCCTTTGCGATCCCGGCTTATGTGCTGGCCTTCGTGTTCGTCGGCCTGCTGGATTTCGCAGGGCCCGTGCAAACCCTGCTGCGCGAATGGTTCGGTGCCGGGCTGCGTTTGCCGCGAGTGCGCTCCACCAGCGGCGTGATCATCGTGTTGGTGCTGGTGTTCTACCCTTACGTCTACTTGCTGGCGCGCACGGCGTTCCTGGCCCAGGGCAAGGGTTTGATGGAAGCGGCGCGGGTGCTGGGGCAGTCGCCCTGGCAAGCGTTCTGGCGCGTGGCCTTGCCGATGGCGCGCCCGGCGATTGGTGCTGGCGTGGCCTTGGCCTTGATGGAGACCCTGGCGGATTTCGGCGCCGTCTCGGTATTCAACTTCGACACCTTCACCACCGCCATCTACAAGACCTGGTATGGTTTTTTCAGCCTTTCCAGTGCCGCGCAACTGGCCAGCCTGTTGCTGCTGGTGGTGATGCTGGTGCTGTATGGCGAACGGCGCGCGCGTGGGGCGAGCCGACCGAGCAATGAGCGACCACGAGGCAAGGCGTTGTACCACCTGCGCGGGCTCAAGGCGGCTGCGGCCAGTGCCTGGTGCGGCCTGGTCTTCGCCTGCGCATTTGTGATCCCGATGCTGCAACTGGTGGCCTGGTTCTGGCAGCGCGGGCGCTTCGACCTGGATGAGCGCTATACCGGCCTGATCGTCCACACCCTCTACCTGGGCGGTATCGCGGCGCTGATCACCGTCAGCGTGGCGCTGGTACTGGCCTTTTCCAACCGCCTGGCGCCGACCCGGGCGATTCGCTCCGGCATCAGCCTGGCCAATGTCGGCTATGCCTTGCCGGGCTCGGTGCTGGCGGTGTCAATCATGCTGGCGTTCAGCTACCTTGACCGTGAGCTGGTGGTGCCGTTCTCCGGCTGGCTGGGCGGTGCGGGCAAGCCCTTGCTGCTGGGCAGCCTGTCTGCACTGGTGTTGGCATATCTGGTGCGATTTCTGGCGGTAGCGTACGGGCCGCTTGAAAACAGCCTGGCACGCATTCGCCCATCGCTGCCCGAAGCTGCACGCAGCCTTGGGGTGAGCGGCCCACGACTGTTTTGCAAAGTGTATCTGCCGTTGTTGCTGCCGGGTACCTTGAGCGCGGCGCTGCTGGTGTTCGTCGACGTGCTCAAGGAAATGCCTGCAACCCTGCTGATGCGCCCGTTCGGCTGGGACACCCTGGCGGTGCGGATCTTTGAAATGACCAGTGAAGGCGAATGGGCGCGGGCTTCCTTGCCGGCCCTGACCCTGGTGCTGGTCGGGTTGTTGCCGGTCATCGGGCTGATTCGCCGCTCTGCCCGACAAATCGGTTAGGTGCCAGTCCTACAGCTTGAGGCTACAATGCGCGGCATTCGGTGCGCTCCGTCTTTCGGGTCGACCTGCTGTATGTGCCTGTGGGCCTTGTAATTCAAGGTGTTCGGCGCAGGTGGCAGCTCTGCGCACCTTCGCCAAGCCCGGAAGGAGAAACCCATGGGACAGCGTACGCCTCTGTATGACCTGCATCTCGCCCTCGGCGCGAAAATGGTCGATTTTGGCGGTTGGGATATGCCTTTGCATTACGGCTCGCAAGTTGAAGAACACCATCAGGTGCGACGCGACTGCGGGGTTTTCGATGTATCTCATATGACCGTAATCGATGTCAGCGGCCTTCAGGCCAAGGAATGGCTCCAGCACTTGCTGGCCAATGATGTCGATCGATTGCACGGCTGTGGCCGTGCGTTGTACAGCGCCATGCTCAACGAGCAGGGCGGGGTAGTGGACGACATGATCGTCTACCGCACCGAAAGCGGTTACCGACTGGTGGTCAACGCCGCCACCCGCGATCAGGACATGACCTGGATGCAAGCGCAATTGGGCAGTTACCAGGCGCAACTGCATGAGCGGCCCGAGTTGGCCATGCTCGCCATCCAGGGGCCCCACGCCCGGCAGAAAATCGCTGAACTGGTGACCCAGTCCCGTGGCACCCTGATTCGTCAGCTCAAGCCGTTCGAAGGCCAGGCCGACGGTGACTGGTTCATCGCCCGCACCGGCTATACCGGTGAAGATGGCCTGGAAATTGTCCTGCCCGCCGACCAGGCCCCGGGGTTTTTCAACGATCTGGTGGGTGCCGGCATTTCCCCTATCGGCCTCGGCGCCCGCGATACCTTGCGCCTGGAGGCCGGCATGAACCTGTACGGCCAGGACATTCATCAGGCTGTTTCGCCCCTGGCGGCCAACATGGCCTGGAGCATTGCCTGGGAGCCCTTCGGGCGCAACTTCATCGGCCGCGCCGCGCTGGAAGCGGAAAAAGCCGCCGGTGTGCAGTTCAAACTGGTGGGGCTGGTGCTCGAGGAGCGCGGGGTTTTACGGGCTCATCAGGTGGTTCGTATCGCCAATGTTGGCGAAGGAGAGATCACCAGTGGTAGTTTCTCGCCTACGCTAAGCAAATCCATTGCCCTGGCGCGTGTACCGACGGCGACTGCCGACCGGGCCGAAGTGGAAATCCGCGGCAAGTGGTACCCGGTGCGAGTGGTCAAGCCGACCTTCGTGCGCCATGGCAAAACCTTGATCTAACTATTTCCGGCAGGCCGAAGGCCGCTGACATTTCTTCTTGAGGACACAGACTATGAGCAATATCCCTGCCGACCTGCGTTTTGCCGAAAGTCACGAATGGGCCCGCCTGGAAGCCGACGGCACCGTGACCGTCGGGATCTCCGACCATGCACAGGAAGCCTTGGGTGATGTGGTGTTTGTTGAGCTGGCTGAGGTCGGCGCTACTTTTGAAGCCCAAGGCCAGGCGGGTGTGGTTGAGTCCGTGAAGGCCGCGTCGGATATCTATTCGCCGATTGCGGGCGAAGTGATTGCGGTCAACGAAGAGTTGGGTGGTAGTCCGGAGCTGCTGAACGCTAATCCGTATGAAGCCTGGATCTTTAAGCTCAAGCCAAGCAATCCGGCCGAGCTGGACAAGCTGCTTGACGCTGCCGGCTACGCAGCCGCCATCGGCGAATAAACGCAGAGGCCATGTGGGAGGGGGCTTGCCCCCGATAGCAGTGTGCCAGTCAGCTCACTTGTAGCTGACACACCGCAATCGGGAGCAAGCCCCCTCCCACATTTAATAAGTGCTCAGCCTGCTTTCAATACCGCTTCGACCGCCGCCACAGCCCGCTCCACATCCGCCTCCGTCATCGCCGTAAACATCGGCAACGACACGATCAAGCGCCCGACACGCTCTGCCACCGGGAACATGCCTTCCTTGAAACCCTGCGCCCGATACAGGCTCAGCAGGTGAATGGGCGGGTAGTGATAGCCAATGCCGACGCCCTGGGCCTGCATCTGCTCCATGAACGTCGCACGTGCCGGCAGGCCATCGTGACGCTCCGGCAGCACCAGTTGGAACAGGTGCCAGTTGCTGTTTTCGAAGTCCGGCGGCGGTAGCTGCGCGCCGTATTTCTCTTCAAAATCACTGCCAAAGCACTTGAAATAATGGCGTGCCAGGTTCTGGCGGTGGGCGGTGATCTTCTCGATATGCGCAAACTGCCCCAGGCCAATGGCTGCGGCAATGTCGGTCATATTGAACTTGCCGCCCAACACATCCACATCCAAGCCGTCGAAACCGCTGCGAGTCACGCCCTGCAGGCGATATTTCTCTGCCAGGCGGGCTTCTTCGGCGTTGTTCAACACCAGGCAGCCGCCTTCGGACGAAGTGATGTTCTTGTTCGCCTGGAAGCTGAACGATACGAAGTCGCCGGTGGCGCCAATTCGCTCTCCATCCCAACTGGACCCCAGGGCCTGGGCTGCATCTTCGACGATACGCAGGTTGTACTTGTTCGCCAGTGCATAAAGCATCGGCATATCCAGGGGCAAACCGGCCAGGTAGACCGGGATGATCGCCTTGGTACGCGGGGTGATAGCCGCTTCGACCTGGGCCAGGTCAATGTTGCGGGTTACCGGGTCGATATCGGCAAATACGGGCGTGGCACCCACCTCGAGGATGACGTTGGCCGTGGCAACCCAGGAAATTGGCGTGGTGATGACCTCATCCCCAGGCCCGATGCCGGCGATGCGCAAGGCGATTTCCATGGTGCAGGTGCCCGAGTTGAAGGTGCGCACCGGGCGCCCGCCAAAATACTCCGACAACTGCGCTTCGAACGCCTGCACCTTCGGCCCACTGGTGATCCAGCCGGAACGCAGGACATCGCCCACCGCCGAGATGGTGGCTTCATCAATGGTAGGTTTGGAAAACGGCAGGAAGGGCAGTTGGCTCATGTCGAAGAGGGCATCCGTTTCAGGTAGGCGACAGGTACTAATAGGCGAGTCAGTAACGCATGGTTGCACGGCGAGACTGAATATAGCCTGTCGCTCATGAACGATTCGTCAGCGTGCAGGCAAAAAAATGCCGCTTGTAAAAGCGGCATTTTTTATCAGGCATGGTTACTCGGCTACGGCATTCTTCGCGAGGATGGCGTTGGCCAGCTCCATGTCAGTAGCCTTGAGGCCAGGGTTATCGGCGCGGACTTTCTGCATGGCCGCTTCCAGGTACGGGCCGCGAATGCCGCCGTCGCTGGCAACGAAGCTGCCTGCATCATCCTGGGCGGCAACGACCAGCTTGTGGTCCTTGAAGGTCAGGTACGTCGAGCCGGTGGTGGCGCCCGACGAGATGACATTACGCCAGAAGCTATCGGCCATGGCTGAGCCGACAGGAAGGGAAAGCACAGCGAGGGTGGCGACAGCATATTTGAGACGCATGATGGGTGACTCCGGTGGGTTATCTGTACGTTTTGATTGTAGTTAAGCCAATCGAGTTCCATCACTGACTAAACAGTTTCAACCTTTAAAATCACCCCTTCCAGGCCAACCACGCGTACTTGAGCGCCTGCAGGCGTGTCGGCACCAGTGACCATCCATACCCCATCGCCGACCTTGACCTTGCCACGACCATCCACAATGGCCTGATGCACCACGAAGGTGCGCCCAATCAACTCGGTACCACGCTCATTCAGCCCCGGTTGATCGCTGGCCTTGGCGCTGCTGCGCTGGCGTTTCCACCAGTACACCGCGGTCAATATCGACAACACGGCAAACAGCAGCAGTTGCCATTCCAGCCCGAGTGGCGGCACCAGGAACTTGATCACGCCCACAGCGGCGGCGGCGATACCCATCCACAGCAGGTAACCTCCTGCACCGAACACCTCAAGAATCAACAGCACGGTGCCCAGCGCCAGCCAATCCCAGAACGACAAATGCAGCAGGAACTCCCACATAGTGATCGCCTCAGACTTTCTGGTTGCCGAAAGTTGCTTTGACGATCTCGCCGATACCACCCACGGCCCCAATCACCTGGCTGGCTTCCAGCGGCATCAGGATGACCTTGCTGTTGTTGGCCGATGCCAGCTTGCCCAGGGCATCGATGTACTTTTGCGCAACGAAGTAGTTCACCGCCTGCACGTTACCCGACGCGATCGCCTCCGAGACCACTTGTGTCGCCCGGGCTTCGGCTTCGGCCTGGCGTTCACGGGCTTCTGATTCCAGGAACGCCGCCTGGCGGCTACCTTCGGCTTCGAGGATCTGCGCCTGCTTCTTGCCTTCGGCGGTCAGGATTGCCGACGCACGCAGGCCCTCGGCCTCGAGGATCTGTGCACGCTTGATCCGCTCGGCTTTCATCTGGCCGGACATGGCCGCCATCAGGTCGGCGGGCGGGCTGATGTCCTTGATCTCGATACGGGTGATCTTGATGCCCCACGGCGCGGTGGCTTCATCCACGGTGCGCAGCAGTTTTTCGTTGATACCGTCGCGCTGGCTCAGCATGGCATCCAGCTCCATCGAGCCGAGTACGGTACGGATATTGGTTTGCAGCAGGTTGCGGATGGCGTGCTCGAGGTTGTTGACCTCGTAGGCGGCCTGGGCGGTGTTGACCACCTGGAAGAAGCACACGGCATCGATCTGCACGGTGGCGTTGTCGGCTGTGATGACTTCCTGGGGCGGGATATCCAGCACGCTTTCCATCACGTTGATCTTGCGACCGATGCGGTCCATGACCGGGATGATGATATTCAGGCCGGGCTTGAGGGTGTTGGTGTAGCGGCCGAAACGCTCGACGGTCCACTGGTAGCCTTGGGGCACCACTTTGAAACCCATGAACAGGATGGCGATGGCCAATCCCACGAAAAGAAGCAGTACGGTTCCGATCTGCATAACGATTCCCTATCTGGAGGTGTCAGTGAACGACATTAGGCCGATTGTAACGGTCTGGTCACGAATAAAGACGGTTTCACGGCCCAACTAACAAAGGATTTGTTTCCGGATCCCCAGGCGTGACCCGTAATACCTCCGTCATCGTGGTCAGGCCGGCCTTCACTTTGTCGATACCGGCCATGCGCAGGCTGCTCATGCCCTGTGCCAATGCCCGGCGGCGCAGTGCCTGTATGTCCGCGCCGGGAGTAACCAAACCCTTGAGCGCCGGGTCCATGGGCATGATTTCGTAGAGCCCGGCTCGGCCCCGATAACCACTGTCACGGCACTCCACACAGCCGACGGCCTCATAGCCGCCAACGTCTTCCAGTTTTGCCGGGCGCTTGCAGTGGGTGCACAACACGCGAACCAGGCGCTGGGCCATAACGCCTATCAGCGTAGCCTTGATCAAATAATGAGCAATCCCCAGCTCTTGTAGGCGACTGATGGCGCTGGGCGCATCGTTGGTATGCAGGGTCGAGAGCACCAAGTGCCCGGTTAACGCGGCCTGGATCGCCATCTCTGCGGTTTCCTGATCGCGGATTTCGCCGATCATGATGATGTCGGGGTCCTGGCGCAGCAGGGCGCGGATGCCGCTGGCGAAGGTCAGGTCGATGTTGTGCTGCACCTGCATCTGGTTGAACGCCGGCTCGACCATTTCGATCGGGTCCTCCACGGTGCACAGGTTGACCTCCCGGGTCGCCAGTTGCTTGAGGGTGGTGTAGAGGGTGCTGGTCTTGCCCGAGCCGGTCGGGCCCGTGACCAGGATGATGCCATTGGCTTGCCGGGTCATGGCGTGCCAGCGCTGCTGGTCCGCGTTCGACAAGCCCAACTGGTCGAAGTCCTTGAGCAATACCTGGGGGTCAAAAATCCGCATCACCAGCTTTTCGCCAAACGCGGTCGGCAGGGTCGACAGACGCAGTTCCACCTCGACGCCCGCCGGGTTTCTGGTCTTGACGCGGCCATCCTGGGGCTTGCGTTTCTCGGCCACATTCATTCGCCCGAGGCTTTTCAAACGGCTGACCACCGCCGTGGTGACCTGGGGTGGAAATTGATAGACGTCGTGCAACAGCCCATCGATGCGAAAGCGCACCCGGCCCTGCTCGCGGCAGGGCTCAATGTGGATATCGCTGGCCCGTTGGGCAAAGGCGTACTGCAACAGCCAGTCGACGATGTTGACGATATGGGCGTCATTGGCCTCCGGCTCCTTGTCGCTGGCGCCGAGACTGAGCAGTTCGCCGTTGCCGGGCGTCGCCATCTTTTGATCGGCGCCACTGACTGACTTGGCCAGGCGGTAAAACTCGTTGATGCAGCGCTGGATATCCCGGGGGTTGGCAACCACGCGCTTGATGGAACGCTTGAGCACCTGGGCGAGCCCGGCTTCCCAGGCGCTGACATGGGGCTGGGCGCTGGCGACCGTGACGCTCTGAGCATCCACGGCCACTGCAAGAATGCCGTGGCGTTGGGCGAAGGCATGGGACATCAGGGGCACCACCGTTGCTACGTCGATCTGCAACGGGTCGATGCGCAGGTAAGGCTGGCCCACATGCCCAGCCAGCCATTGGGTCAGGCTCTCCAGGCAAGGGCCTTCGGCCGCGATGCATTCCAGGGGATGCAGGCCGCAGGGCGCTGCCGAAACTTTTTGCGCCGCCTGCGCCGTGATCTGCCCTTGCTCGATTAATGCCGGCAACAATTGATGCAGTTCCAGGGGGTAATCGCGAGAGGCAACGGACATGCAGGTTTTTCCTGGGAGGCTTGGGATGTAAATCCAAGGCTAGCCAGCCTCTGGAATTCCTCCTCCCTGGTTGTTTTGCAGGCTATTACCCAGCACTTGCCGCCAGCGCTTTAGGCCGCTCGGCATCAGCCGGCCAAAGCTTGAGGTCGCATACGCTGATCAGGTTTCGAATCTTTTCACCGATCACTTGGGCACGGTGCCAGCTCAGCCCGTCCATCACGATATCGATGTTCAGCAAGTCGGCTGCCCGGCTCACACTGACCTGGGCAGGGGTCAGGAACTGCAACGCGAAATAGTTCAGCACCCGGCACAGCACGTCCGGTTCCGCTTCTGCGACGATGTGATAGTGCGCCTGGCAATGGGCGCTGTTGACGGCCCAGGCATCGACACGGGTGGCAGGGGGGTTGGTTTCAACGGCATGCATGCTGACTCTCCAGATTCGACTGGAGAAATTTTTACATTCGCCTCGGGAGAATTCTTATCTAAGATGAGCTTCTTTTGCGATTAATCAAATCGAACAATTCAAAATAAGCTTATTTGCAGGTATTTCTATGCACAGCGAGTTGGACGTCTATGACCGCCGCATCCTGGCCCTGCTGCAAGAGGATGCCTCGCTCTCCAGCGCACAGATCGCCGAGCAGGTCGGCCTGTCGCAGTCTCCCTGTTGGCGGCGCATTCAGCGGCTCAAGGAAGAGGGGGTAATCCGCGGTCAGGTCACCTTGCTGGACCGCAAGAAAATCGGGCTCAACACGCAGATTTTCGCCGAGGTCAAACTCAATGCCCACGGCCGCTCCAACTTCACCGAGTTCACCGAGGCGATCCGTGAGTTTCCGGAGGTGCTGGAGTGTTATGTGCTGATGGGAGCGGTGGATTTTCTGCTGCGTATCGTCGCGTCGGACATCGAGGCGTACGAACGGTTTTTCTTTGACAAGTTGTCGATGGTGCCGGGGATCCAGGAGGTCAATTCGATTGTGGCGTTGTCGGAGATCAAGTCCACTACCAGCCTGCCAGTATTGCGCTGACAGGGAGGGCCCCATCGGGGGCAAGCCCCCCCCGTTGGAATGTATTCCCCGTGGGAGGGGGCTTGCTCCCGATGGCAATATTACAGGCGCAGAAGCGTCTTCCAGGCCCGATTCTGATACACCGCAATCGCCTGATGCATACGCGCATCCAGCGACTCATCGGTAATCGGCTGGTTAGCCAGGTGCGCCAGCTTGTTCAGCTCGCCGTACAAGCGGTCCAGTTCTGGAATGTCCACCACATGACGCGCATGGTGCAGCCAGGCCTGGATGCGTTCGATGCGCGGCAGTTGCTCGGCCAGGTCTTCCGGCTGTTGCTGGTAGCGTGGCAGTTGCAGGGCCACGGCGTCATCGGCCAGCAGGCGTGGCAGCCAGTTGGTGATTTGCGCTGCGCCCTGGCGGTTACCGCGCACGTTACGCTCGGCTGTCCAGGTGCGGGCGAGCAGCCAGCGCGAGGTGTTCAGTGAGAACAGGCCCCAGCGCACGTCGGTCAATTCTTCGACGAACTGCTCCGGCGCGGCTTTGCGAATGTCTTCATCGTCATCACCGGCCTGGACCAGCGGGCGCCAGTCTTCCAGCAGTGCATCCAGGGCGCTGCGCAGCTCGCTGGTGGACTGACGCGGGGCGGCCTGGCCGAGGCTGCCGATCAGGGCGCGCAGTTCGCCGAGGTTTTCGACCCAGTCCTGCAGCAGGCGCCAGTGGCCGTTGAAACGGTATTGCTCGGCCAGGCGCTGGCTGCTGCCCAGCAGGTGCCACATGATTGCGGCGAAAGCATCGTCCAGCGGCATTTCGGCGTGGATCTGCGGCGCAGGCAGGCTCAGGGAGTAGCTGCTGGCGTCGTACAGGCGATAGCCACGCTCGGCCTTGCTGATGTCACAGGGCATCAGCGCCAGGGTTGCGGCCAGTTCGGCGGCCAGTTCCAGCAGGGCAGCGGGTTCGCCTTCGCGCAGTTCCAGTTCCAGCTCGCAGATTTCTTCCTTCTGCTTGCCGACCACCACATGGCCCAGGTCCAGGGCGGCTTCGATCACCACCTTGGCCTTGCCGCGACCCCAGGCGATTTCGGCGCGTTCGCGGACGAAGTCGGTGGTGAAGATCGGCTTGAGGGTCTTTTTGTCCAGCTCAGCCAGTTGCTCGGGCCAGCATTCGCCGTCGAGTTTCTTCACGTCGAGCTTGGCTTTGGGCAGGTCCCAGTTGTACTCGTTGCGTTCCGACAAGCCGGCGACGCTTTGGCCACGGGTCTTGAGGGTCTGGATGATGTCGTCACCGTCCTTGCGCAGGCGCAGGGCAACCTTGGCCTGGGCCAGGTCGCGCTCGGGGGTGTCGAAGTACTGGTTCATCAACTCACGGCGTTCCCAGCCACTTTTGTTGCGTTTTTTCAGTAGCGGGTGCTCACGCAGCGCGGCGAGGGTTTCGCGGCTGACGCGGAGCTTGATTTCGGTTTCTTTCTGCATGGCCGGAAAATCCAGGATCGGGAGCGCAGCCGGGGAAAAATGTGGCTGCCAAGGTCGTGCAGTGTACAGGACTGAGCCCGGCAACGTGGCGCAACGGTTTATTGTGTCGTGCAGATGCCTCTATAGTGAGCTTCATCCGGGAAGTTGGGAGACCGCGCATGCCGTTACCGTCCATGAAAGAGCAGTTCGCCGCCTTGATCGCCGCACCGTCGGTGAGCTGCACCCAAGCGTCGCTCGACCAGACCAACCGCCCGGTGATCGATCTGCTCGCCGCGTGGCTGGGCGACTTGGGCTTTGCTATCGACATCCAGCAAGTCAGCCCTGGCAAATTCAACCTGCTCGCCAGTTTCGGCAGCGGCCCCGGTGGCTTAGTGCTGGCGGGCCATAGCGATACGGTTCCTTATGATGAGGCGCTGTGGAAGACCGATCCGCTCAAGCTGACGGAAGTCGATGGCCGTTGGGTAGGGCTGGGCAGTTGCGACATGAAGGGTTTTTTTGCCCTGGCCATTGAAGCGGTGTTGCCGTTGCTGGACCAGCCGTTCAAGCAGCCGCTGCTGATCCTCGCCACCTGTGACGAGGAAAGCTCCATGTCCGGTGCACGCGCCCTGGCCGAGGCGGGGCGGCCTCTGGGGCGGGCGGCGGTGATTGGCGAGCCGACGGGCCTCAAACCGATCCGCCTGCACAAGGGCGTGATGATGGAACGCATCGATATCCTCGGCCGCAGCGGCCACTCGTCGGACCCAAGCCTGGGCCACAGTGCCCTCGAAGCCATGCACGATGCCGTTGGCGAATTGCGCGGCCTGCGCCTGGCCTGGCAGCGCGAGTATCGCAATGCGCAATTTCGCGTGCCGCAACCGACCATGAACTTCGGCTGCATCCACGGCGGCGACAATCCCAACCGCATTTGCGGCCAGTGTTCCCTGGAATTCGACCTGCGCCCTTTGCCGGGGATGGACCCCGAGGTGCTGCGTGCGGCGATCCGGCAGAAGCTCGAACCCCTGGCCGAGCGCCACAAGGTCAAGATCGATTACGCGCCGTTGTTTCCCGAAGTGCCGCCTTTCGAGCAGCCTGAGGACGCCGAGTTGGTGCGGGTGGCGGAACGTTTGACCGGTCATCGTGCCGAAGCAGTAGCGTTCGGCACCGAAGCGCCTTATCTTCAGCGCCTTGGTTGTGAAACCCTTGTGCTTGGCCCCGGCGACATCGCCTGTGCCCACCAGCCGGGCGAGTACCTCGAAATGTCACGCTTGACGCCTACAGTGCGTCTATTGCGGGAACTGGTCGAACATTACTGCCTGAAGCCTGCATAAATTAACCTTTGCCCATTCGTACATAAGGAGAGCGAGCGTGTCGCCAAGCCTGTTCCGACGATAACCATCAGCCCGCTGTGCGTTTTTGCGACTCATCCTTTTTTCGGCTGCTTTTTATTACAGGCCCAGGTTCCATGCCCGAATACGTCAATTGGCTTCGCCATGCTTCGCCCTACATCAACGCCCATCGCGACTGCACATTTGTGGTCATGCTGCCCGGCGATGGTGTGGACCACCCGAACTTCGGCAATATCGTCCACGACCTGGTGCTGCTCCACAGCCTGGGTGTGCGGCTGGTGTTGGTGCATGGTTCGCGTCCACAGATTGAAACCCGCCTGCAGGCCCGCGGCCTGACCCCGGCTTACCACGAAGGCTTGCGCATCACCGATGCGTCGACGCTGGAGTGCGTGATCGACGCAGTAGGCCATTTGCGTATCGCCATTGAAGCGCGCTTGTCCATGGATATGGCCTCCTCGCCGATGCAGGGCTCGCGCCTGCGGGTGGCCAGCGGCAACCTGGTGACCGCGCGGCCGATTGGTGTGCTTGAGGGCATCGACTACCACCACACCGGCGAAGTGCGCCGGGTCGACCGCAAGGGCATTAACCGCCTGTTGGACGAACGCTCCATTGTGCTGCTGTCGCCATTGGGTTATTCGCCCACCGGTGAGATCTTCAACCTGGCCTGCGAAGACGTCGCCACCCGCGCCGCCATCGATTTGGGCGCCGACAAGCTGCTGTTGTTTGGTGCCGACCTGGGCCTGATCGATGAAAACGGTCGCCTGGTGCGTGAGCTGCGCCCACAGCAAGTGCCAGCGCACCTGCAACGCCTGGGCAGCAACTATCAAGCCGAGCTGCTTGATGCCGCTGCGCAAGCCTGTCGGGGTGGAGTGGGGCGCAGCCACATCGTCAGCTATGCCGAAGACGGCGCCTTGCTCACTGAGCTGTTCACCCGGGACGGCGGCGGTACGCTGGTGGCCCAGGAACAATTCGAGCTGGTACGCGAAGCGGCGATTGAAGACGTCGGCGGCTTGCTCGACCTGATCAGCCCGTTGGAGGAGCAGGGCATCCTGGTGCGCCGCTCGCGGGAAGTGCTGGAGCGTGAGATCGAACAGTTCAGCGTGGTCGAGCGCGAAGGCATGATCATCGCCTGCGCGGCGCTCTACCAGATTGCGGATTCAGATGCGGGGGAGTTGGCTTGCCTGGCAGTTAACCCTGAATATCGCCACGGTGGGCGCGGCGATGAATTGCTGGAGCGCATTGAGACCCGGGCCCGGGCCCAGGGGTTGAAGACGTTGTTCGTGCTCACTACTCGTACGGCCCACTGGTTCCGAGAGCGCGGGTTCGTGCCGAGCAGCGTGGACCGCCTGCCGTCGGCGCGGGCGTCTCTTTACAACTATCAGCGCAACTCGAAAATTTTCGAGAAAGCGTTGTAAATGTGGGAGGGGGCTTGCTCCCGATAGCGGTGGGTCAGTTAACAGATAAGTCACTGACAGACCGCAATCGGGAGCAAGCCCCCTCCCACATTGGACCGCGTTTATTCTGTGATGAACTTGTCGGTCACATACGCCGAATAATCCGGTAACACCGTCTCCACCTTGCCTTGCTCCTTCAAGAACTTCGCTGTCTCCCCAATCGCCTTCGCCGTGCCGCCCTCGAGCAGCGCATCGGTTTGCTGCGCCTGTGCATCCGGGAACGTTGTGCCAGCCAGCAGCTCAGGAATGTCGATCGCATTGGCGCCGGTCAATCCAGCGATCTTCTGCACCGGCTCCGAATCCACCGTCCAGCTTTCTTTATGGGCGGCATAGTCGGCGAATGAATCGAGGGTGACCTTGGCAAACCTGGCCACTACCTCAGGATGTTTTTCGGCGAAATCCTTGCGCGCGACCCACACTTCAAACGTCGGTGCGCCCCATTGGCCCACCTGCGCCGCATCGGTCAGGGTCTTGCCGGTCTTGCGGATTTCGCCCAGGGCCGGTGACCACACGAATGCGCCGTCGATATCGCCGCGCTTCCAGGCGGCGGCGATCTCGGCCGGTTGCAGGTTCACCACTTTGACTTGTTTAGTGTCCAGCCCCCAGTGCTTCAGCGCGCCGAGCAGGCTGTAATGGGAGGTTGAGACGAATGGTGTGGCGATGGTTTTGCCGATCAGGTCTTCGGGTTTGTCGATGCCACTGCCATTACGCACTACCAAGGCTTCAGAAGTGTTGATCTGTGCCGATACGATAAACGCGACGATGGGTAGATTGCGCGAAGCGGCTGCGGCGAGGGGGCTGGAGCCGAGGTTGCCGATTTGTACATCACCCGAGGCAATGGCCGTGACCACCTCCGGCCCGCTGTTGAACCGGCGCCAGGCGATTTTCTCGCCAATGGTTTTTTCATAAAGGCCGTCGGCCTGGGGGACTTTGCTGGGGTCGATGCCGGTTTGATAACCGACGGTTAAATCGGCGGCACTGACACTAAAAGAAAGTATTAGCGATACAAAAACTGTAACAAATTGACGGGAGGATGTGCGTTTGGCCATGATGGCGTCGCCTTTTTGATCGTGAGTGACGTGTGCAACCGTACGGGCACACTAATCGATCTAAAAAAGCACTGGTAAATACCCTTTAGGAATTAGCTTATGGAGCGGAGAGTCTATCCTGACCCGTCTGCTGCATGGAAAGTCTTATTCCTGGATCGTATGAAAAAGAATGAAATAATTCTTTTTGGGTGTATGAAAAACTCATTACCCTGCAGGGACCAAATCAACTGCGATTAGACCAAGGTAGTAGACACACAAGGTTACGATTGACTTGGCAGTCACTATCTGGCGCTAATCGCGCATCTGTGGATCCAGGGCGTCAGACCCGGGACCAAAGAAATACAAAAATTAGAAATGAGAGGAGCGGTACATGAATAAGTCCACCTTGGCACTGGCTGTAGCCCTGGGCGCAGTTGCCCAGCAAGCAGGCGCTGCCGGCTTTATCGAAGACAGCAAGGCCACACTGGGCCTGCGTAACTTCTACATCAACACCGATAACCGTGAAGGCACCGCCAACCCGAGCAAGAACGAAGAATGGGGCCAAGGCTTCGATCTGCGCTTTATCTCCGGTTATACCCAAGGCACCGTTGGCTTCGGTCTTGACGCTATCGGCCTGCTGGGTGTTCGCCTGGATTCCGGCGGCGGTACCAACGGCGCAACTGCCAGCTCCTACGGCGGCACTATCTTCCCGAGCAAGTCCAATGGCGAAGCCGTTGATAACTACTCGAGCCTGGGTCTGACTGCCAAAGCCAAGATCTCCCAGACCGAACTGAAGCTGGGTACCTTGCAGCCTAAGCTGCCGGTCATCGTCACCAACGATGGTCGTATGCTGCCGCAGACCTTCCAGGGTGGCCAGATCACCTCCAGCGACATCAAGGACCTGACCCTGGTCGCCGGCCAGATCGAAAAAGCCAAGGGCCGTAACTCCAGCAACAATGAAAGCCTGTCCATCTCCGGCGCCAACAGCCGTGGTGCGAACTGGCGTTCGAGCAACAAGTTCTACTACGCCGGTGGTGACTACAAGATCACCAAGGACCTGACCGCCCAGTACTACTACGGCAACCTGGAAGATTTCTACAAGCAACACTTCCTGGGCCTGACCCACAACTGGGCTATCGGCCCTGGCGTGCTGAAGTCCGACCTGCGTTACTTCAACAGCTCCGACGACGGTAACAATGGCAACCAGTCTGCCTACTTCTCCACAGGTAACTACGGTGGCGTCAACAACGGTCGTGGCAAGGTGGATAACAACCTGTACAGCGGTCTGTTCCTGTACTCCGTTGCCGGTCACACCTTCGGTGGCGGTTACCAGGTCAGCAACGGCAGCAGCGACTTCCCTTGGTTGACAGGGTGACGGCTCGTCGGCCTACATCACTACCGACATGCAGATCCAGAAGTTCGCCCGTGCTGGCGAGCGCACCTGGCAAGCTCGCTACTCCTACGACTTTGCCAAGGTCGGCGTACCTGGCTTGACCGCCGGCGTCGTGTACCTCAAGGGCGACCATATCGACACCGTTGCCAGCAACCGTGCCGAGTTCACCGGCCAGTCCGAGTGGGAACGTGACATCACTGTTGCCTACGTCGTACCGGAAGGTCCGCTGAAAAACGTCGGCGTGGCGTGGAAAAACGCTATGTGGCGCAGCGATATCGCCAACGCACGTAACCAGGACGAAAACCGCCTGATCGTCAGCTACTCGATCCCGCTGTTGTAAGTCTGTAAAGCCTTGCCCGGCGCAATGCCGGGCAAGGTGTCTTGCTTGTTCAAGTCGGGCTCAACCCCCGCAAGCCCTTCCTGAACTCTCTTTTACAGCGTCTCAAGGCCTTCTCGAACCTTGAAAACAATGTTGATCCTCGCCTGTACCCAAGTCCAATGAACACATTTTTAATATTCCTTTATCGTCTAGATAAATCGATATTTATTCTTTTTAAATAATCCCAAATCCATGCACAGTGGGCTCCATAAGCACCCATCAGGAGCCACACCATGAGCCTAAGACTGGGCGACATCGCCCCCGACTTCGAACAGGATTCCAGCGCCGGCAAGATTCGTTTCCACGAATGGCTGGGAGACAGCTGGGGTGTGCTGTTTTCCCATCCGGCGGACTTCACCCCGGTGTGCACGACCGAGTTGGGCTTCACAGCCAAGCTCAAGGACGAATTCGCCAAACGTGGCGTCAAGGCCATCGCCCTGTCGGTAGACCCGGTGGACTCGCACCACAAGTGGATCGAAGACATCAACGAAACCCAGAACACCATCGTCAACTTCCCGATCCTGGCCGATGCTGATCGCAAGGTCTCGGACCTTTACGACCTGATCCATCCGAACGCCAGTGACACGCTCACCGTGCGCTCCTTGTTCGTGATCGACCCGAACAAGAAGATCCGCCTGACCATCACCTACCCGGCCAGCACCGGGCGCAACTTCCATGAAATCCTGCGGGTGATCGACTCACTGCAACTGACCGACAACCACAAGGTCGCCACGCCGGCCAACTGGCAGGATGGGGATGAGGTGGTGATCGTGCCGTCGCTCAAGGATGAGGAAGAGATCAAGAAACGCTTTCCGAAGGGCTACCGCGCCGTGAAGCCGTACCTGCGCCTCACTCCGCAACCCAACCGATGACATAGATCCCATGTGGGAGCAGGCCCCCTCCCACATTTAAAGCACACATGCAGGGGTTTTCAGGCCGTTTTAACGGCCTTTTTTTTCGCCTGGCGAATAATAAAACGCATATGTTTTTATGGAATAAACAAATGAATAAATAAGATTTATAGATATATAAATCTGCTGCTAAGGTCTGTTCCATCTTGGCGCCATCGCCACACCGCGAACCGCTGACACTTGCTTAAGGAATTCCCTACATGCTGGTCGTAACACTTGGAGGCAGTCCCAGCCAGCGTTCCCGCTCCGGGGTGCTGCTGGATAAAACCCGTCAATGGCTGCAGCGCCAGGGCGTGGAGGTGGTGAGTTACCAGATACGGGACTTCCCCGCAGAGGACTTGCTGCATGCGCGCTTCGACAGCCCCAAAGTCATCGACCTGCTGCAACAGGTGGCCAATGCCGACGGCCTGGTGATCGCGACGCCGGTGTACAAGGCGTCGTTTTCCGGCGCGCTGAAAACTGTATTGGACCTGCTGCCTGAGCGCGCCCTGGCGCATAAGGTGGTGTTGCCGATAGCCACCGGGGGCAGCATCGCCCACATGCTGGCGGTGGACTACGCCTTGAAGCCGGTGTTGTCGGCCCTCAAAGCCCAGGAGCTTCTCCACGGTATTTTTGCCGAGGACAGCCAGATCGCCTACGGCGAAGGCAGCGCCCAGGCGCAACTGGTGCCAGTGCTCGAGCAGCGTCTGCACGAGGCCCTGGAACAGCTCTACAGCGCAATGGCCCGGCGCCCGAAACCACTGGACCCAGATGTATTGAATGAACGTTTGTTGAGCGCTCGCTGGAGCATCTGAGCCTTACCCAATATCGAGAAACACTCACCTTACTCAGCCGCCAACGGCCAAGCAGGTGCAGCCAAAACCTTAATCGCAACTGTGGAGAGAGCGCCATGCGCACTGTCATCTTGCGTCGTGGTCTGGTCGCACTGTTTGCTGCGGCTGTGTCCTTCGGCGCCATTGTACAAGCCCAAGCCGCCGAGACCCTGCGGATCGGTTATCAGAAGTACGGCACCCTGGTGCTGCTCAAGGCCAAGGGCTCCCTGGAAAAACGCCTCGCCGCCCAAGGCGTGCAGGTGCAGTGGACCGAGTTCCCAGGTGGCCCGCAGTTGCTGGAAGGCCTGAACGTCGGCGCCATCGATTTCGGCGTCACCGGCGAAACCCCGCCGGTCTTTGCCCAGGCTGCCGGCGCTGATCTGCTCTATGTCGCCTACGAACCGCCAGCGCCCACCAGCGAAGCGATCCTGGTGCCCAAGGACTCGCCGATCAAATCGGTGGCCGAGTTGATGGGTAAAAAGGTTGTGCTTAACAAAGGCTCCAATGTGCACTACCTGCTGGTGCGTGCCCTGGCAGATGCCGGCCTCAACTACACCGACGTGAAGACGGTATTCCTGCCGCCCGCCGATGCCCGCGCCGCATTCGAGCGCGGCAGCGTAGATGCCTGGGTGATCTGGGACCCCTACCAGGCTGCCGCCGAGAATCAGCTGCAGGCCCGCACCCTGCGTGACGGCACTGGCATCGCCGACAACCATCAGTTCTACCTGGCCACCAGGCCCTATGCCGAGCAACACCCTGAAGTGATCAAGGCATTGGTGGAAGAAGTGCGCGCAGTGGGCGAGTGGTCCAAGGCCAACCCTGAGCAGGTCACCGAACAAGTCGCGCCACTGCTGGGCCTGCCGGCCGACATCACCCTGACCTCGGTGAAACGCCAGGGTTACGGCGCGCTGTTCCTGACGCCCGAAGTAGTCGCCGCACAGCAAAAAATCGCCGACACCTTCTACCAACTCAAATTGATCCCCAAGCCCTTGAGTATCAAGGACGTGATCTGGACGCCACCCGCCGCGGTTGCCAAAGCGCCGTAATTCGACTTCTTCAGGAGACAACTCCATGAGCCTCAATATTTTCTGGTTCCTGCCTACCCATGGCGACGGCCATTACCTTGGCACCGCCGAAGGCGCTCGCGCCGTCGACCACGGTTACCTGCAGCAAGTGGCCCAGGCCGCTGACCGCTTGGGTTTCGGTGGGGTGTTGATCCCCACCGGTCGCTCCTGCGAAGACTCGTGGCTGGTGGCGGCCTCGCTGATTCCAGTGACCCAGCGCTTGAAATTCCTCGTCGCGCTGCGCCCCGGGATCATTTCCCCGACGGTGGCTGCACGTCAGGCCGCGACTCTCGACCGTCTGTCCGGAGGCCGTGCGTTGTTCAACCTGGTCACCGGTGGTGACCCCGAAGAGCTGGCCGGCGACGGCTTGTTCCTCAGCCACGAAGAGCGCTACCAGGCCTCGGTGGAATTCACCCGCATCTGGCGCCGGGTGCTGGAGGGCGAAACCGTGGACTACGACGGCGAGCACATCAGCGTCAAAGGCGCCAAGTTGCTTTACCCGCCAATCCAGCAGCCACGCCCGCCGCTGTACTTTGGTGGTTCCTCCGAAGCCGCCCAGGACCTGGCAGCCGAACAGGTGGAAATGGTGCTGACCTGGGGCGAGCCTCCGGCTGCGGTCGCGGAAAAAATCGCCCAGGTTCGCGCCAAGGCCGAAAAACTCGGACGTACCCTGCGCTTCGGCATTCGCCTGCATGTGATTGTGCGCGAAACCAACGAAGAGGCCTGGAAAGCCGCCGACAAACTCATCTCCCATCTGGACGACGACACCATCGCCCGCGCCCAGGCATCCCTGGCGCGCTTCGACTCGGTCGGCCAGCAACGCATGGCGGCCTTGCATGGCGGTAGCCGTGACAACCTGGAAGTCAGCCCCAACCTGTGGGCCGGCGTCGGCCTGGTGCGGGGCGGTGCCGGGACTGCGCTGGTCGGCGATGGCCCAACGGTTGCGGCGCGGGTCAAGGAATACGCGGACCTGGGCATCGATACCTTTATCTTCTCCGGTTATCCGCACCTGGAAGAGTCTTATCGGGTCGCCGAGCTGTTGTTCCCGCATTTGGATATCGAACGTCCCGAGTTGCCGAAAAGCGCTGGCTACGTCAGCCCCTTCGGCGAGATGGTCGCCAACGATATTCTTCCCAAAGCTGCGTCACAGAGTTGAGGCGCCGCCATGGAATTTGAAAAATTCAGCCATCGCGTGGCGCCCTGGGTGCTGCCGATCTTGTTGTTGGCGGTGTGGCAGTTGTCAGTCTCGGCGGGTTGGCTGTCGACGCGCATCCTGCCAGCGCCGAGTGCGGTGATCGAAGCCGGAGTCAACCTGGTGGTCAGCGGCGAAATCTGGACACACCTGGCCATCAGTGGCTGGCGTGCCGGCCTGGGCTTTGTGATCGGCGGCAGCATCGGTTTGGCCCTGGGCTTTATCACCGGGTTGTCGAAGTGGGGCGAGCGCTTGCTGGACAGCTCTGTGCAGATGATTCGTAACGTGCCGCACCTGGCGCTGATCCCGCTGGTGATCCTGTGGTTCGGCATTGACGAGACCGCGAAGATTTTCCTGGTGGCCCTGGGCACGTTGTTCCCGATCTACCTGAACACCTATCACGGTATCCGCAACGTCGACCCGGCGCTGGTGGAAATGTCGCGCAGCTATGGCCTGTCGGGGTTCAGCCTGTTCTGGCAAGTCATCCTGCCGGGCGCGCTGCCGTCGATCCTGGTTGGCGTGCGGTTTGCCCTGGGCTTTATGTGGCTGACGCTGATCGTGGCGGAAACCATTTCGGCCAGCTCCGGTATCGGCTACCTGGCGATGAATGCCCGTGAGTTCCTGCAAACCGATGTGGTGGTGCTGGCCATCGTGATGTACGCGATCCTCGGCAAACTCGCCGACCTGGCGGCGCGTGGCCTGGAGCGGGTATGGCTGCGCTGGCACCCGGCGTATCAAGTCAAAGGAGGTGCGGCATGACAGCTCAACAACCCCCGCGCCTGCTCAAGGGCATCCCCCTGGCGGTGCGCAAATTACGCAAATCCTTCGGCACTCGCGAAGTGCTCAAGGACATCGACCTGCATATTCCGGCCGGTCAATTCGTGGCCGTGGTCGGTCGCAGCGGCTGCGGCAAGAGTACCTTGTTGCGCCTGCTGGCGGGGCTGGACAAGGCCAGTGGCGGCGAGCTGCTGGCCGGCTCCGCGCCGCTGCACGAGGCGATTGAAGACACACGATTGATGTTCCAGGAAGCGCGTTTGCTGCCGTGGAAAAAGATCATCGACAACGTCGGCCTTGGCCTTACGGGCAACTGGCGCCCCAGGGCGCTGGAGGCCCTCGAAGCGGTGGGCCTGGCCGAGCGCGCCAATGAATGGCCGGCTGCCTTGTCCGGTGGCCAGAAGCAGCGCGTGGCATTGGCCCGTGCGTTGATCCACCAGCCGCGCCTGCTGCTGCTTGACGAGCCGCTGGGGGCGCTGGACGCCCTGACCCGCATCGAGATGCAGCAACTGATCGAGAACCTCTGGCGCAAGCACGGTTTCACTGTGTTGCTGGTGACCCACGATGTCAGCGAAGCCGTGGCGATTGCCGACCGTGTGATTCTGATTGAAGACGGCGAAATCGGCCTCGACCTGAACGTCGACCTGCCGCGCCCACGGGCCCGTGGTTCACACCGCCTGGCCGCGTTGGAGGCCGAGGTGCTCAACCGCGTGCTGTCGCTGCCCGGCTCACCGCCGGAACCCGAACCTGTTTCACCGCTGCCGACGCAATTGCGTTGGGCGCAATAACCCACTTGTCCTAAGAAGGAAGAACACCATGACTATCAAAGCCATCAACGTGCGTAACCAGTTCAAAGGCACCATCAAGGAAATCGTGGTCGGTGACGTGCTGTCGGAAATCGACGTACAGACTGCGTCCGGCATCGTTACTTCGGTGATCACTACGCGTTCGGTCAAAGAGCTGGAGTTGGTGATTGGCAGTGAAGTGATTGCCTTTGTGAAATCCACTGAGGTGTCGATTGCCAAGTTGTGATTGCTTGAGACCGCTATCGGGGGCAAGCCCCCTCCCACACTGGACCGCGTTTATTCAGGAACAATAAGGTCAAAATGTGGGAGGGGGCTTGCCCCCGATAGGGCCGGCCCAGCCAACACAAGGCTCACCGCTTGGGTAGATATGCCGGCAAATAAAGCCCCACATAAGCATCAAACACCCGCATCCCTTCTTCCGCCATACGCGGCGTGATCAGCCCATGCTGATGCACCGAGCGCGCATACACGCGGTCGCTCAGCTCCAGCGCCAGGGCAAATACATCCACGTCCTTGGGCAAGCTCGGCACTTCGAAGTGGCGGTTGAACACCTCCAGCATCAAGTCCCCCAGCTCCAGGTCATGCTGACGATCGGCTTGGGTGACTTCGGTCAGCCCGTGCTGGGCCAGGATCAACTGGCGTGCAGCGGCGTCCTGGTCATAAACGGTGAGCATGCGTTGTTCAACGATGCAGGACAGGTCGCGCCAGTGCCTGAGTGACTCATGCTCGATAGGCGCCTGGATGGCGGCGCGGAAAGCGGCGTGTACGTCAGAAGTCAACGCCTCCAGCAACGCCGGCACACTGGAGAAGAAGTGATAAACCGACGACGGTGGAATCTGCGCCCGGTCGGCCACGCTGTAGATCGACAAACTCGCCACGCCTTCGGTGGCCAGCAAGGTGCGGGCGGCATCGAGGATCGCGTCGATCCGGGCCCGGCTGCGGGCGCGGGGTTTGCGAGGCGTGGCGGGGCGGGTGGGCATGGAAGTCTCCTACAAGGCAGCGGGCATTGTATGAGCAGGGAGGTGTGTTGTCTTCCAGGCCGCCATCGGGAGCAAGCCCCCTCCCACATTTAGATCTGTGAATACATTCAAAATGTGGGAGGGGCGGAGCGACGATTCGACTTGCTCCCGATGAGGCCAATTCGGTCTCCCGGAATAAGCCCATAAAAAAGCGCCACAGACCCTGAGCCTGTGGCGCTTCTTCAATGCCGCAACCACTTACACGGTATGCAGGTACCAGTTGTACTCAAGGTCGGAGATGGAGTGTTCAAACTCCTCCAGCTCACTTTCCTTACAGGCGACGAAGATATCGATGTACTTAGGATCGATGTACTTGGCCATTACCTCGCTGTCGTCCAACTCACGCAGGGCGTCGCGCAGGTTGTTCGGCAGGCTTTGCTCGTTCTGCTCGTAGCTGTTGCCTTCCACCGGTGCGCCTGGCTCGATCTTGTTGGTCAGGCCGTGGTGCACGCCCGCCAGCACCGAAGCCATCAGCAGGTAAGGGTTGGCGTCGGCGCCAGCCACACGGTGTTCGATACGTACGGCGTCGGACGAGCCGGTGGGTACGCGAATCGCCACGGTGCGGTTATCCAGGCCCCAGCACGGCGAATTGGGCACGTAGAACTGTGCGCCGAAACGACGGTAGGAGTTGACGTTGGGGCACAGGAACGCCATTTGGGCGGGTAGGGTCTCCAGCACACCGCCGATTGCGTGACGCAATGCGGCGTTCTGCTCGGGATCCTCGCTGGCAAAGATGTTCTTGCCGTCCTTGTCCAGAATGGAGATATGCACGTGTAGACCGTTGCCTGCCTGGCCTGGGTAAGGCTTGGCCATGAAGGTGGTGTCCATCTCATGGTCGTAGGCGATGTTCTTGATCAGGCGCTTGAGCAGTACCGCGTAGTCGCAAGCCTTGATCGGGTCGGCGACGTGGTGCAGGTTCACTTCGAACTGCGCCGGGGCGCTTTCCTTGACGATGGCGTCGGCCGGAATGCCTTGCTCCTTCGCACCTTCCAGGATGTCCTGGAGGCAGTCGACGTATTCGTCGAGGTCGTCGATCAGGTAGACCTGTGTCGAATGCGGGCGTTTGCCGGAAATAGGCGAGCGGGGCGGTTGTGGGCGGCCGTTCACGTTCTCCTGGTCGATCAGGTAGAACTCAAGCTCGAAGGCGGCGCAGATGGTCAGGCCGAGGTCGTCAAACTTGCTTACAACTTGGCGGAGCACTTCGCGCGGATCGGCGAAGAAAGGTTCACCTTCAAGTTCGTGCATGGTCATCAGCAGCTGCGCGGTAGGGCGCTTTTGCCAGGGTTCATTGCACAGGGTATCGGGGATTGGATAACAGATTCGGTCAGCATCGCCGATGTCCAGGCCCAGGCCGGTGCTTTCCACCGTCGAGCCGTTGATATCCAGGGCAAATAAAGAGGCAGGCAGGTTAATGCCCTTCTCGTAAACCTTGTGGAGGCTGGTGCGTTCGATGCGCTTACCGCGCACCACACCATTCATATCCGCAATTAGAAGGTCTACGTACAGAACCTCAGGATGATCCTTAAGGAACGCGTTCGCTTCGTTAAGCTGAACGGCACGCGGGGGTACCGACATGATGCAACACCTTTGTTGTTAAAAATATCAATCATTGATCTTTTCTGGTTTCAGTCAACCCGAACGGCATGCCGAAGTCAAGCGAGGGCTTTTTTGCCCTAAAAAAGCGCCTTGAGGGCTTTTTTGCGGGATTTTGGGGCGGTTTTCCGGGTTTGATGTGCTTGGGACTCGCAGGTTTGAGCGGGCCGTCTAGGATTTTTTACGGGGGTGTTGTGTAAAAAAATGAACAAGGCTAAGCTCGATTCAAACCCATAACAGCAATAATACCGGGGTGCTTCATGTTTCTCCTGCCGCCACTTGGCGTCTTGGCCTGCTCCAGTCGGGCTTTTTCACCCGTTCATGTGTCCTGCGTGAACCCCTGCGCCGCGATCAATATTCTTGACGCCCGGGCCGACCTCTTCTTTGCTTCTTCACTGCCCTCGAATTTGCCTCTCAATGGCTTGCGCCTGCGGGGTTGCTCATGATTCTGCACAAGTTTGGCGTGAGGAATGCAACGCTGCAGCAAATGGCAGGTAAGCTCCTACCCTGAATGTAAAAACGACGCGGATGCTGCGTCAACCAACGCCTGGCCTTTTAATGGATGCCAGGAAACCCAGCCCAGAGGCATTTATGAGTAACAACCTCGACCAGCTCACCGATTGGTTGAAAGACCACAAGATCACAGAAGTCGAATGCATGATTGGCGACCTCACCGGCATCACCCGGGGCAAGATCTCGCCGACCAACAAGTTCATCGCCGAAAAAGGCATGCGCCTGCCCGAGAGCGTTCTGTTGCAGACCGTGACCGGCGACTATGTCGAAGACGACATCTATTACGAATTGCTCGACCCGGCCGATATCGACATGATCTGCCGCCCCGATCAGAACGCGGTGTTCCTGGTGCCGTGGGCTATCGAGCCGACCGCCCAGGTGATCCACGACACCTACGACAAGCAAGGCAACCCGATCGAGCTGTCGCCGCGTAACGTACTCAAGAAAGTCCTCAAGCTCTACTCCGACCGTGGCTGGCAGCCCATCGTGGCGCCGGAGATGGAGTTCTACCTGACCAAGCGCTGCGAAGACCCGGACTTCCCGCTGCAGCCGCCGATTGGCCGTTCCGGCCGCCCGGAAACCGGTCGCCAGTCCTTCTCTATAGAAGCCGCCAACGAATTCGACCCATTGTTCGAAGACGTCTACGACTGGTGCGAACTGCAGGAGCTGGACCTCGACACCCTGATCCACGAGGACGGCACGGCGCAGATGGAAATCAACTTCCGTCATGGCGATGCCCTGTCCCTGGCCGACCAGATCCTGGTGTTCAAGCGCACCATGCGTGAAGCCGCGCTCAAGCACGATGTGGCCGCCACCTTCATGGCCAAGCCAATGACCGGCGAGCCCGGCAGCGCGATGCACCTGCACCAGAGCATCATCGACATCGCCACCGGCAAGAATGTCTTCTCCAATGAAGACGGGACCATGAGCCAGCTGTTCCTCAACCACATTGGCGGCCTGCAGAAATTCATCCCCGAATTGCTGCCGCTGTTTGCCCCCAACGTGAACTCGTTCCGCCGCTTCCTGCCCGATACCTCGGCGCCGGTAAACGTGGAGTGGGGCGAAGAAAACCGCACCGTCGGCCTGCGCGTACCGGATGCCGGCCCGCAGAACCGCCGCGTGGAGAACCGCCTGCCGGGCGCCGATGCCAACCCCTACCTGGCGATTGCCGCCAGCCTGTTGTGCGGCTACATCGGTATGGTCGAAGGCCACAACCCGAGCGCGCCAGTAGTCGGCCGTGGTTATGAGCGCCGCAATCTGCGCTTGCCGTTGACCATCGAAGACGCCCTGGAGCGTATGGAAAACAGCAAGACCATCGAGAAATACCTGGGGCAGAAATTCATCACAGGCTACGTCGCGGTCAAGCGGGCCGAGCATGAAAACTTCAAGCGCGTGATCAGTTCGTGGGAGCGGGAATTCCTGCTCTTCGCCGTCTGATGCGCCGGGCGCGTCGTAGGAAAGACGCGCCTTCACCTGAAAAGTCTAGGAGATTGGTATGTCCAGCAACAACCCGCAAACCCGTGAATGGCAAGCCTTGAGCAATGATCACCACCTGGCGCCGTTCAGCGACTTCAAGCAATTGAAAGAGAAAGGCCCACGGATCATCACCAAAGCCCACGGCGTTTACCTGTGGGACAGCGAAGGCAACAAGATCCTCGACGGCATGGCCGGCCTGTGGTGCGTGGCGATCGGTTACGGTCGCGATGAACTGGCCGATGCCGCCGCCAAGCAGATGAAAGAGCTGCCTTACTACAACCTGTTCTTCCAGACCGCGCACCCGCCGGTGCTGGAACTGGCCAAGGCGATTTCCGACATCGCACCGGCCGGCATGAACCATGTGTTCTTCACCGGCTCCGGCTCCGAAGGCAACGACACCATGTTGCGCATGGTCCGCCACTATTGGGCGATCAAGGGCCAGCCGAACAAGAAAACCATCATTGCCCGCAAGAATGGCTACCACGGTTCCACCGTGGCCGGCGCCAGCCTGGGCGGCATGACCTATATGCATGAACAGGGCGACTTGCCGATCCCGGGCATCACCCATATCGCCCAACCATATTGGTTTGGCGAAGGCGGCGACATGAGCCCCGATGAGTTCGGTGTGTGGGCGGCCAACCAATTGGAAGAAAAGATCCTGGAACTGGGCGTGGACAACGTCGGTGCCTTTATTGCCGAGCCGATCCAGGGCGCCGGTGGCGTGATCGTGCCGCCAGCCACCTACTGGCCGCGCATCAAGGAAATCCTCGCCAAGTACGACATCCTGTTTGTTGCCGACGAAGTGATCTGCGGTTTTGGCCGTACCGGTGAGTGGTTTGGTAGCGATTTCTACGACCTCAAGCCGCACATGATGACCATCGCCAAGGGCCTGACCTCGGGCTACATCCCCATGGGTGGCCTGATCGTGCGTGATGAAGTGGTCGAGGTGCTGAATGAAGGCGGCGATTTCAACCACGGATTCACCTATTCCGGTCACCCGGTAGCGGCGGCGGTGGCCCTGGAAAACATCCGCATCATGCGCGACGAAAAAATCGTTAAGCGTGTTCAGGATGAAACGGCACCGTATTTGCAGAAACGTCTGCGGGAACTGGCAGATCACCCACTGGTGGGCGAAGTGCGCGGCGTGGGCATGCTCGGTGCGATTGAGCTGGTCCAGGACAAGGCCACGCGCAAGCGTTATGAAGGCAAGGGCGTCGGCATGATCTGCCGAACCTTCTGCTTCGAGAATGGCCTGATCATGCGTGCCGTGGGCGACACCATGATCATTTCGCCGCCATTGGTGATCAGCAAGGCTGAAATTGACGAGCTGGTCAGCAAGGCTCGCCAGTGCCTGGACCTGACCTTGGCGGCATTGCAGGGCTAAGTGCTAGGCTCAGTGCGCAGCGGCGTTCGGGCGCTGCGCACCGGGCAGTTATATGTGAGGCTTTGGTTGAAAGCCGGCCTCGGAACTTGCCAGACTGTCGCCCTGTTTTGTTGCCCTTTGGCTGGGCCGTAAAACATATAAAGCTTGTGGCCCAAAAAAGAAAAAATCGGAGCATCACCCAATGAAGGCATTAGGTTTGAAAAACGCTGGCAAGACCCTCCTCGCCTTGTCGCTGATGGGCGCAATGGCGGGCGCGGCCCAGGCAGACAGTAAAGTGCTGCACGTCTATAACTGGTCCGACTATATTGCACCGGACACCATTGCCAACTTTGAAAAAGAGTCGGGCATCAAGGTGGTGTACGACGTTTTCGACAGCAACGAGACCCTGGAGGCCAAGTTGCTGGCAGGCAAGTCCGGCTACGACATTGTCGTGCCGTCCAACAACTTCCTGGCCAAGCAGATCAAGGCCGGTGTGTACCAGGAACTGGACACGTCCAAGCTGCCTAACTACAGCAACCTGAACAAATCCCTGCTTAAGGCCGTGTCGGTCAGCGACCCGGACAACAAGCACGCGTTCCCATACATGTGGGGCTCGATCGGCATCGGCTACAACCCGGAGAAGGTCAAGGCTGCGCTGGGCGTAGACAAGATCGATTCATGGGATGTGCTGATGAAGCCGGAAAACATCGCCAAGCTGAAAAGCTGCGGCGTGAGCTTCCTCGACTCGCCAACCGAAATGCTGCCGATTGCGCTGCATTACCTGGGCCTGCCGACCGACAGCCAGAAGAAAGCCGATCTCAAGCAGGCCGAAGACCTGTTCTTGAAGATCCGTCCTTCGATCGGCTATTTCCACTCGTCCAAGTACATCTCCGACCTTGCCAACGGCAATATCTGCGTAGCCGTGGGTTACTCGGGTGACATTCAGCAGGCCAAGTCCCGTGCGGCTGAAGCCGGTGGCAAAGTGAAAGTGGCTTACGACATTCCGAAAGAAGGCGCTGGCAGCTTCTTCGACATGGTTGCCATCCCCAAGGATGCCGAAAACGTCGAAGCGGCCTACACCTTCATGAACTACCTGCTCAAGCCCGAAGTCATGGCGTCGATCACCAACAGCGTGCGCTTCCCGAACGGTAACGAGAAGGCCACCGCATTGGTGGACAAAGACATCACCAGCGACCCGGGCATCTACCCGTCGGCGGACGTGCAGGCCAAGCTCTACGCGATTGCTGACCTGCCGGCTGCAACCCAGCGGGAAATGACACGCAGCTGGACCAAGATCAAGTCGGGCAAGTAAGTCCTGTTAGTTGTGGGAGGGGGCAATTTCCCCCCCTCCCACAAATTAGATCAAAGAAAGTTTTGCCGGATCGGTTTATCGAGGGTAAGTTGCGCGCCGGTTTTGTTGCCGGGCAACAACTCTAAGGCCCAACTATTTAAGAGGACCTCCACTTGCCAATTTCTTTATTTCGCAAAGCCATGCTGGTGGGTGCAGGTATCACGCTGGCTGCGAGCGTGCAGGCCGCACCGACGGTGCATATTTATAACTGGTCGGACTACATCGGCCCCGACACCCTGGCCAACTTCGAAAAGGCCAGCGGCATCAAGCCCGTGTATGACGTGTTTGACTCCAACGAAACCCTGGAAGGCAAGTTGCTCGCCGGGCGTACCGGCTACGATGTGGTGGTGCCGTCCAACCATTTTCTCGGCAAGCAGATCAAGGCCGGGGCGTTCCAGAAGCTCGACAAGTCACTGCTGACGAACTACGCCAACCTCGACCCGGTACTGCTCAAGCGTCTGGAAAAGAACGACCCGGGTAACCAGTACGCAGTGCCGTACCTGTGGGGTACCAATGGCATCGGTTACAACGTCGACAAAGTGAAGGAAGTGCTGGGCGTCGACCATATCGACTCCTGGGCCGTGTTGTTCGAGCCGGAAAACATGAAGAAGCTCGCCACTTGCGGCGTGTCCTTCATGGATTCGGCAGACGAAATGCTGCCTGCCGTGCTCAACTACATGGGCCTGGACCCTAACAGCACCAACCCGGCCGACTACAAGAAAGCCGAGGAAAAGCTGCTGAAAGTGCGGCCCTACGTAACCTACTTCCACTCCTCCAAATACATCTCGGACTTGGCCAACGGCAATATCTGCGTGGCGGCCGGCTTCTCCGGCGATGTGTTCCAGGCCAAGGCCCGTGCGGCTGAGGCAGGCAAAGGCGTGAATATCGCCTACACGATCCCGAAAGAAGGCGGCAACCTGTGGTTTGACGTGCTGGCGATCCCCAAGGATGCCAGCAACGTCAAGGAAGCCCACGCCTTCATCAACTATTTGCTGCAGCCTGAGGTGATCGCTCAGGTCAGTGATCAGGTCGGTTATGCCAACCCTAACCCAGGGGCGGACAAGCTGATGGAGCAATCGATACGCACTGACGCAGCGGTTTACCCACCGCAGGCGGTTCTCGAGCGGACTTTCGTCAACTTCGAGCTACCCCCGAAAGTGCAGCGTTTAATGACCCGTAGCTGGACCAAGGTCAAGACGGGCAAGTAAGGCTCAAACTATCCTGGGTTCGCCCGCCTAAGGCGAACCGCACCGTTTTTTTGGGAGTTTCGTAAATGGCAGTTGCCTCCGGCGCCTATAAGAAAGCCCTCGAGGGCGACCAGACACCGAAAAAGGTGCTGGTCAAAATCGACCGGGTCACGAAGAAGTTCGACGAGACGATTGCCGTGGACGATGTGTCCCTGGAAATCAAGAAAGGCGAGATCTTCGCCTTGCTCGGCGGTTCGGGTTCGGGCAAATCCACCTTGCTGCGCATGCTTGCAGGTTTCGAGCGCCCGACCGAAGGTCGCATCTACCTCGACGGGGTGGACATCACCGACATGCCGCCCTATGAGCGGCCGATCAACATGATGTTCCAGTCCTACGCCTTGTTCCCGCACATGACCGTTGCGCAGAACATCGCGTTCGGCCTGCAGCAGGACAAGATCCCCAAGGCCGAAGTCGACGCCCGCGTGGCCGAGATGCTCAAGCTGGTGCAGATGAGCCAGTACGCCAAGCGCAAGCCGCACCAGTTGTCCGGTGGCCAGCGCCAGCGTGTGGCCCTGGCCCGCTCCCTGGCCAAGCGCCCGAAACTGCTGCTGCTCGATGAGCCCATGGGCGCATTGGACAAGAAGCTGCGTTCGCAGATGCAACTGGAGCTGGTGGAAATCATCGAGCGCGTCGGCGTGACCTGCGTGATGGTGACCCACGACCAGGAAGAGGCCATGACCATGGCCGAGCGTATCGCGATCATGCACCTGGGCTGGATCGCCCAGATCGGCAGCCCCATCGATATCTACGAAACCCCCACCAGCCGCCTGGTGTGCGAGTTCATCGGCAACGTCAACATCTTCGACACCCAGGTGGTGGACGACGCCGAAGGCCACGCAGTGCTCAAGTGCGCTGATCTGGACCGCGATATCTACGTGGGCTACGGCATCGCCACCGCGGTGGAAGACAAATCGGTGACCTACGCCATCCGCCCGGAAAAACTGCTGGTCACTACCCAAATGCCGACCTGCGAGCACAACTGGTCCAGCGGTAAGGTGCACGACATCGCCTACCTGGGCGGGCACTCGGTGTTCTACGTGGAGCTGCCGAGCGGCAAGCTGGTGCAGTCCTTCGTCGCCAACGCCGAACGCCGTGGCCAGCGCCCAACCTGGGGTGATCAGGTTTACGTGTGGTGGGAAGACGACAGCGGCGTGGTACTTCGCTCATGAACATGAAGAAATTCAAGCGGCGCTTGGATCGCATAATCCCCAATGGCAAGCAGGTGGTCATCGGGATTCCCTTCCTGTGGCTGTTTCTGTTTTTCGCACTGCCGTTTTTCATCGTATTGAAAATCAGCTTTGCCGAAGCCGACGTGGCGATCCCGCCCTACACCGAGATCTACACCTACGTTGAGCAAAAGCTGCAAGTGGTGCTGAACCTGGCCAACTACAGCCTCTTGGCGGGCGACGAGCTCTACATCGCCGCGTACCTGGGCTCGCTGAAGATGGCGTTTTTCAGCACGCTGCTGTGCCTGCTGATTGGCTACCCGATGGCCTACGCCATCGCTACCGCACGCAAAGAGATGCAAACCGTGCTGGTGCTGCTGATCATGATGCCGACCTGGACCGCGATCCTGATCCGCGTGTATGCGTGGATGGGCATCCTCAGCAACAACGGCTTGCTCAATGGCTTCCTGATGTCCATGGGGCTGATCAGCGAACCGTTGCAGATCCTCAACACCAACATCGCGGTGTATATCGGCGTGGTCTACTCGTACCTGCCGTTCATGATCCTGCCGCTGTACGCCAACCTGGTCAAACACGACCAAAGCCTGCTGGAAGCCGCCTCCGACCTCGGTTCGAGCACCTTCAACAGCTTCTGGAAAATCACTGTGCCACTGTCCAAGAACGGCATCATCGCCGGCTGCATGCTGGTGTTTATCCCGGTGGTGGGCGAGTTCGTGATTCCTGAACTGCTCGGCGGCCCGGAAACCCTGATGATCGGTAAAGTGCTGTGGCAAGAGTTCTTCAACAACCGTGACTGGCCGGTGGCTTCTGCCTTGGCCGTGGTGATGCTGGCGATCCTGATCGTGCCGATCATCCTGTTCAACCGCAGCCAGGCCAAAGAGCTGGAGGGCAAGATATGAAGCGCTTTCGTTTCTCCAGCTTCATGCTGGTCGCAGGCTTGTTGTTTATCTACCTGCCGATGTTGATCCTGGTGATCTATTCGTTCAACGAATCCAAGCTGGTGACGGTGTGGGGCGGTTGGTCGATCAAGTGGTACGTGGGCCTGCTGGACAACACCCAGTTGATGGGCTCGGTGGCACGCTCCCTGGAAATCGCCTGCTACACGGCGGTGGCCGCAGTGGCGCTGGGCACCTTGGCGGCCTTTGTGCTGACGCGCATCAGCCAGTTCAAGGGCCGCACGCTGTTCGGCGGCCTGGTGACCGCACCGCTGGTGATGCCGGAAGTGATCACCGGCCTGTCGCTGTTGCTGCTGTTCGTGGCCATGGCACAGATGATCGGCTGGCCCCAGGAGCGTGGCATCGTCACCATCTGGATCGCGCACACGACGTTCTGTGCGGCGTATGTGGCGGTGGTGGTGTCGGCGCGCCTGCGTGAGCTGGACCTGTCGATTGAAGAGGCGGCTATGGACCTGGGCGCACGGCCATGGAAGGTGTTCTTCCTGATCACCATCCCGATGATCGCGCCGTCGCTGGCGGCGGGCGGCATGATGTCCTTTGCGCTGTCCCTGGATGACCTGGTACTGGCCAGCTTCGTGTCGGGCCCGGGCTCGACCACCTTGCCGATGGAAGTGTTCTCGGCGGTGCGCCTGGGGGTCAAGCCTGAGATCAACGCCGTGGCGAGCCTGATTCTGTTGGCGGTATCGCTGGTGACCTTCCTGGTGTGGTTCTTCAGCCGCCGGGCCGAAGAGCATCGCAAGAAAGCCATCCAGCAAGCCATCGAAGAAGCCGCGGCGGATGGCTGGCAGCAGCCGGACAAGCGCCGGGCGCCAGCGCCGGTCTGACTGCCGGACTGGGCTCAAAATGTGGGAGGGGGCTTGCCCCCGATAGCAGTGGGTCAGTAACAGATGCAGTGACTGACACTCAGCAATCGGGAGCAAGCCCCCTCCCACATTGATGGCATTCCAATTTGGTTATGCTGCCCATGGCGACTTACGAATCACCTCAACAAAACTCATCGGCTTGAACCCCGGCTCCTGATCCACCAGCACATCGGTCTTCACGTTGCCAAACGTGGTCTGCGGGCGGTGGCGCAAGCCGTCGGCAAACGCGCAGATGATGCACTCCTTGAATCCTTCACCCCGTGGATGCGCATGCACCACCGCTTCGCGCTGCACGCTGCTGAACGCGGCGTAGTCCATGCCCAGCACGTCCATCTCGACACCGGCGGTCACCAGCGCCACGGTGGGGCGCAAGTGCTTAGGCACGCCAGGCGTGGTGTGCAGGGCGATCGACAACCACACTTGTTCGATGTCGTCATCGCTCAGCCCATAGGGCTTGAGGAACGCGGCGGCGGCATTGGCACCGTCCACTTCGAAACGCTCGTTGTCACTGCGATGGCCTTCCACCAGGCCGAGGTCGTGGAACATCGCGCCCACGTACAGCAACTCCGGGTTGTAGGCCAGTTGCCTGCGCTCGCCGCTCAAGGCGCCGAACAGAAATACCCGGCGCGAGTGGTGGTAGAGCAGGTCGGACTCGACGTCGCGGATATATTCGGTGGTGGCCTTGGCCAAGGCGCTGTCGGGGATCTGGATGCCGGCGATGGTGGTGCTCATGGTGGTTCTCCTCTGGAAAGGACTCCAGTCTGGTCGTGCACCCGCGCAAGGGCTATTACGGCGAGGGAGTGATCCCGGCCAATTTGTCTATACATCGTGCCAAGCTCAAATCAGCTAGGGTGTTGCCTGCGAAGATCCAAATGTGGGAGGGGGCTTGCTCCCGATAGCGGTGGGTCAGTCAATAGATGCAGTGACTGACCCACCGCTATCGGGAGCAAGCCCCCTCCCACAGGGGATTAGTGTTTTTCAAGTTAGAAAAGGTGTGACTTCATGAGCAAAACCGTCGCCATCCTGATTTTCCCCGGCGTCCAGTCACTGGATGTGACCGGGCCGATGGACGTGTTCTGCGAGGCCAACCGCTTCCTGGCTCCCGAAGATCACTACCAACTGGAGGTCATCGGCTTCGGTCACGGTTCTATGGCCGCCTCCAACGGCCTGTCCTTGCAGGCCCACAAACACTACAGCGAAGCTCTGCAATCCTACGACCTGCTGCTGGTCGCCGGCGGCCCGCAACTGCCCTTCGAAAACTTCGGTCCCCAGTTTGATGACTGGCTGCGTGCTGCCACCGCAAGGGCACAACGCTTCGGCTCGATCTGCAACGGTGCCTTCATGCTGGCCCGCGCCGGCCTGCTGGAGGGTAAAACCGTCACCACCCATTGGGGCGATGCCGCGGACCTGGCGCGTGTGTGCCCCTCGGCCCGGGTCGAAGCCGACCGCCTCTACGTGCAGGACGGCAACCTCTACACCTCGGCCGGGGTCACGGCGGGTATCGACTTGTCACTGTACCTGCTGGCCCAGGACCACGGCCCGGAAGTCGCGTTGAGCGTGGCCAAGCGCCTGGTGGTGTTCACCCAGCGCTCGGGCGGGCAATCGCAGTTCAGTCCGTTCCTCACGCCCCATGCCGAAACTACCTCGGCGGTGGCGCTGGTGCAGTTGTACGTGCTGGCCAACCTGACCGGCGATTTGACCATCGCCGACTTGGCCAGGGCCGCCAATATGAGTGCGCGCAATTTCTCCCGGGTGTTCGCCCGAGAAGCGCGGATCACGCCAGCCGAATTTGTCGAGCGTGCGCGGGTGGATGCGGCGCGGGTGATGCTTGAAAGCAGCCACGCGCCGCTCAAGACCGTGGCCTATCAATGCGGGTTTCGCGACGCCCAGCACATGCGCAGTGTGTTCAACCGCCGGCTGGGCGTTACGCCGCAACAGTTCAGGCTTAACTTTGCGGCACCGGTGTAGCGATCATGTCTATCTGGCAGGCAGCAGCTTGAGGGTTCCGCGGGTATTGGCCGTGACTTCCTCTTCACTGAAATGCGCCTGCTCATACCCGCCCTCGATATAGCTTTGCGCCTGATCGCCATAGTGCGTATCAAACGGCACGCCGCTTTGCCCCACGGGGTTGATGGTCAGGGCATGGGTCGGGTCGGCGAAGTCGATCAGGCGCCGCGTCGAAGGCCCATAGGTCACCGGCCAAGGCGCCGGGCCGATCGGGGCGGTCTGGTTGTTTGGCACTTCGTGGCTGCCGGGTGCCGGGAACGGGCCGACGTTGAAGAGCTTATCCAATGGCTTTTGCATGCCCAGCGGGTGGCCGTGGGTCAGGGTGTGCGCCTTGCCCCATTGCCACTGCGCCGGGTCATCGCCGAAGGTGCTCTTGAGGTGCGCGAGGCTATTGTCCCAGGCGAGTTTGACGGTGTCGGTACGCTTGCCGTTCCACCAGGGTGAATCCGCCGAGGCGGCCAGGCGTGGCAATGCGGCGTCGATCACACGGGTGCTGATCAGGGTCTTGAACAGCGCGTCGCCCAGTTTCGGGTGGAAGGTCACTTCGGCGAGGTTGAACAGCAATTGGTTGAACAGCGTAGCGCTGGTGGAGTCCAGCGGGTAGTCGCCTTTCCAGTTGGCCAGTTGTTCCACCAGCTTTAACTGCGCCGGGTCCTTGACCACTTCGCGCAGCACCGGCAACAGTGGCGCCAGCAGCCGCGGGCCATAGGCGGTAGTGGTGCCCAGTTGCAGCGCCTGGCTGTTGGTCACATCCCACTTCACGCTCTTATCGCTCAACTGCGCGTTCAACTGCTGGCCACGGTCGGCCAGGTTGTAATAGCCGGGAATTTCCATGCCTGTAGGGGAGGCCGGCTGCGCGTTGGCCGACACCACATAGCCACGCGACGGGTTTTCTTCCTGGGGGTTGGCACTGAAGGGGTAGAAGCCCAGCTTGTCGGCCTGGGCGGTACTGCCATCGAGGATGAACGCCGGGTTGACTCCGGCCGGGCGCATCGGCAACTGCGCCGCCGCCCACCAGCCGATATCGCCCTTGGCATTGGCCCATATGATGTTGAGGCCCGGTGCCGAGACCTTGGCCGCAGCGGCCCGCGCCTTGGCCAGGGTCTCGGCGCGGTTGAGCTGGTAGAAGCCTTCGAGGATCGGGTTTTCGCTGTCGAGGAACGCCCACCACATGGCAATCGGCGTGCTGCCGGCGTTTTCGCCGAGCACGTCATTGATGATCGGACCGTGGGGCGAGCGGCGCAGGACGAGGATCACCGGCGCCTGGCCCTTGACCTGGATCTGCTGCTCGCTGCTGGTCATGTCGACCCATTGGTCGTGATACCAGACCTGATTGGGGTTGTCCGGGTTGACCTTCTCGGCGACCAGGTCGAGGTCGTCGTTCTGGAACATGGTCAGGCTCCAGCCAAAATCCATGTTGTGCCCCAGGAACGCCACCGGCACCAGCGCGTTGTGATAGCCATACAACTCAAAACCGGGTGCCGACAGTTGCGCCTCGTACCACACCGACGGCACCGAGAAACGGATATGGGGGTCACCCGCCAGCAGTGGTTTGCCGCTACGGGTGTGGTTGCCGCTGACGGCCCAGGCATTGCTGCCCTCGAACTGCGGCAGGCCGTTGTCGGCCAGGGCCTGTTCGCTCAGGGCGGCGATAGCGCCGAGGGTGTTCCAGTCGTCGTTCGCCAGGTTGAGGGCGCCTTTGGGTTGCCAGTCGAGGTCGAAGACTTTCAAGTAATCGCTGCCCAACCGGTCGCGCACGTAGGTCAGCACCGGCTCGGTACGAAAGGCCGCGGCAAAGCTGTAGGCCATGTACCCGGCGACGCTGATGCTGTCTTCGGCGGTGAATGGGCGCTTGGGGATACCCAGCACATCGAACTCCATGGGGCTGGCGTGGCTGGCCTGATATTGGTTGATTCCGTCCAGATAGGCCTGCAGCGCTTTCGAGGAGGCTGAGTCAGGGTCCATGTGCTCGGCGTAGCTCGAGGCGCGCTCGCGAATACGCAGGCTGCGGAACAGCTTATCGGTCTCGAGCAGCTTCGGCCCCAGCACTTCGGCCAGCTCGCCCCGGGCCAGGCGCCGCATGATCTCCATCTGGAACAATCGGTCCTGGGCATGCACATAGCCCAGGGCGCGGTACAGGTCGGCCTCGTTCTCGGCGCGGATATGCGGCACGCCACGATCGTCGTAGCGCACCGTGACCGAGCCTTGCAGGTGGGCCAGGGTTACCGTGCCCTGGCGCGTGGGTTGCTTGCTGTAGAGGTACCAACCGGCGCCCAGGGCGACCAGCACAATCAGCACCGCGAAAACCTGCAAGACGCGCTTCATGAATATTCCTTAGCAAAGTGGACGGGCTACAGATCCTTAGGCCACGAACAATAGCAGCCTACCGCGAGGGTGTGAGTGGCATTCACTTCGCGTCCGGTTCCAAGGGCCTTGAGAATCGGCTCGATAAAACTGTTGCTGGCGTTGCAGGTCAGCCCCTCGCTGTAGGGGCCGAAATACGCCAGCTTGCCTGTGCGGTCCCAAATGCCCACTGCTGGGCTGGCGGGTATCCGGTCGGCGCCGGGCAGGGCGTCGATGACTTTCATGTGGCGCAGGTTGTCGGGCAGCTGGCCGTGGCTGCCGGGTTTTTGCAAGGCATAGAACTCCACTCCTTGGGGCCCGTACTGCTCGATCAGCTCGCCCAGGTGTTGCTGGTTACCAACATTGCACGGGCAGGCCGGGTCCCAGAAGTGCACCAGGCGAATCGGGCCAGGGCCACTGAGGGCGGCAGGCAGTTGCAGCGCATCGCCGGAGAACACCGCCGTGTGCTCGCTGAAGGCGCGCAGGTAGCGGCCCTGGAACCAGTCATACGCGGCCCACAGCACGCCAGCGCAGATAACCAGGATCAGACTGGCGAACAGGGCATTACGGTAGGGCGGTCGCATTCAGAGGTATCCTCGCAGGTCGCGTAGCTTGCCATGCTTGTCCTGACAGATGAATATCGCAGCTCGATATTCATCTTCACCGCCAGTCTGGAAGCCTTTATGCCCGTCACCTTTGACCCTGATCATCTGCGCGAAAGCTTGCGGCCGTTGGTGGACGCGCAACCGCTGAGCGCCGAAGCGCGGGTCTACCAACGTTTCTATGGGCTCGACCTGGCCGCCCGCAAGGTGCCGGCCGTGAGTCGCCTGGGGCGTTTCGAGGTGGACGGGTTCGAAGTGGTGGCCCAGGTGTGGTGGCCGCCTGCGCCGGTGGCGACGGTGTTCATGTTCCACGGCTTCTACGATCACATGGGACTGTACCGCCACGTGGTGGACTGGGCATTGGACCAGGGCTTCGTGGTGATTGCCTGCGACCTGCCGGGCCACGGTTTGTCCAGCGGCCCCCGCGCCAGCATCGATGAGTTTGCGGTATACCAGCGGGTGGTGCAGGGGCTATTCGCCGAGGCCAAGGCCTTGCAATTGCCCCAACCCTGGCACCTGTTCGGGCAGAGCACCGGGGGCGCCATTGTGGTGGATCACCTGCTCAATCACGGTGCCGACAGCCCGGCCCAGGGCAAGACCTTTTTGTTATCGCCACTGGTACGGCCGCGGGCCTGGGGTTGGTCCCAGGTCAGCTATTACCTGCTGCGCCCGTTCGTCAAAGGCATCGCCCGGCGTTTCAGCGATAACTCCAACGATCCTGACTTCAAGCCGTTCCTTGAAGCCGACCCGCTCCAGCCCCGCCAATTGCCCACCGCCTGGGTGGGGGCGCTGGCGCGCTGGATCAAGCGCATCGAAGCCGCGCCACGCAGCGCCAGGCGGCCGGTGATCGTGCAGGGTGAGGAAGATATGACGGTGGATTGGCAGCACAACTTGCAAGTGCTGCGGGGCAAGTTCGACCGGCCCGAGGTGTTGATGCTCAAGCGCGGCCGGCATCACCTGGCCAATGAGATTCCAGAGATCCGCGAGGAATACTTCCGATACTTGACGGACCATCTGACCTGATGCGATCCAAATGTGGGAGGGGGCTTGCTCCCGATGGCGGTGGGTCAGCAAAAAATGTTTGCTTGACACATTGCTATCGGGAGCAAGCCCCCTCCCACATTTTCTACTGCGCCAGGCTTGAGGTGCTCTGGCCTACTGCCAGTCCTGCGCGAATGGCTGCAAGTGCGGCCTGGTAATACGCCTTCCCCTCCGCCGATTCGGCAAACGTGGCGAATTCTTCCAGCTCCGGGTCGGACAAATCCCGGTAGACATACAGCAGCGTATTGTTCAGATCCTTATCAATCTGCTGCATCAGCCGTTCACGCTGTCCATTCAACATGCCTTGGGCCTGACCGCCGCCAAGCAGGCCGGGGATCATCTGGCTCAAGCTGTCGGCCGCCACGCCGGCAATCGCCAGGCTGACTTCCGCCCCAGCTTCACGAGCAGGCAGTGCCTGGGCCAGGTGGCCGATGATCAGGTTGCGGGTGGCTTCGGCCTGGATTTTCGGCAGGCCCTGGGCGTTCTTCGCCAACTGGTCGCGGCGGGTAGCCAGCAATTCGGCGGCGACAATCTTGCGCCCCAGGGGCGATTGGAAAAATACCAGGGCCGGTTTCGGGTCTGGCAGGTGCTTGCGCAGTTGCGCCTCGGCACGCTGGTCCATGGCCTGGGCGGCAAAGCGTTTATTGCTGTTGTCCACCAGCGCCTGATACACAGCTGGCGGCAGACTATTGCGATAGCGTTGCTGGGCGGCACTGAGGGCGTCATTGAAATGCGCACGTTGTTCGGCCCAGCCGGCGACCTTGTATAACTGGTCATAGCCGTCTGCCCAGGCGGGCAAAACGCAGAGCATCAACACGGAAAATAACAAACGACGCATATGGACTCCTGTCAGTCGGCCACTATTGTCCGTGTCGGGCGTAGGATTTGTCGAGAAGTCCTATCAGTCACCTGACTAAAGTGTATTCAGACGCTCAGCGGCTCTGTCGGATTCCCAGGCGTATGGATACTATGCGCGCCATGCAAATACCCCTCGATCACCCGCTGCTGCAACGCATCGTTGACGACCTGGCCGAAAAAGGCTGGTCGCAGCAGAATGGCTTCCTGCCCCAGGCTCTGACCCTGGAGCTCGCTGCTGAGTGCCATAAACGTGCGGCTGAAGGTGAACTGGCACCGGCAGCGGTGGGGCGCGGGCCGGCCCAGGAGATTCGCGAGGGCATTCGCGGTGACCATATCCAGTGGCTGGAGGAAGGTGACGCGGCGGTCTGCGACACCTATATGGCGGTGATGGATGGTCTGCGCCTGGCGATGAACCGCAGCCTTTTCCTTGGCCTGGAAGATTTCGAAAGCCACTTCGCGATGTACCCGCCCGGGGCCTTTTACCTTAAGCATGTGGACCGTTTTCGCGATGATGACCGGCGCATGGTCTCGGCGGTGATCTACTTAAATGACGCCTGGCTGCCCGAGCACGGCGGCCAGTTACGCATGTACCTCAAGGGCGGCGTTGAATACGACGTGGTGCCGACCGGTGGTTGCCTGGTGGTGTTTTTGTCGGGCGAGGTGCCCCACGAGGTACTGCCTGCCACCCGAGAGCGGCTGTCCTTGACTGGTTGGTTTCGCCGACGGGGCAACGAGCCGTTTTAAGCCGGCAAAGGATTCCAAAGTCTTGCCTTGAACAAAATGTGGGAGGGGGCAAGCCCCCTCCCACATTTGACCTACTGTGTCTTGACTATCGGTGCACTGCTTTCAAACCACTTCTGCGCCAGCGCCTTCAATCTGCCATCCGCCTTCACCCGCTCCAGGGCCATGTCCAGGCTGCTCTTGAACGCCGGGTTACCTTTCTGGAATGGGATCACAAGGTCCGGCTTCTCGCGATAAGCCGTGCTGAAATCGAACCGATCCTTGAGTTCGGCAGTCATAGCGATATGGTTTATTGCCACGTCGTACTTGCCGGTTTCCACACCTGGCAACAGGTCGCTGTCGTCGGTGGTGATAAAAGACGGGCGTACGTCCATTTCCTTGGCCAGCTGCTCACCCAGCTCCACTTCAAAGCCGGTGAGTTTGTCGCCGTCCTTGAAGTTGTAGGGCGCGGTGTTGGCTTCCAGGGCGATGCGCAGTTCACCGCGATCATTGACGTCGTCGATCAGTTCGGCGTGGGCCAAGGGGCTCAGCAGGGGAAGCAAAAGTAACAGGCCAGGCGAAAAGCGCATGGTCACTCCTAAAGAATTCGTACGGGCGAGACGCCGTTCAGCATCGCTTTGCTATGGTGTCGAGTGCCTTGGACAGCAATTTGTCGCGAAGTTGTCATAACCCCACAGATTTCACCGAAAAACTGGAGAAGCGAATGAAAGCCCTTTTATCCCGCGCCACCCTGGCCAGCCTGTTGCTGGGTGCTTCGATGTTGGCCACAGCCGCCGACGGTATCCCGCGCAGCGCTCCACCGGAAGGTGCCAAGGTGTTTATTGTCTCGCCGAAAGATGGCGCCACCGTCGATAAAACCTTCACCGTGAAATTCGGCATGGAAGGCCTGAAACTGGCCCCGGCGACCGACCAGGCGCCAGGCACCGGCCACCACCATCTGCTGATCGATCAGAAAGAACTGCCGGATGCGAAACTGCCGATCCCGGCCACCGACACTGTGATCCATTACGGCAAGGCCCAGACCGAGACTGAAGTGACTCTTACGCCAGGCAAGCACACCTTACAGCTGGTGGCCGGCGACAAACTGCACATGCAGTTCAACCCGACTGTAGCCTCTAAAGTGATCACGGTTAACGTTAAGTAAGATTTGTTCAGATGCAAAAAAGGAGCCCCATGGGGCTCCCTTTTTCGTGGTGCAGTTGAAACCTTAGAACAACACGCGGCTACGGATAGTGCCGTTGATGTGCTGCAGCTTCTCTTGCGCCAGGTCCGAGTACTCGGCGTCGACGTCGATGACCACGTAGCCAACCTTCTCGTTGGTCTGCAGGAACTGACCGGAGATGTTGATGCCGTTTTCCGCGAAGACCTTGTTGATCTCCATCATCACGCCCGGAATGTTCTGGTGGATGTGCAGCAGGCGGTGCTTGCCCGGGTGAGCCGGCAGGGCCACTTCGGGGAAGTTGACCGACGATACCGAAGTACCGTTGTCGCTGTACTTGACCAGCTTTTCCGAGACTTCCAGGCCGATGTTGGCCTGGGCTTCAGCGGTGGAACCACCGATGTGCGGGGTCAGGATGACGTTATCCAGGCCACGCAACGGGCTTTCGAAGATGTCGTCGTTGGAGCGCGGCTCCACCGGGAACACGTCGATGGCGGCGCCGATCAGGTGCTTGTCCTTGATCGCCTCGGCCAGGGCGTCCAGCTCGACCACGGTGCCACGTGCAGCGTTGATCAGGATGCCGCCTTTCTTGATGGCGCGGATTTCCTTCTCGCCGATCATCCACTGGGTCTCAGCGGTTTCCGGGACGTGCAGGGTGACGATGTCGGACATGCCCAACAGCTCGGTCAGGCTCGACACCTGGGTGGCATTGCCCAATGGCAGCTTGGTCAGGGTGTCGTAGAAGAATACCTGCATCCCCAAGCCTTCGGCCAGGACCGACAGTTGCGTGCCGATCGAGCCGTAACCGACGATACCCAGCTTTTTGCCGCGGATCTCGAAGGAGTTGGCCGCGCTCTTGATCCAGCCGCCACGGTGGCAGGAAGCGTTCTTCTCGGGGATACCGCGCAGCAGCAGGATAGCCTCGGCCAACACCAGCTCCGCCACGGAACGGGTGTTGGAGTACGGCGCGTTGAACACCGCGATGCCGCGCTCGCGCGCTGCGTTGAGGTCGACCTGGTTGGTGCCGATGCAGAAACAGCCGACAGCCACGAGTTTCTTGGCGTGGTCGAAGATCTCTTCGGTCAGCTGAGTGCGGGAGCGAATGCCGATAAAGTGCGCGTCGGCGATCTTTTCCTTGAGCTGGGCTTCCGGCAGAGAACTGGTGATGTACTCAATGCTGGTGTACCCAGCGGCTTTCAGAACGTCGACAGCCGATGGGTGGACGCCTTCCAGAAGAAGGAACTTGATCTTGCTCTTATCGAGAGAAGTCTTGCTCATCTGCGTAAACCTGTATCCCGGAGAAAATTGGCAGGGAGTCGAGCAGCGCAAGCTGACCCGGACGGCAGGAAAGCCGTCACCGCAGAAACGCCCTTTGGGTCTGTCCTGCGGGGGCGGTATGCTAGCATACGCACCCCGCTAAACACCTATTCCTGCGACGTGAAGCGTTCTCAGGATGACCATGAATTGTTCGAGAGTTCTGTCGATGACCCATCCTGCCCTGATTGATGAGCTAAAGACCCTGGTTGAGCCCGGCAAAGTGCTGACCGATGCAGACTCCCTGGAGGCTTACGGCAAGGATTGGACCAAGCACTTCGCACCCGCGCCCAGCGCCATCGTGTTCCCCAAGACCACCGAGCAGGTGCAGGCCATCGTGCGTTGGGCCAATACGCACAAGGTAGCGCTGGTGCCGTCCGGCGGGCGTACCGGCCTGTCGGCAGCGGCGGTGGCGGCCAATGGCGAAGTGGTGGTGTCGTTCGACTACATGAACCAGATCCTCAATGTGAACCTCACCGACCGCACTGCGGTGTGCCAACCGGGGGTGGTCACCAAGCAACTGCAGAACGTCGCCGAAGAAAACGGCCTGTACTACCCGGTGGACTTCGCCTCGTCCGGTTCCAGCCAGATTGGCGGCAATATCGGCACCAATGCCGGCGGGATCAAGGTGATTCGCTACGGCATGACCCGCAATTGGGTGGCTGGCATGAAGGTGGTCACCGGCAAGGGCGATGTGCTGGAACTGAACCGCGACCTGATCAAGAACGCCACCGGCTACGACATGCGCCAGCTGTTCATCGGCGCCGAAGGCACCCTGGGCTTTGTGGTCGAAGCCACCATGCGCCTGGATCGTGCACCGAAGAACCTCACCGCCATGGTACTCGGCACCACTGACTTCGACTCGATCATGCCGGTGCTGCATGCGTTCCAGAGCAAGCTGGACCTGACGGCCTTCGAGTTCTTCTCCGACAAGGCCCTGGCTAAAGTCCTCGGTCGCGGCGATGTGCCGGCGCCGTTCGAAACCGAGTGCCCGTTCTACGCGCTGCTGGAATTTGAAGCCACCACCGAAGAAGTCGCCAACCACGCCCTGGAAACCTTTGAGCACTGCGTCGAGCAGGGCTGGGTACTGGACGGCGTGATGAGCCAGAGCGAAACCCAACTGCACAACCTGTGGAAACTGCGCGAGTACATCTCCGAGACCATTTCCCACTGGACGCCGTACAAGAACGACATCTCGGTCACCGTCTCCAAAGTGCCGGCGTTCCTGAGTGAAATTGACGCGATAGTCGGTGAACACTACCCGGACTTCGAAATCGTCTGGTTTGGCCATATCGGCGACGGTAACCTGCACTTGAACATCCTCAAGCCGGAAAACCTGAGCAAGGATGAGTTCTTCGCCAAGTGCGCCACTGTGAACAAGTGGGTGTTCGAAACCGTCGAGAAGTACAACGGCTCGATCTCCGCCGAACACGGGGTGGGCATGACCAAGCGCGATTACCTGACCTACAGCCGCTCGCCGGTTGAAATCGAATACATGAAGGCGGTGAAAGCCGTGTTCGACCCGAACGGGATCATGAACCCCGGCAAGATCTTCGCTGTTTAACCGCACCTTGAGGAGTCGTTCCATGAGCTATCAGCACAAGTATGTCGACGGCACCAATATCCACTTTCCCGTGGGTAAAGTGGTCTGCATTGGGCGCAATTACGCCGAACACGCCAAGGAACTGGACAACCCGGTGCCGACCGAACCCCTGCTGTTCATCAAGCCGGGCAGTTGCGTGGTACCGCTGGAAGGCGGTTTCAGCATTCCAACCGAGCGCGGTTCGGTGCATTACGAAGCGGAAATCGCCGTGTTGATCGGTAAACCATTGTCGACCAAGCCGAGCCGTGAAGAAGTACTGGACGCCATCTCCGGTTTCGCCCCGGCCCTGGACCTGACCTTGCGCGACAAGCAGGCTGAGCTCAAAGCCAAGGGCCTGCCGTGGGAAATCGCCAAGTCCTTCGATGGCGCGGCGGTGATTGCACCTTTCGTGGTCAGCAGTACCTTTGAGGATATGACCGATATCGGCATTCGCCTGAGCATCAACGGTGAAGTACGCCAGGACGGCAACAGCGCGCAGATGCTCAACCCGATTGTGCCGATGATCCAGCATATGGCTGGGTGCTTCTCCCTGCAGGCGGGTGACGTGATCCTGACCGGCACCCCGGCTGGCGTTGGCCCGTTGAACGTCGGCGATGAACTGGTATTGGAGCTGGCGGGTGTGAACCGTTTCGAAAGCTTCGTTCGCTGACTGCCTGAAGAAATGCGGTGAAAAATGTGGGAGGGGCGGTGCGACGATTCGACTTGCTCCCGATTGCGGTGTATCAGTAGCAGATATTCTGACTGACACACTGCTATCGGGAGCAAGTCGAATCGTCGCACCGCCCCTCCCACATTGGTTTTGTGTATATCCCAAGTATGGGCTTTTGCATTTTTTTCACACACCATCCGGATAATTCCAGCCACTTGCGCGCGGGCCTTTGAATCCTGTGCTATCCCCTACAGCTGACTTTCCGGAAAAGCGCTCAATGGCCGTGCCTCTGCCCACTTCAAAACCCTCGCTTCGCTCCCGCTTGTCCATGCGTTGGTATTCCTGGGTGTTTTTGGCCGGTGCGATTCTGTATGGGGTTGCCTGGGCCATGCATTGGGACGATCGCGGTGTGTTGTGGGTGCTGGAGCGCTTTGAGAGCCCGGCCGAACGCCAGGAGAGCGTATGGCTCCCGGATTATCACGCGGTCATCGATGCCAAGTTGCTGCCCGGTATGGAGAAGGATGAGGCTTCGGACCTGTCCTACAACCCCCAGACCAAAACCTTGTTTTCCGTCATGGGCAAGAACCCGTTCCTGGTCGAACTGAGCCTGCAAGGCGATGTGTTGCGCAAGATGCCGCTCAATGGCTGGAACAACCCGGAAGGCCTGACGGTGATGGAAAACGGCCTGATGGCGGTGGTCGATGAGCGTCAGCACAGCCTGACCATTGTCAGGGTCGACGCCGCTACCACCGCGTTGAACAAGGCTGACTTCCCCAGTTATGACCTTGGCCCATCCGCAGACCAGAACAAGGCCTTTGAGGCCATTACCTGGGACAGGCGCAACCAGCAACTCATACTGGGCGAAGAGCGCCCGCCGGCGCTGTTCACCTGGAAAAGCGATGGCAGCCAGCGGCTGGCTGGCAGCAAGGCCAAGCTGGCCAGTAGCGAACTGGACATGCGCAACCTCTCGGCGCTGGAAATCGATTCCCGTACCGGGCACTTATTGGCACTGTCAGCCGACTCCCATTTGTTGCTGGAACTGGACGAGAAAGGCGAGCAAGTCAGCTTCATGACCTTGCTCGGTGGCTTCAATGGCCTGAAAGACACCATCCCCCGCGCCGAAGGGGTGACCATGGACGAGAGCGGCAACCTGTACATGGTCAGTGAGCCAAACCTGTTCTATCGTTTTGAAAAGCGGAAATAACTGACGAATTACGTCAGACTTTTCTTTATAAACGGCATTCGCCAGACAGTCCGGTGCGTTTAAGTTTAAATTCAGGCGACCTTGATATCTATTCGCCAGTTTTTTCTCTGAGCCCGCCCCAATGCGTCGACTTGCCCGTCCCAAACCTGCTTTCTTCATCCTGCTGTTGCTTGCCCTGGTTGCCGCCGGGGTGGTTGCGCAGCAGTTCCGCCTGTTCGAGCGTGCCTGGTTCAATTGGCAGGTGTGGCGCCAGCCCGCCGATGAGCGCGCGATTGGCCTGGCGGACTATCGCGTCATCGTCGAAGGCCAGGTGATCGAAGGGCTCGACGACGACGTCTCGGCCCTCACCTACGACCCGGTGCGCAAAAGCCTGTTTACCGTCACCAATAAAAACGCCGAGCTGGTGGAGCTGTCCCTGGACGGCAAGATCCTGCGGCGCATTCCCCTGGTGGGCTTTGGCGATGCCGAGGCGGTGGAATTTATCAGCGACAACATCTATGTCATCAGCGATGAGCGCCAGCAGCGGCTGATCAAGGTGCACGTGGACGATGACACGCAATTTCTCGATGCCGCCGACGCCGAGCAAATGACCCTCGGCGTACATATTGGCGGCAACAAGGGTTTTGAAGGATTGGCCTACGACTCGGTAGGCAAGCGCCTGTTCGTGGCCAAGGAGCGTGACCCGATGCTGATCTACGAGGTGCACGGATTTCCCCATTTCAAGCCGGAAAAAACCTACTCGGTGCACGTGATCAACAACCCCAAGCGCGATGCCGGGTTGTTTGTACGCGACCTGTCGAGCCTGCAATACGACGAGCGCAGCGGGCATCTGCTGGCGCTGTCGGATGAGTCGTTCCTGGTGTTGGAGCTGGATATCGACGGTCGCCCGTTAAGCAGTCTGTCGCTGCTTAAAGGGCGCCATGGCCTGAGCAAGCGCGTGCCCCAGGCCGAAGGGATCGCCATGGACGACGATGGCACCTTGTACATGGTCAGCGAGCCGAACCTGTTCTACGTGTTCAAGAAACCCTGATCAGAACATCCATTGCACGCCCAGTGAATAGCCGGTCTGGCTGCCTTCGGCATGCCCCAGTCGGCTATTGACCTCGGCATACACGCCCAATTCCGGGGTGATCGCCAATTGGCTGCCGATCTGCGCCCGGCCGAAGCTCTTGTCCACTGAACCGAGCCTGGCGGTGCGCGCTTGGCCATCGGCACGTGCGCTCAGTTGCAGGTCGTCGAGGCGACCGTCGGCCAATTCCTTGACCCAGGCGATGTCGCCATAAGGTAGCAGGCTCAGGCCGTAGGGCAGGGCGACCGCGCCACGCACGCGCCAGCCGAGGCTGGCTTCCAGGGAGTCGAAAGACTGTTCTTCGTACTCCAGGGCCGTGCGCAGGTTCTGTTTTTCGTGGAATTTGTCGATGCGGTAATGGCTGTAGTCCAGGCCGGCGAACGGCCCGCTCTTTAAGGCACCGAAATCAAAGTCATAGCCGCCAAGGACCCGTGCGCCCAATGCCAGAGCGTCGGTCTCGCCGCTCAGTTGCTGATCGAGCAGGATCGGCCCGCCACTGGCCTGGATCACCAGGTTGCGCTTGGATTCGAAGCGCGTGCGGCCGACGCTCAGGTCACCGGCCAGCCAGCTTGGTCCGCCATCGTTGAGCAGCGCATAGACGGCTGCCTGCCAGGTGTCACTGTCCAGTTTGCCGCGATGCTCGAGTTTGTCGCGGCCATTGAGGTAGCTCAGGCTGGCGCCGATATTCAGGCTCGAGGTCAGTTGGTAGTCGCCGAGGGCATGCAGGCCCAGGCGCCGGGCTTCGGGGTTGGGGGCGCTGTCGAAGCCACTGTCCGGGTTGTATTCGCCATCCACGCCGATTTCGCCATCAAAGCTGCCCACCTCCCGGCTGGCAGCCTGCAGGGTCAGCCAGCGGCGATCATGCAAGCGCACCATGGCCTGATGCTGGCGCTGCAGGTTGTCTTGCATATTGCGTGCGACCGCGCCGCCGGACGCCGTTGAGGCCATCAGGTCGGCGTTGGTCAACTCCAGCACCAGGCGGCTGAGCAGGCGTGAATAGTCACGCAGGCGCTGCTCGATGCGCGCTTGGCCGAAGGCATCGGTGAGCACGGCCTTGTTGTCTTCGTTCGGGTCGTGCCAGGTCGAGCCACCGGGGATTTTCGGGTTATCGGTCTGGGTGTAGCCGTCCAGGTCGCCCAGTTCCCAGTTAGTGGCTTCGACATAAAGGATCGGGATGTTCAGCGGTTCAAACGCCTCGCCATCGCTGCAACAGCCGGTACCCTGAGGGTATTGCGGGTCCAGGCCGGGGTTGGTGAACAGCGGGATGTTCAACTCCTTGGCGATCTGGAAGGTGTGCTCGCGCAATGACGCCAAGGCCGGGTTGGCGGTGCTGTTCTGACCGGCGTGGGCGTACATCATGTCGCCGGTGATCAAGCTGTCGAGGTTGATCATCGCCAGCATATTGGCGCGCTGGCTGGTGCTGAGCGAGTCGACAAAGGCGCGGGAGCCGCGTAAGCCCTCTTCTTCGGCGCCGAAGCCGACTATTTGCAGGCCATTTTCCAGTTGCAGGCCGCCGAGGTTTTTGGCTACCTCGGTCAACACGCTGGCACCGGAGCCATTGTCGTCCAGGCCTTGCAGGGTCGGGCGACCAAAATAGGTGTCGAAATGTGCGCCAAACACCACGTACTGCGGCTTGGTGCCGGCGGCGTAGGCAACCACGTTTTGCGAAGCGCGGCTGCCGTTGTTCCAAGTGAAGTCCTGGCGGCTGATGGAATAGGCCGTGCCCATCTGGCTCTGCATCCAATCCGCAGCGCCGGCAAAATTGGCCGTACCGCGATAACGACCGGGGTAGTCATTGATCAGTTTTTCCAGGGTGGTGTTGGCGTGCTGGCCGTAATCGTAGGCTTGGGCTTGCGCGGACAGCAGGGCACCGGCAACGCTGATGGCGAGGGCTAGGGGCTTTATCACAAGGTCTTCCTTGAGGTGATGGGAATGTTCAAAGCCCAGACCCTTTGCACAATGCGCGCCTCATTCCGTGGGCGGCTGCAAATTGGCGCATTGTTAAACGCGTGGGTCGCGTGGCTGTAATTTGTAACGGATTGGATACCAGGCGGGGCAGGGGATGCCGTGACAGAGCGCACGGTTTTGGCGAGGAGTGCTGCGAAAGGTAGCGTTTTTGTTACAGCGAGGGCTCTCAAATGTGGGAGGGGGCTTGCTCCCGATAGCGGAGTGTCAGCTACAGATTAGCTGCCTGACACACTGCCATCGGGAGCAAGCCCCCTCCCACAGTTGTTAAGCCTTGAGGGTTTTCACGCCTTCCGGGGTGCCCAGCAGCAACACATCGGCCGGGCGCGCCGCGAACAGGCCGTTGGTGACCACGCCCACGATTGCGTTGATCTGCGTCTCCAGCTCAACGGGGTTGGTGATCTGCATATTGAACACATCGATGATGATGTTGCCGTTGTCGGTCAACACCCCTTCGCGGTACACCGGGTCGCCGCCCAACTTCACCAGCTCGCGGGCCACATGGCTGCGGGCCATGGGGATGACTTCCACCGGCAACGGGAATGCGCCGAGCACCGGCACCAGTTTGCTGGCATCGGCGATGCAGATGAAGGTCTTGGCTACGGCTGCGACGATCTTTTCGCGGGTCAGGGCTGCGCCGCCGCCCTTGATCAGGTTCAGGTGTTCGTCGCTTTCATCGGCGCCGTCGACGTAGAACTCCAGGTCGCTCACGGTGTTGAGCTCGTACACCGGAATGCCATGGCCTTTAAGACGTGCAGCGGTGGCTTCGGAGCTGGCGACTGCGCCGTCGAACGCGCCCTTGTGCTGGGCCAGTGCGTCGATAAAGCAGTTGGCGGTGGAACCGGTGCCGACACCGACGATGCTCTTGTCGTCGAGTTTAGGAAGGATTAAATCGACAGCGGCCTGGGCCACTGCCTGTTTGAGTTGATCCTGGGTCATGCGGGCTCCGGAACGGGCGGGGATTATCGAGGGCGGCGAGTATAACCCAACAAAACCTCGGGATTCGTGTGGTCGCCTGGCCAAAAGCCGGGTTAGACTCCCTGGTCCTGCCCAACCCGTGAAGTAGATGCCTGCCGATGCTTGAACATTACGTCAAAAAGATCCTCACCTCGCGCGTTTATGACATTGCCGTGGAAACCCCCTTGCAGACTGCCCGCCAGCTCTCCGAGCGGCTGGGCAACAAGATTTGGCTCAAGCGCGAAGACTTGCAGCCGGTGTTCTCGTTCAAGATTCGCGGCGCTTATAACAAGCTGACCCAATTAAGCAGCGAGGAACGTGCCCGCGGCGTGGTCACGGCTTCGGCGGGCAACCATGCCCAGGGCCTGGCCCTGGCGGCCAAGGTGCTGGGGGTCAAGGCCACCATCGTGATGCCCAAGACTACCCCGGAGATCAAGGTCGAAGGCGTGCGCTCCCGTGGCGGTAAAGTAGTGTTGCACGGCGATTCCTTCCCGGAAGCGCTGGCCTACTCGCTCAAGCTGGTCGATGAAAAGGGCTACGTCTACATTCACCCCTACGATGATCCGCACACTATTGCCGGGCAGGGCACCGTGGCGATGGAAATCCTGCGCCAGCACCCGGGGCCCCTGGACGCGATTTTCGTACCGGTGGGCGGCGGCGGGCTGATCGCCGGCATCGCCGCGTACGTGAAATACCTGCGCCCGGAGATCAAGATCATTGGCGTCGAGCCGGACGACTCCAACTGCCTGCAAGCCGCCATGGCCGCGGGCGAGCGCGTGGTGTTGCCCACCGTCGGGATCTTCGCCGATGGCGTGGCGGTGGCGCAGATCGGCCAGCACACCTTCGACATCTGCAAGGACTATGTCGATGAAGTGATCACCGTCAGCACCGATGAAATCTGCGCGGCGATCAAGGATATCTACGACGACACTCGCTCTATCACTGAGCCGGCAGGCGCGTTGGGCGTGGCCGGGATCAAAAAGTACGTCGAGACCCGTGGCGTCAGCGGCCAGACCTTCGTTGCCATCGACTCTGGCGCCAACGTCAACTTCGACCGCCTGCGCCACGTGGCCGAGCGTGCGGAGCTGGGCGAAGGCCGCGAAGCGATTATCGCCGTGACCATCCCCGAGCAGCCGGGCAGCTTCAAGGCGTTCTGCGAGGCCGTGGGCAAACGCCAGATCACCGAATTCAACTACCGTTACCACACCGGCAGCGAGGCGCACATCTTCGTCGGCGTACAGACCCACCCCGAAAACGATCCACGCAGCGCGCTGATCGCCAGCCTGACCAGCCAGGGTTTCCCGGTGCTGGACCTGACCGAAAACGAACTGGCCAAGTTGCACATTCGCCATATGGTCGGCGGGCACGCGGCCAAAGTCAGCGACGAGTTGGTGTTTCGCTTCGAATTCCCGGAGCGGCCGGGGGCATTGTTCAACTTTCTTAACAAGTTGGGCGGGCGCTGGAACATCTCGATGTTCCATTACCGCAACCACGGCGCGGCCGACGGCCGAGTAGTTGCCGGGCTGCAAGTGCCGGCGGATGAGCGTCACCTGGTGCCGGCGGCCCTGGCTGAAATCGGTTATCCGTACTGGGATGAAAGCGAAAACCCGGCCTACCAGTTGTTCCTCGGTTGAGCGACTACGCTGACTGAGCGGCCTTTAAAGGAATCGAGACCATGGAAACGCTGACCACCCTCAAGGTTATCCACATCACCGCCACCGTGTTGCTGCTGCTCAGTGGCCTCGGCCTGGCCGTATTGGCCTGGCGTAAGCGCAGCGCGGGCCCTGCTGTTACTGTGCAACGCCCGTGGGCGTTCGTCTGGCTGTTGATGGGCATTTGCCTGATCAGCATGCCGTTCACCGGCTGGTGGCTGGTGCACCTGCTCGGCTGGCCGTTGGGGCAAACCTGGATCCTGGGTTCCAGCATCCTCTACACCGTAGCGGCGCTGGCCTGGTTCTGGCTGGTGGCGCGGCTTAATCGCCTGCGCAAAGGCGAGGGCGGTAGCCTGAATTTCACCCTGGTGCTGGCGGTGGTCAGTCTGGTGGGGTTTGTGGCGATTGCGGGGCTCATGGGCGCCAAGCCGGTTTAGGGCTTTAGACCGCGTCGACTGCATCGGGGGCAAGCCCCCTCCCACATTTTTGACCACATTCTCATGTTGGAACTCGGTCAAGTGTGGGAGGGAGCTTGCCCCCGATAGGGTCATCAGCTACGCAGCGTAATCACCGGCCAACCGCGCTTCTGGGCTTCAGCGCGCAAATTCGGATCCGGATCCACCGCCACCGGATGCGTCACCTGCTCCAGCAACGGTAAGTCATTCATCGAGTCGCTATAGAAATAGCTGTCTTCCAGGCTATACCCGGTCTCCTCCAGCCAACGGTTCAGGCGCGTCACCTTGCCTTCGCGAAAGCACGGCACATCGGTGCTGCGCCCGGTATAGCGGCCGTCCAGCATTTCGCATTCTGTGGCGATCAGGGTCTCGACGCCCAGCCGTGCGGCAATTGGCGCAGTGACGAAACGGTTGGTGGCGGTGATGATTACCAGCTTGTCGCCCGCGGCGCGGTGTTTGGCCAGCAGTTCCACCGCCTTGGGCAGCATGATCGGCTCGATGCAGTCGCGCATATAGTCGTTGTGCCATTCGTCCAACTGGGCCATTTCGGTGCGGCCGAGGATTTCCAGGCAAAAGTTCAGGTAGGCGGCATTATCCAGCGTGCCGGCCAGGTAGTCCTGGTAGAACGCATCGTTGCGGGCCTTGTAGGCGATCGGGTCGAGAAACCCGCGCTCACACAGGTAATCACCCCAGGCGTGATCGCTGTCACCACCCAGGAGCGTGTTGTCCAAGTCGAATAAAGCCAGGCGCATTGCAATTACTCGCTGAAAAGTCTGTAAAAAGGCGTCCAGAATACGGTCTTTTCACAAGAGTGCACATAAGGTAAGAAGCCTCGTTGCCGCTGGAACAACCTTTGTGGAACAATGCGGCGACATGCGTTTGCGAGGTTGTTGCCGTGATCGACCCCGATGGTTTCCGTCCTAATGTCGGGATTATTCTTACGAATGATGCCGGACAGGTGCTATGGGCTCGCCGAATCAACCAAGATGCCTGGCAGTTTCCTCAAGGTGGAATCAACCCCGACGAAACCCCTGAAGACGCCTTGTACCGTGAGTTGAACGAAGAAGTCGGCCTTGAGCGTGAAGATGTACAGATTCTGGCCTGTACCCGTGGCTGGTTGCGTTATCGTTTGCCGCAACGCCTGGTGCGTACCCACAGCCAACCGCTGTGCATCGGCCAGAAGCAAAAATGGTTTCTTCTGCGCCTGATCTCCAATGAGCAGCGGGTGCGGATGGATTTGACCGGTAAACCGGAGTTCGATGGCTGGCGCTGGGTCAGCTATTGGTACCCGTTGGGCCAGGTGGTGACATTCAAGCGCGAGGTTTATCGTCGCGCTCTCAAAGAGCTTGCCCCGCGCCTTTTAGCGCGCGACTGACGACGGAGTTCGACCCCGAGCCATGCTCAATACGCTGCGCAAGATCGTCCAGGAAGTTAACTCCGCCAAGGATCTCAAGGCGGCGTTGGGGATTATTGTGTTGCGCGTCAAGGAAGCCATGGGCAGCCAGGTCTGCTCGGTTTACCTGCTGGACCCAGAGACCAACCGTTTTGTGCTGATGGCCACGGAGGGCTTGAACAAGCGCTCCATCGGCAAGGTCAGCATGGCGCCCAATGAAGGTCTGGTGGGCCTGGTGGGGACGCGTGAAGAACCCCTGAACCTCGAACATGCGGCCGACCACCCGCGTTATCGCTACTTTGCCGAAACCGGCGAAGAGCGCTACGCCTCGTTCCTCGGCGCGCCGATCATCCACCACCGCCGCGTAGTCGGCGTGTTGGTCATCCAGCAAAAAGAACGCCGCCAGTTCGACGAAGGTGAAGAAGCCTTCCTCGTGACCATGAGCGCGCAACTCGCCGGGGTTATCGCCCACGCCGAGGCCACCGGTTCGATTCGCGGCCTGGGGCGCCAGGGCAAGGGCATCCAGGAAGCCAAGTTCGTCGGCGTACCGGGCTCGCCTGGGGCTGCGGTGGGCAAGGCGGTGGTCATGCTGCCGCCGGCCGACCTCGACGTGGTGCCGGACAAGAGCGTCGATGACATCGACGCTGAAATCAAACTGTTCAAAACTGCCCTCGAAGGCGTGCGCGCCGACATGCGCAACCTGTCGAACAAGCTGGCCACCCAGCTGCGCCCCGAAGAGCGTGCGCTGTTCGACGTGTACCAGATGATGCTCGACGACGCGTCCCTGGGTAACGAAGTCAAGACCGTGATCAAGACCGGCCAGTGGGCCCAGGGCGCGTTGCGCCAGGTGGTCACCGACCACGTCAACCGCTTCGAAATGATGGACGACGCCTACCTGCGCGAGCGGGCTTCGGATGTGCGCGACCTCGGCCGCCGTTTGTTGGCATACCTGCAGGAAGACCGCAGCACCAACATGGTCTTCCCCGACAACACCATCCTGGTCAGTGAAGAATTGACGGCCACCCAGCTCGGTGAAGTGCCTGAGGGCAAGCTGGTGGGCCTGGTCTCGGTACTGGGCTCGGGTAACTCCCACGTCGCGATCCTGGCCCGGGCCATGGGCATTCCGACGGTGATGGGCCTGGTGGACCTGCCGTATTCCAAGGTCGACGGCATCGACATGATCGTCGACGGGCATCGCGGTGAGGTGTTTACCAACCCCAGCGATGTGCTGCGCAAGCAATACGCCGAAGTGGTGGAAGAAGAGAAGCAGCTGGCACAGGGCCTCGACTCGTTGCGCGAGCTGCCGTGCGTCACCCTCGACGGCCACCGTGTACCGCTGCTGGTCAACACCGGCCTGCTGGCGGATGTAGCACGTGCCCAGCAACGTGGCGCCGAAGGAGTAGGGCTGTATCGCACCGAAGTGCCGTTCATGATCAACCAGCGTTTTCCGAGTGAGAAGGAGCAGCTGGCGATTTATCGCGAGCAACTTCAGGCCTTCCACCCGCTGCCGGTGACGATGCGCAGCCTGGACATTGGCGGCGACAAGTCACTGTCGTATTTCCCGATCAAGGAAGACAACCCCTTCCTTGGCTGGCGTGGCATCCGCGTCACCCTCGACCATCCTGAAATCTTCCTCGTCCAGACCCGCGCCATGCTCAAGGCCAGCGAGGGTTTGAACAACCTGCGTATCCTGCTGCCGATGATCTCCGGCACCCATGAGCTGGAAGAGGCCCTGCACCTGATCCACCGGGCCTGGGGCGAAGTGCGTGATGAAGGCGCCGACGTGCCGATGCCGCCGATTGGCGTGATGATCGAGATCCCCGCGGCGGTGTACCAGGCCAAGGAGCTGGCGCGGCAGGTGGACTTCCTCTCGGTGGGCTCCAACGACCTGACCCAGTACCTGCTGGCCGTGGACCGTAACAACCCACGGGTGGCCGACCTCTACGACTACCTGCACCCGGCGGTGCTGCAAGCTCTGCAACACGTGGTGCGCGACGCCCATGCCGAGGGCAAGCCGGTGAGCATCTGCGGCGAGATGGCCGGCGATCCGGCGGCGGCGGTGCTGTTGATGGCAATGGGCTTTGACAGCCTGTCGATGAACGCCACCAACTTGCCGAAAGTGAAGTGGATGCTGCGCCAGGTTGAATTGGGCATGGCCAAGGATTTACTCGCCGAGTTGATGACCATCGACAATCCGCAAGTTATCCACAGCTCGCTGCAATTGGCGCTGAAGAACCTGGGGCTGACCCGGATGATCAACCCGGCTTCGGCGAAAACTCTCTAAAGGCTGGCACTGAACAAAATGTGGGAGGGGGCTCGCTCCCGATTGCAGGGTGTCAGCCAGAATATCTGGTACTGACCCACCGCTATCGGGAGCAAGCCCCCTCCCACATTGGTTTTGGGGTGTGGTTAAAAATTGAGTTCGACCTCACCTAGTCGCCCGCCGTGCGGCCCAAAACTACGCTCCACCATCTTTCGCCTTCCATCGGCATTCACAATCAGCGCCGTACTCGCCCGTGTCCCATAACTGGGGCTGGCGATAAACACACTCGACAGCAGACTCTCAGTAGCCAACCCCACACCGGTATCGGGGAGGTCAGCAAATGACGCCGTCTGCGGATCGCTCAGAATCTCCAGTAACGCCTCCGGCTGCGGATTCTCCAGCACTGCGCTCAACGCCGCCTTGGCCTTGACCAGCTTCGGCCACGGGGTATTCAGCCCGGCATTGGATAGCCCATAGATCCCCGGCGCCAGCAATGTGGGCTGGGTGTCATTGGCGTTGTAATGCCACAGCTCATCCCGCGTGCCAACCAACAGGTTAAACCCGGCATATTCAATCGAGCGTCCGTTAACGTCGGCTAAATAATCGTCAATGGGCAGCGAACCGCTGAGAAAACGCGCAACCAATTCACCACGGGACTTGCGCGCCGGTGGCTGGTGCGGGTCGCGAATATTGGTCAACGCAGCAAAGCGCCCATCAGCGTTGACTCCAAGCCAGGTGCCACCGGCTTCCTGATCGCGGCCGGCATAGATCTGTGGCGCATCCGGCCATTGGGCCAGCGCCAGGCTGGGGCGGGCGTAGAACTCATCGCGGTTGGCCGCGACGATCAGCGGTTGGGCATGGCCCGGTCGCCAGGCGAAAACAATCAGGCACATTGGGAGATCCCTTGTGTGTTTTTCTCAACTCTACCCACAGAACCGCGAGCGTTCCATCGCAACGAAGTTGGGCCGCGCACCTTCCATCCGTTAACATGCCGGGCTGTTTGGTGTGTATGTGAACTTCTTAATTTGATATCGGCGCTGTAACGCAGGCTTAATCGCACCTCGGCATGGTCCGGTGCGTCATGACTAAATGTTTTAACGAGGAGTCGCAATGCTGCCTTACCCGCAGATCGACCCGGTGGCCCTGGCCATCGGTCCGCTGAAAATCCACTGGTACGGGCTGATGTACCTGATCGGCATCGGCGGTGCCTGGCTGCTGGCTTCCCGGCGCCTGAACCGGTTCGACCCGACCTGGACCAAGGAGAAGCTCTCCGACATGGTGTTCTGGATGTCGATGGGGGTGATCGTCGGCGGACGCCTGGGGTATGTGCTGTTCTACGATTTGTCGGCCTATATCGCCAATCCGACGCTGATCTTCGAAGTGTGGAAAGGTGGCATGGCCTTCCATGGCGGGTTTATCGGCGTGATGATCGCCGCCTGGTGGTTCGGTCGCCGTAATGGCAAGTCGTTCTTCCAGCTGATGGACTTCGTCGCACCGTTTGTGCCGATCGGCCTGGGCGCCGGGCGCATCGGTAACTTCATCAACGCCGAGTTGTGGGGCAAGCCGACCGATGTGCCGTGGGCCATGGTATTCCCGCCGTTCAGCGACCCGGCGCAACTGCCGCGCCACCCGTCGCAGCTCTACCAGTTCGCGTTGGAAGGTGTGGCACTGTTCCTTATCCTTTACATTTTCTCGCGCAAGCCACGCCCGACCATGGCTGTGTCGGGCATGTTCGCGCTGTTCTACGGGATCTTCCGCTTTATCGTCGAATTCGTACGGGTACCGGATGCGCAGTTGGGTTACCTGGCGTGGGGCTGGCTGACCATGGGTCAGGTCCTCAGCCTGCCGATGATCCTCGCGGGCCTGGGCATGCTCTGGTGGGCGTACAATCGCCCGCAGTCGCTGAAGAACGCCGCGCTTTAATTCGAATGCCGCGGCCCTTGCTTGAAGGGCCGCGGCTTCAACGATACGGGTAACCACATGAAGCAATATCTCGAACTGCTGCACGACGTCGTGACCAATGGCCTGACCAAGGGCGACCGCACCGGCACCGGCACCAAGGCCGTGTTCGCCCGTCAGTATCGGCATAACCTGGCTGACGGCTTCCCGCTGCTGACCACCAAGAAGCTTCACTTCAAAAGCATTGCCAACGAGCTGATCTGGATGTTGAGCGGCAACACCAACATCAAATGGCTGAACGAAAACGGCGTGCGTATCTGGGACGAATGGGCCACCGAGGACGGTGACCTGGGCCCTGTGTATGGCGAGCAGTGGACCGCCTGGCCGACCAAGGACGGCGGCACGATCAACCAGATCGACTACATGGTGCACACGCTCAAGACCAACCCCAACAGCCGCCGCATCCTGTTCCACGGCTGGAACGTCGAATACCTGCCGGACGAAACCAAGAGCCCCCAGGAAAACGCGCGCAACGGCAAGCAAGCCCTGCCGCCGTGTCACCTGCTGTACCAGGCGTTCGTGCATGACGGTCATCTGTCGATGCAGCTGTATATCCGCAGCTCCGACGTGTTCCTGGGCCTGCCATACAACACCGCCGCGCTGGCGTTGCTGACCCACATGCTGGCCCAGCAGTGCGACCTGATCCCCCACGAGATCATCGTCACCACCGGCGACACCCACGCCTACAGTAACCACATGGAACAGATCCGGACCCAGTTGGCGCGCACGCCGAAAAAACTGCCGGAACTGGTGATCAAGCGTAAACCTGCCTCGATCTACGACTACAAATTCGAAGACTTCGAGATCGTGGGCTATGACGCGGATCCAAGCATCAAGGCAGACGTGGCTATTTAAAGCCTGCCTCGGTCAGAACTGTGGGAGGGGGCTTGCTCCCGATGGCGGTGTATCAGTTACAGAGGTTGTGACTGATCCACTGCTATCGGGAGCAAGCCCCCTCCCACATTTTAATCGTGTTCACTTAGGTTCAATGGCCGTGGCTTCTGCCCACATGCGAAGGCTCGGCCTCGCTGGCCGCAATCCCTCCGCTGACTTCCAGCTGCTGCAGAATCCCGCACTGTTCCCCACCGCCGCAACGTTGGCGCAGGTCCAGCAATTGCTCCTGCAAGGCCAGCAACCCATCGATCCGCGCTTTCACGTGGTGGATATGCTCGTCGATCAACGCATTCACGCTTTCGCACTGGTCCTGGGGACTGTCGCGCAGCCCCAGCAGGCTGCGAATTTCTTCGAGGGTCATGTCGAGGCTGCGGCAATTGCGGATAAAGGTCAGCCGCTCGGTGTGTGCCTGGGTATAGACCCGGTAGTTGCCCTCGGTGCGCGCCGGCGGCGGCAGCAGGTTTTCCTTCTCGTAATAACGGATGGTTTCCACCGGGCAGTCGGTGAGTTTGGCCAGTTCGCCGATCTTCATCGCAGCAATCTCCACATGGGTGCTTGACCCTATAGTGGCTACAGGGTCTTTACTTGGCAACAGGCACCTTTACGGACGCAACCTGATGAGCCACTCCATTCACACCCCGCACAAGCACGATCACGATCACGACCATGCTCATGACCATAAGCACGACCACGGTCACGATCACAACCATGATCATGGCCCCGCAAAGCTGACGCCTGTGGATAACCACGGCCACGCGGGCTCATGCTGCTCCGGCGCTGCCGGGCCTGCCGTGGTGACCCTGAGCGAAGCGCCCACCGCCGGCTCGCGGCTGAGCACCTTCCGCATCGAAGCCATGGACTGCCCCACCGAGCAGACGCTGATCCAGAACAAACTGGGCAAGCTCGCCGGTGTGCAGCAGCTGGAATTCAACCTGATCAACCGCATCCTCGGTGTCACCCATGACCTGCCGAGCACAGCGCCGATCATCGATGCGATCAAGTCCATCGGCATGCAGGCCGACCCTATCGAAGAAGGCAGCCCCGCCGCCGCACCGCCCGCCAAGAAACATTGGTGGCCATTGGCGGTATCTGGCGTGGGTGCCTTGGGCGCCGAAGTACTGCATTTCACCGGCGTAGCCCCGACCTGGGTGATCGCGCTGGTGGCGCTGGTGTCGATCCTCAGCGGCGGCCTCACCACCTACAAAAAGGGCTGGATTGCCCTGAAAAACCTCAACCTGAACATCAACGCGCTGATGAGCATCGCGGTGACCGGCGCCATCCTGATTGGCCAGTGGCCGGAAGCGGCGATGGTGATGTTCCTGTTCACCGTGGCCGAGTTGATCGAGGCCAAGTCCCTGGACCGGGCGCGCAATGCCATCAGCGGCCTGATGCAGATGACGCCGGAACAGGCCACGGTAAAACAGGCCGACGGCTCATGGATGGAACAAGAGGTTAAAAGTATTGAGCTTGGTGCGATCGTTCGGGTAAAGCCCGGCGAGCGTATCGGCCTGGACGGCGAGGTCACTGCCGGTCAATCCACCATCGATCAGGCACCGATCACCGGGGAAAGCCTGCCGATTGAAAAGACCATCGGCGATAAAGTCTTCGCCGGCACCATCAACCAGGCCGGTTCCCTGGAGTACCAAGTCACTGCGGCGGCCAACAACTCGACCCTGGCGCGGATCATCCACGCGGTAGAGCAGGCCCAAGGCGCACGGGCGCCGACCCAGCGGTTTGTTGATAGTTTCTCGAAGGTCTACACCCCGGCAGTTTTCCTGTTTGCCCTGGGCGTGGCGGTGATTCCGCCGTTGTTCATGGCTGGCGTGTGGTTTGACTGGATCTACCGCGCCCTGGTGCTGCTGGTGGTGGCATGCCCCTGCGCATTGGTGATCTCCACGCCGGTAACCATCGTCAGCGGCCTGGCCGCGGCGGCGCGCAAAGGCATCCTGATCAAGGGCGGCGTGTACCTGGAAGGGGGCTACAAACTCGACTACCTGGCCCTCGACAAGACCGGCACCATTACCCATGGCAAGCCGGTGCAAACCGATTACCTGCCGCTGTTCCCCAACCTCGAAGACAGCGCTCCGGCGCTGGCCGCCAGTTTGGCCGGGCGTTCCGACCACCCGGTGTCCCTGGCGATAGCCAATGCGGCGGTGGATAAAAACCTGACGATTCATGCTGTGGCTAACTTCGAGGCCCTGGCCGGGCGCGGCGTGCGCGGAGATATCAACGGCCAGACCTATCACCTGGGTAACCACCGTCTGGTGGAAGACCTCGGCCTGTGCTCCCCGGCCCTGGAAGAAAAACTCTTCGCCCTGGAAAAACAAGGCAAGTCCGTGGTGCTGCTGCTGGACAAATCCGGCCCGCTGGCGCTGTTTGCCGTGGCCGACACCGTCAAGGACAGCAGTCGCGAAGCTATCCAGCAACTGCATGACTTGGGCATCAAGACCCTGATGCTCACCGGTGACAACACTCACACCGCCCAGGCGATTGCCAGTCAGGTCGGCATCGACCAGGCCCAGGGCGACTTGCTGCCCACCGACAAGCTGCAAGCTATCGAAACCCTTTACGGTCAAGGCCATCGGGTGGGCATGGTCGGCGACGGTATCAACGACGCCCCGGCCCTGGCGCGGGCCGAGATCGGCTTTGCCATGGCCGCGGCGGGCACTGACACGGCCATCGAGACCGCTGACGTAGCGCTGATGGACGACGATTTGCGCAAGATTCCGGCTTTCATTCGGTTGTCGCGGCAAACGTCGAGTATCCTCAAGCAGAACATCGCCCTGGCGCTGGTGATCAAGGCGATCTTCCTGGCGGTGACATTCATGGGCATGGCGACCATGTGGATGGCGGTCTTCGCCGATATGGGCGTAAGCCTGCTGGTGGTATTCAACGGCCTGCGCCTGTTGCGCAAATAGAGGATGAGAGGGTGGTGTGCTGAGTGCTGAGTTAAAGGCGTTTTTCATGGTCGCCCGCCTGGGCAGCATCACCCAGGCGGCGAAAAAACTCGGCCTGAGCCAGCCCACAGTGACTACCCAGATTCGTAACCTGGAAAGCCAGTACGGCGTTGAGCTGTTCTATCGCGGCGGCCGTCGCCTCACCGTCAGTGACGAAGGTGCGCGGCTGCTGCCGATGGTCAAGACGCTGTTGCAGCAGGAAGCGGATATCGAGTTTTTCCTGCGCAACAACGGCCAGGTCCAGGGCGCACTGCGTATTGCCGCGACGGCACCGTATTACATTCTCGATCTGGTCAAAGCCTTTCGCGAGCGCCTGCCGCAAGTGGAGGTATCGGTGGAAATCGGCAACTCCCAGCAGGTGCTCGAAGCGTTGGATGATTACCGCGTCGATGTCGCCGCGTCTTCGCAATTGCTGGAAGACCCGCGCCTGATCCGCCGCGTGCTGGGCACCGACCCGCTCGTGCTGGCGGTGCATCGCAATCATCCGTTGGCCAAGCTTGAGCATGTGTCGTTGAGCGCGCTGGCCGGGCACACGCTGTTGATGCGTGAAGCCGGCTCCACCACCCGCAGGCTGACCGAAGAGCTTTTGAAGAGCGGCGGCGTAGGGTATGGGCCGTTGCTGGAGATTGGCAGCCGCGAGTCGATTCGCGAGGCGGTGCTGCGCAATATCGGCATCAGCATCATCGCTCGCCAGGAAGTGCCCCATGATCCGCAATTGCGTGTGCTGACCATCGAGAATGCGCCGCAGATTCCGGAGTATCTGTATTGCCTCAAAGAGCGTAAAGGTGCACGGCTGCCGGCGGCATTCCTTGGCCTGGCTCAGGAAATGTCGCCAATTTAAGTTCTGTGGCTGGCTTGAGGGCCAATCGGGAGCAAGCCCCCTCCCACATTTTGACCGCATTCTCATGTTGGAACCCGGTCAACTGTGGGAGGGGGCTTGCTCCCGATAGCGGTAGTCCAGGCAACTCATCTCTGTGAGTCCTACACAAATCCACCAATACCACTATCACCCCATTTTGCCTTTCTGCCACATCAGCTACGCATTGCCTGCCTAGCATGGCCTTCATCCGTTTGATGAGGTGCCTTGCATGAACACAGCCCTGACCCAACCCGGCGCGCCCATGAAGGTGCGCGGGATCCAGAAACGCTTTGGTGCCTTCACCGCGCTGGACAACGTGTCTTTGGACGTCGCCGCCGGCGAGCTGGTGTGCCTGCTCGGCCCCTCCGGCTGTGGCAAAACCACCCTGCTGCGCTGCATCGCCGGCCTGGAGCGCCAGGACAGCGGCGAGCTTTATCTGGGCGAGCGTGACGTTTCCCTACTGCCGCCCCAGGCGCGGGACTACGGCATCCTGTTTCAGTCCTATGCGCTGTTCCCCAATCTCAGCGTGGAAGCGAACATCGGCTATGGCCTCACCGGCAGCGGCCGTGATGAAGTACGCAAGCGCGTCGGGCAGATGCTCGAGCTGGTCGGCCTGCTCGGCAGCGAAAAGAAATACCCCGGTCAACTCTCCGGCGGCCAACAACAGCGCGTCGCCCTGGCCCGTGCATTGGCGCCGGCCCCGTCGCTATTGCTGCTGGATGAACCGATGTCAGCCCTCGATGCCCGTGTGCGCGAGCATCTGTGCACTGAGCTGCGCCAACTGCAACGGCGCCTGGGCATCACCACCTTGATGGTGACCCACAACCAGGATGAAGCCATGTTGATGGCCGACCGCATTGCCGTGATGAACAACGGCAAGGTCGAGCAGTACGCCACGCCGCAGGAAATCTACGACCGTCCGGCCACGCCGTTCGTGGCCGAGTTTGTTGGCCAGGGCAATTGGCTGCCGTTCAGCCGCAACAGCGCCAGCCATGCCCAAGTCGGCGGCCTGAACATGCGCCTGGCCGACGATGCGGGCGTGGCCAATTCCGGCCGCCTGTTTTGCCGGCCGGAAGCCATCAGCGTTAACCCGCCAGTGCATGAGGAAAACCTGTTCCCGGCCAAGGTCCGCGAGATCACTTTCCTCGGCAACCGTTGCCGCATGAGCTTTGAACTGGAACAGTTGCCAGGCCATCCATTGTTGGCCGAACTTGCGCCCGAAGCCATGCCGCGCCTGGGCGCCCAGGATATCTGGGTGGCCTTGCCGCCGCGCAGCCTGCAGGTGTTTGCCTGAGATGGCCGCTGTCATGACACTGCCGGTACCGCGTCAGGTGTCCCGCGCCGAGTGGGGCGACCGTATCTTCGTGGTCGGCGGCAAATGGCTCTGGCTGGGCCTTTTGGTGGTGGCGGTGTTGCTGCCACTATTGGCTATCTTCTGGCGCGGCTTCAGCAGCGAATCCGGGCAGGGCGGTGGTCTGGTGGCCGCGGGCGAACTTCTGACCAGCGCCAACTTCCACTGGTTGCTGGGCAATAGCCTGAAAGTGTCCCTCAGCGTGGCAGCCATCGTCGTACCGCTGGCCTATCTGTTTGCCTACGCCCTGCAACGCACGTTGATTCCCGGCAAATCTGTCTGGCGTGGCTTGTCGTTGCTGCCGTTGATGGCGCCATCGATGCTGCCGGGCATTGCCCTGGTCTATCTGTTCGGCAACCAGGGCATGTTGCGCGGCTTGCTCTCGGACAATATCTACGGCTTCTGGGGCATTGTGCTCGGTGAAGTGATCTACACCTTTCCCCATGCCTTGATGATCTTGCTCTCGGCGCTGTCCCTGGCGGATGCACGCTTGTTCGATGCCGCGTCGAGCATGGGCGCCAGCCCGGCCCGGGCGTTTCGCAGCATCACCTGGCCGGCCACGCGCCAGGCGGTGTTCGCCGCGTTCTGCCTGGTGTTTACCCTGACCATCACCGACTTCGGTGTGCCGGTGGTGGTGGGCGGTGATTACCAGGTGTTGGCGCTGGAAGCCTACAAGGCGGTGGTCGGTCAGCAACAGTTCGGGCGCGGCGCGTTGATCGGCATGGTGTTGCTGCTGCCGGCACTGTTCAGCTTCGGCGTGGATGCCTGGTTGCGCCGTCGGCATGGCGACTCGATGAGCGGTCGCGCCCAGGTGTTTCTGCCCGCGCCATCGCGGCTGCGCGACGGTTGCTACCTGGCCATCGTGTTGCTGATTTGCGCGGTGTTGCTGCTGGTGTTCGGGATGGCGGTGTATTCGTCGCTGGTGAAGTTCTGGCCGTACAACCTGTCGCTGTCGCTCCATCACTACCAGTTTGAAGACACCGCCGGCGGCGGCTGGCTGGCCTATCGCAACAGCCTGACCATGGCGCTGTGCACGGCGTTGATCGGCAGCGTACTGATCTTCACTGGCGCCTACCTGATGGAAAAGACCAAGGGCCAGAAGGGCCTGAACCTGGCGCTGCGCATGCTCAGCTTCGTACCGATGGCCGTGCCTGGTTTGGTGCTGGGCCTGGGCTACGTGTTCTTTTTCAACCTCAACGGCAACCCGCTGCATGTGTTCTACGGCAGCATGGCATTGCTGGTGGTGTGCACCATTGCGCACTACCTCACTACTGCGCAGATGACCGCCACCACCGCCCTGCGCCAATTGGACGCCGAGTTCGAAGCCGCTGCGCTGTCCCTCAAGGCACCGCTGTATCGCCACTATCTGCGTGTCACGGTACCGATTTGCCTACCGGCGCTGCTGGATATCCTGCGCTACCTGTTTGTGTCGGCGATGACCACCGTGTCCGCCGCGATCTTTCTCTACAGCCCCGACACCATCCTCGCCGCCGTCGCCGTCCTGAACATGGACGACGCTGGCAATGTGGGCGGCGCCGCGGCCATGTCGACCCTGATCCTGTTCACCTCAGGCGGCGTCTCGCTGCTGTTGGCGTGGGCCTCACGTGGCGCGCTGCGTCGTTCCCAAGCCTGGCGCCAGACCGCGCCCGGCCAATAAACAAACCTGAAGGAGGTGCTCCATGTTCAAACCCCTGGCGCTGGTCGCTGCGGTACTCACGGCATTCAGCCTGAATGCCTTCGCCAAGACCGAGCTGACCGTGTACACGGCCCTCGAAGCCGAGCAATTGAAGACCTACAAAAAAGCCTTCGAGCAGGCCAACCCCGACGTCGAAATCAAGTGGGTACGCGACTCCACCGGCATCATCACCGCCAAGCTGCTGGCCGAGAAAGACCGCCCGCAGGCTGACGTGGTGTGGGGTTTGGCCGCCTCCAGCCTGGCGATCCTCGACCAGCAAGGCATGCTCGACAACTACGCGCCCAAAGACCTGGACAAGATCGGCGAACACTACCGCGACGCCGCCAACCCGCCGGCCTGGGTCGGCATGGACGTATGGGCCGCGACCATCTGCTTCAACACCATCGAAGCCCAAAAGCAGGGCCTGGCCAAGCCGGTGAGCTGGCAGGACCTGACCAAGCCTGAGTACAAGGGCAAGATCGTGATGCCCAACCCGGCGTCCTCCGGCACCGGCTTCCTGGATGTCAGCGCCTGGTTGCAGACCTTCGGCGAGAAGCAAGGCTGGCAATACATGGACGATCTGCACCAGAACATCGGCCAGTACGTTCACTCCGGCTCCAAGCCATGCAAGCTGGCGGCGTCCGGTGAGTTCCCGATTGGGATTTCCTTCGAGTACCCGGCGATTCAACTCAAACGCCAGGGTGCCCCGTTGGACATCATCCTGCCGAAAGAGGGCCTGGGCTGGGAGATCGAAGCCACCGCTGTGATCAAAGGCAGCGCCCACGGCGACGCCGCGAAAAAACTCGCTGACTTCTCCGCCAGCCCAGCGGCGATGGAGCTGTATAAGGCCAACTTCGCCATCCTTGCCCAACCAGGTATCGCCAAGCCGCAGACCGAGTTGCCGGCCGATTACGAGCAGCGCCTGATCAAGAACGACTTTGCCTGGGCGTCGAAGAACCGCGACAGCATCCTGACTGAATGGCGCAAGCGCTATGACGGTAAGTCGGAGAAGGTGGCGGGTCAGTAAGGTTTTCGTTAGGGCTTATGGCCCCTTCGCAGGCAAGCCAGCTCCCACATTTGAAGGTATTCACACATCAAAATGTGGGAGCTGGCTTGCCTGCGATAGCGGCTTCGAATTCAGGACATCACTCCATGACACACCACAGCGACCTGCTGATCATCGGCGCCGGCATCCTCGGCCTGTCCCACGCTTATGCCGCCGCCAAGCGCGGCCTCAAGGTCAAGGTGTTCGAGCGCAGCGCCACGCCTCTGGGCGCCTCGGTACGCAACTTCGGCCAAGCGCTGGTCACCGGCCAGCCGCCGGGGCCGATGCTGGACCTGGCCCGCCAGAGTCGCGAGATCTGGGGCCAATGGGCGCAAACGGCGGGCCTTGCGCTCAAGCGCAATGGTTCTTACCTGTTTGCCCGCACGGAAGCTGAAGAACATCTGCTCGAAGCCTTCTGCGCCGGGCGTGCCCGCGAACACGGCTACAACGTCGAGCTGCTGCAAGGCAATGCGATGAAGGAACTCTACGCCGGCCAGTTCCGCCATCACCGCGCTGCGTTGCACGGCAAGGACGACCAGCAACTGTATTCCCGCGAGGCGATCCCGGCGCTGGTCCACTACCTCAGCCAGGCGCTGAACGTGGAGTTTCACTTCTCTACCCTGGTGCGCGACGTTGAGCCCGGCCAGTTGCACAGCACCGCAGGCAGCTTTCGCGGCGAGCAGATCATTGTCTGCTCCGGCCATGACTATCAGACCCTGTTGGCCGAATCCATCGCCCAGCTCAACCTGCAAACCTGTCGCCTGCAAATGCTGCGCGCCCGACCGATGTTTAACCTGGAGCTGCAACACGCCCTGCTCACCGGCCTGAGCTGCGTGCACTACGGCGCCTTCGCCGACCTGCCGGAAGCCTGCGCGGTGCAGGCGCAGATCCTGCGCGAAACGCCGCACCTGCATGAGCACGGTATCCACCTGCTGATCAGCCCGACGCCCCGCGGCGAACTGATCATCGGTGACTCTCACCATTACGGCAGCGATCCGTCACCCTTCAACGCTGAGCAGGTGGATGACTGGATGATCGAGTTGGCCGAGCACACCCTGGGGTGCAAGATCCAGGTGGTCGAGCGCTGGCAAGGCGTCTACGGAGCTCGCGGACCGGGTCCGTTTTCGTTTGTGCAGGCGGCACCCGGTGTCAGCGCCGCGTGGATGCACACCGGCGTGGGTATGAGTGTAGGGCCGGCGCTGGCCGAGCGAAATATCAGCTCACTGTGGGGAGGGGCGCGATGAACCCTGGGCCCACAGCGTGAATTCATACGTCCAACGCGGAAGGGGCGGCTAGAGATGCGATGGCGCACGTCGATACGCTCACGCCTCTATCAACCACGAATGAGAGCATTCGATGCGCTACTTAAAAGCCACTGCCCAGGACCGAAGCGGTAATGGAAAGGCCGATACCGTCTTTCTGCATTTTTACGAACGCGGTGCCGGCGGGTTCGATGAGTTGGTTCATGAGGCATTCGCTGTTGATATGAACGGTGATAAAAACGTGGATCTTCAAACTGTTGTAGACATCGACGTTGAAGGCCAAAGCATGGTCATCGACAGCCACTTGCTTACGTTATTCGCCAACGCCTTTCTTAAGTTGAACTGGTTTAACGGTGGCGAAAGCTGGAAGCGCACATTGGTGGTTGTCGCCGTCCATGAATACGAAAAACGCCCGCCCAATGGCGTGAAACTCAATTTTCTGGAACGGCGCAGCACGGTGCGCAAACCTACCCTGGCTTTTCAGGCCGCCGCTTATGACGGTTACGGTAATGGTGTATTGGAATGGTTTACCAATACCGACGTGGACAAGAACGGTGTGGTGGATGAGGTCGATAAAGAATTGATCCGTTCCCTGTGCAGCAGTTTCCTTGCCTTTAAATGGTACACAGACCCGGTGTCAGCGGCATGTTGATGCACATTTCTCAACTGGATAACGTATTAATCAGAGTGTTGTGCAAGCTCTTTATTGCGTTCAAGTGCTATGCACACAAGGAGTAAAAAAGTGCGTTATTTAAAGGTTATTGCACAGGATCGGACCGGGGATGGCCGCGCCAATACGGTGCGGCTTCAGTTCTACCAACGTACGCAATGCAATCAGGACAGATTGCTCAATGAGGTGGTGGCCTATGATTTCACCTCAGACGGGAAAGTGGACTATAGCCGGGGAGACGTTACAAATAACGGTCGGGAGAACAGCCTGGACAGGGTGCTGTTGGACAGGTTTGCCAATGCCTATCTAAAAATCAATTGGGTTAATCGCGGGACTGGTACAAAGCGCTATATGAAGATTTTTTCCGAAGACTTCTATAAAGACGGCACTCCCGACACCGTGCGCCTGCATTTGCATAAAGGGCCTGGGCTGCTCAGTTCGGACACTCAGGTCTCTTGGAGCGCTGCCTATGATTTTGATAACAATGGCGAACTTGAGTGGGACATTCATTCCGACATCAACCGGGATGGTGTTATCGATGATGTGGACAAGCATCTGATCCAGCAGTTGGCCGAACTCTACTTGAAATTCAATTGGCACACGCCCGAAGCCTTCGACGTCAAGGTTATCGATGTTCCGGCGCAATGATTGACGCGCAGTCAAGTCGCTGTTTCCTACCGTCATGGCGGATGCCACGCTCTAGCTGTTAGAGGAAGCTTGAACTAGCGTATGGCTCTGTTCTTTATGTGAGACATTCCATGCGCTATTTAAAAGTTACCGCCCAGGATCGCAGTTTTTCCTATATCGATCGAAATGGCGTAGTCGACCGAAGTGGCCAGGAGTTGGTTCGTCATCTGTGCAATGTTTTTCTTGCCTTCAAATGGTATGAGGAGTCTTGCCCGGTGCAGTAAGTCGCGAAGGTTGTTATGTCGTGGTTTCTTACGGGGTGTGGCGTCGGTATCACCTATAAAGAAACGCGGGGCATCACTATGTTGGTCCCTGATATTTCTAATGAGGCAATACCGATGCGTTATGTGAAAGTGATCGTGCAAGACCGTACTGAAAATGACCGGGCAGACACCGTTAAGCTGTACTTTTTTCAAAGGGATCCGGATTTACCCGATGAGCTTATGCATCAAGCCGTGGCTTTTGACGCCACGGCTGACGGGGCGGTAGATTTTCAGTCGACTGGGGATATCGATTTCAATGGAGCATCGACGCTCAGGGATCGGCGGTTACTGAAGACTTTTGCCAATGAGGCATTGAAACTCAGCTGGTTCAATAGGGGCGAGGGTGCCGGGCGCTCTTTGAACTTTTACGTGAGCCGCTATGACGAGCTTGGCACGCCGCGGGAAGTGCGCTCGGACTTTTTCCAGCGCAGCAGTTCGGGTGGCAAGGACAAGCTGGTGTATAGCAGCACGGCTGGCGACCAGGATTGCGATGGTGGTTTGGACCCTCTCGCGCCTGACGATCAATTCGAACTGTTCGATACCGTGGACCAACAAACTATCCATGCCTTGAGCAAGTTGTACCTGCGATTCAACTGGCACTGATCGTCAGTCAACACTTAGGGATGCTCCGATCAACTTGCTGCGCGGCGGCCGCAAGTCGTAATTTGCACGGCACGCAGCGCTATTTGCTCAAAACGACCTGATGCAGTGTTCATCGAGGGCGTTTTTCGCCCGGTTTTCCATGTTAAGCGCGCAACTCGCCCATACCCATCAGTTGTTTTCGAGCCATCCACAGGTTCGACAGGGCGAACAATGTGGTCAACTGAGCCGTGTTTTTCATCAGCCCACGAAAGCGCACTTTCACGTACCCAAATTGGCATTTGATCACCCGAAACGGATGTTCGACCTTGGCCCGTGTCTGGGCTTTGCAGTACTCAATCTTGCGCTTGGCCTTGTAGAGCACGCTGCGTTTATTCAACTTGGAATAGGTGCTGCGGCGCGCCGCGATTTGCCAGATCACTTCACGATTTTCATGCTCTTCACGCTTCTCAATGCCGGTGTATCCGGCGTCTGCATACACTGCATTTTCTTCGCCATGCAAAAGCTCGGCGACCTGTGTGACATCGGCGACGTTGGCGGCGGTGCCGTGGACGTGATGAACCAAGCCGGACTCGACATCAGCGCCAATATGGGCCTTCATTCCGAAGAAATACTGGTTACCTTTTTTGGTCTGATGCATCTCGGGGTCGCGCTTTCCCTCTTCGTTTTTAGTCGAACTGGGAGCATGAATAATGGTGGCATCGACGATAGTGCCCTGACGCAGAGACATGCCTTTGTCCTGCAAATAACCATTGATGACCGCGAGGATTGCAGGTGCAAGCTGATGCTTTTCCAATAAGTGCCGGAAATTCATGATCGTGGTGTCTTCAGGTATCGGGGCGCTCAAGGTCAAACGTGCAAACTGGCGCATGGGCGTGATTTCGTAGAGCGCTTCTTCCATGGTCGGATCGCTCAGGGAAAACCAATTCTGCAACAGATGAATACGCAGCATGGTTTCCAGAGGATAGGGTTTTCTGCCGCCACCGGCCTTGGGGTAGAACGGCTCGATCAGGCCCAGCAGACCCGTCCAGGGCACGACCTGATCCATCTCGGCGAGGAAGCGTTCGCGGCGTGTCTGCTTGCGCTTGCCGGCGTATTCGAAATCGGAAAAGCTCATCTGGCTCATAGGCGGCTCGGATCAGGTGGTCAGGCGTATTTCAGCACATTTGAAAACTTGTTCGGAGATTCCTTAGTTCCAGAGCCAGGGCCAGGATCTGCTCCTGGCGCTCAGCCTGGCTCAGCTTGGCGTGGGGGTTGAGGCTCGACCATTGCGGGTGGGCGCGGGCCTTGCCCAAGGCGTCGGGCAGCTTGCCCTCGCGCCAGGTTTTGTCCTGGGGCGTATCGACCTTTATGCTGTGCATCGCTGCATGGCCGCGCAGGTTGAGGGCCTTGAGCAGTTGACGCTGACGCAGGGCGAGCAGGCGCAGCACGCTGTCGTCAACGGTCAGCTCGCGGTGGCCCTTGAGCTTGCCGAGCAGGCGGCTGCCGTAGCTGCGTGCGGTTTGCAGGGCGCCACCGGCGATAGCACCGGCCAGGGCTGCAGCGCCGAGGGTCAGGCCGCCGACCAAGAGATCCACGCCCGCGCCGGCCGCAGCGCCGGCGGCAATCCCACCACCGACCCGCACGCCAAGCTGCTTGAGGGTTTCCGGGTTGAACAGGTCATCGCCCCAGCGCCCGTCGAGCAATGGCAGGTCACTGGCGGCGGCATCCTGCGGGCGGAAGCCGAACAACTTGAGCAAGGCTTCGACGCACTTCTGTTCGCGCTGGCGCACGGCTTTACGCAGATCGCCGATGGCTTGCTGTTCATCCTCGGTGACCACGCTGCGACGGCAGGCGGCGCAGTCGATCAGCAGCTCGGCGATCAACCGCGCAGCGCTTTGCTGGCGGGCCTGGCGCTGGGCCTCTTGGTCAAGGATCAAGCGCTGCAACTGCGGCCGTGAGGTTTCCAACAGCAGGGCCAGGCTTTCATACAGCCGGCGCTCGCCGTCTTCCGGCGGCGCCACGCTGTCGAAACGCACCAGCGCATGCAGTCCGAGGCGGGCCAGGGCTTCGCGCCAGTCCGGCTCGCGATGCTCGCTGCTGCTGACGAAGTTGAGTACCGGCAGCAATGGCTTGCCGCAACTGGCCAGCACCTGCAGCTCATCGCGGTACTTGGCCAGCACCGGTTCGCGGGCGTCGATCACATACAGGCCGGCGTCCGAGGCCAGTAGTTGGCGCAATACCTTGGCTTCCTGTTCGAAACGCTGACGGGCTTCGCCGCCGTCCAGGAAGCGCGCAAGGCGCGCCGGGCCGTCCAGGCGTTCACCGGGGCGATCCAGGCGTTCGAGGTAGTCGAGCAGGGCGATGGCGTCTTCCAGTCCGGGCGTGTCGTACAGTTCCAGCAAGGCTTCACCATCCACCGACAGGCGTGCACCTTCGACATGCCGCGTGGTGCTGGGGCGATGGGAGACTTCACCGAAGCCCACGTCACGGGTGAGGGTGCGCAGCAGGGAGGTCTTGCCGACGTTGGTGTGGCCGACCACGGCGAGTTTCAGCGGTTTAGTCATGACCGGTCTCCAGCCAGTTCAGCGGCGCACAGTCGGCAAACATTAGATCAAGCTGTTGCAGCGCGGTGTGCCAATCACTCAGGCGCTCGGCGTCCAGGGCCTGGCCCGGCGGGGCTTGCAGCAGCCATACACGGGTGGCGGTGGCGCTGCGTGCCAGTTCGGCAATCAGCGCCAGGCTGCCACGGTCCGGCGAGCGGCGCGGGTCGCAGGCGATGGCCAGGCGTGCGGGCGGGAAACGGCTGAGTTGCTCCAGCAGTTTGTTACGCGATTCGCGGCTGTCGAGAATGCCAGCGTTCTTTACGCTGGCCGGCAGCTTGGGCGGCCAAGGGTGTTGATCGTCCAGCTCGATGGCGACCAGCAAGGCGCCGTCGCTGTCCAGATCGCTGACACCACCGCTGACGTGGTGCAGTTGCTCGGGCGCCACATCGTTGACCCCCAGGCGTTCGCTGCTGGGCATCAGGCGTTCGCGCAACTGGCTGTAGCCGGGCAGGTTGAGGTCCAGGCGCAATGCGGCACGCCCGACGTTCCAGCGCCACAGGCAGAACAGGGCGATGATCAGCCGGGGCAGCAGGCCGTAGACCAGCAACACGCCCACCAGCCAGGCGGCCCAAGCTTGGCGGGCGCTTTCGATATTCAGCGCGGAATCGCCGCTGGCGCGGATCATGTCGACGCTCGGCACGTTGAAGCCCAGCAGCGCGGGCAGGGTGCCGAGGGCTTGGGTTACGGCGACAAAGGTGTCGGCGCCGAGAATGGTGGTTTCCCACACAAAGCCGTAGCGCCGTGTGGCCAACAGGGTCAGCAAAATCACCAGGGCACTGAGTAGTGCCAGCAGCCACAGGCTGTTGACCAGCACACCCAGCGCCCAGCGATTGAGTTTTTGCCGTTGCAGCAACAGCAACAGCGCCGGTGCCAATTGCGCGGCCTTGGCGTCGCGGGCGAGTTTTTCGCTGAGCCACAACCACAGTCGCCCGAGGCTGGCGCCGTGCTCGCCGGCAAACAGCAGGCCCAGGGCCCAACTGATCAGCAAAATAAGGTTCAAACCGAGCAGGCTGCCCAAGGCCCAGAACACATTCACCGGCGTCAAGCCGTTGCCTAATGCGGCAAAAGCCAAGCCAGCGCCACTGATGATTGCGACTACTGCCAGCAACATCAGCGCCAGGCGTGCGCCTTGCAGCCAGCGCGTGAGGGCGCCGGTCAGGCCATCGCGTTCGGCCAGGTGCAAGGCCCGTTGCTGGATCCGCGTCGGCAGGTCGCCACCAGCCGCACGGGCCAGGCGGTTGGCTTCCAGGTCTTCCAGGGGGCCGGCGTGTTCTTCACGCAGGCGCACGGTTTCGGTCAGCCAGAGTGTGTGCAGGGGGTTCAGTGCAGTCACGCGCCATCCTGTTGTTTCAGTGAGGTTGGAGCATAACCGCTGGCTCGCGCCTCTGGTATTCTCGTCGCCATGAAAAAATCTCTCCCTTTAAGCCTGATCGCAGCCCTCGGTGAAAACCGCGTGATCGGCGTCGACAACAGCATGCCCTGGCATTTGCCGGGGGATTTCAAATATTTCAAGGCCACCACGCTCGGCAAGCCGATCATCATGGGGCGCAAGACCTGGGACTCCCTGGGCCGACCGCTGCCGGGGCGCTTGAACCTGGTGGTCAGCCGTCAGACCGATCTGGCGCTCGAAGGTGCGCAAGTTTTTCCGTCACTGGAAGCGGCGATAGAACGGGCTGAGGAATGGGCCAAGGCCCAAGGCGTGGACGAGCTGATGCTGATCGGCGGCGCGCAGTTGTATGCGCAGGGGCTGGAGCAGGCCGATCGCCTATATCTGACGCGGGTGGCGTTGAGCCCGGAAGGGGATGCGTGGTTTCCAGAGTTTGATACGAACCAGTGGAAGCTGGTGTCGAATCTGGAGAATCCAGCTGAAGGCGATAAGCCGGCCTACAACTTCGAAGTCTGGGAAAAAGCCTAAAAGCATCGGGGGCAAGCCCCCTCCTACATTTTGATTTGTGAATACATTCAAGTGTGTGGGAGGGGGCTTGCTCCCGATAGGGGTCTATCAGGCCTGCGCTAACTCGGCATGCTCATCGGCATTCAACAGCGCTTTATCCGTCTGCCCCATGATCTGGCTGGTAATAGCACCCGCCGTCATCGAACCATTGACGTTCAACGCCGTGCGGCCCATGTCGATCAGCGGCTCCACGGAAATCAGCAGCGCCACCAGTGACACCGGCAAGCCCATGGCCGGCAGTACGATCAGCGCGGCAAAGGTCGCACCACCGCCCACGCCGGCAACGCCCGCCGAACTCAAGGTCACAATCGCTACCAGGGTCGCGATCCACAGCGGGTCCAGGGGGTTGATGCCCACGGTCGGCGCGACCATCACCGCCAACATCGCCGGGTAAAGACCGGCGCAACCGTTCTGGCCGATGGTCGCGCCAAACGAGGCGGCGAAGCCGGCGATGGATTGCGGGATACCCAGGCGACGGGTCTGTGCCTCGATGCTCAGCGGGATGCTCGCTGCGCTGGAGCGGCTGGTAAAGGCAAAGGTCAGCACCGGCCAGACCTTGCGGAAGAAGCGCAGCGGGTTGATCCCGGCCAGGGACAGCAGCAGGCCGTGCACCACGAACATCAGGCCCAGGGCCAGGTACGACACCACCACGAAACTGCCGAGCTTGATGATGTCTTGCAGGTTGGAACCGGCGACCACCTTGGTCATCAGCGCCAATACTCCGTACGGCGTCAGCTTCATCACCAGGCGCACCAGGCGCATCACCCAGGCTTGCAGGGTGTCGATGGCGTTGACAACCTTCTGGCCTTTCTCCACGTCATCCTTGAGCAGTTGCAGCGCGGCGACCCCCAGGAAGGCGGCGAAAATCACTACGCTGATGATCGATGTCGGCTTGGCCCGCGCCAGGTCGGCGAACGGGTTGGCTGGCACGAACGACAGCAGCAATTGCGGAATATTCAGGTCGGCAACCTTGCCGGCGTAATCACTCTGGATCACTTGCAGGCGCGCCATTTCCTGGGTGCCGGCCACCAAGCCTTCGGCAGTGAGGCCGAACAGGTTGGTCAGGCCGATACCGATCAACGCCGCGATGGCGGTAGTGAACAGCAGCGTGCCGATGGTCAGGAAGCTGATCTTGCCCAGGGAAGAAGCGTTATGCAGGCGTGCCACGGCACTGAGGATCGAGGCGAACACCAGTGGGATCACGATCATCTGCAGCAGTTGCACATAGCCATTGCCGACCAGGTCAAACCAGCCGATGGAAGCTTTGAGCACCGGGTTGCCGTCGCCGTATATCGTGTGCAAGGCCGCACCGAACAGTACGCCCAGAACCAAGGCGAAGAGCACCTTCTTGGCCAGGCTCCAGTTCGTACGACGGGTTTGTGCCAGGCCCAGCAAGAGGGCCACGAACACCAATAAATTGAGAATCAGGGGCAGATTCATTGAAGCTCCGTTGAGAAGGCAGCCAATCGCGTGAGCCTGCGATTGCGAACCGGGAAGCCTAACAGCTTGAAATATAATGATTTAATACCGATATGGAATGGCGACTGTCGTTTTTGGAATAAGCCAATGGCGCTCATACCTATGCCCTTGGCGTGATCAAGACGTCAGCAGTCGCGCCCGGGCGATAACTGTCATACGGATTTGTTAGCGTCGATGTCTTTCACTCAGGGAGACAACGTCTATGAAGCTTGCGCCGAAACTACTGGTATCCGCCGCTTTCCTCCTCGGACTCGCCAGCCAGGCGTTCGCCGCCACCGAGTTGAAACACTGGCCGGCGCCGGCTGCCAAGCAGTTGAGCGCAATGATCGCCGCCAACGCCAATAAGGGTAACTACGCGGTGTTCGACATGGACAACACCAGCTACCGCTACGACCTCGAAGAGTCCCTGCTGCCGTACATGGAAAACAAAGGCCTGATCACCCGCGACAGCCTTGATCCTTCGCTCAAGCTGATGCCGTTCAAGGACACCGCCGAACATAAGGAAAGCCTGTTCAGTTACTACTATCGTCTTTGTGAAGTCGACGACATGGTCTGCTATCCGTGGGTCGCCCAGGTGTTCTCCGGCTTCACCCTCAAGGAACTCAAAGTCCAGGTGGACGAGCTGATGGCGTCCGGCAAGCCGGTGCCGGTCAGTTACTTCGAAGGCGACGCGGTGAAGCAGTCTGAAGTGCAGCCGCCGAAAGTCTTCACTGGCCAGGCCGAGCTATACAACAAACTGATGGAAAACGGCATCGAGGTGTACGTGATGACCGCCGCTTCCGAGGAACTGGTGCGCATGGTCGCTGCCGATCCGAAGTACGGCTACAACGTCAAACCCGAAAACGTCATCGGCGTGAGCACCCTGCTCAAGGATCGCAAGACCGGCGAGCTGACCACCGCCCGCAAGCAGATCGCCGCCGGCAAGTATGACCAGAACGCCAACCTCGGCCTGGAGCTGACCCCTTACCTGTGGACCCCGGCAACCTGGATGGCCGGCAAGCACGCGGCGATCCTCACCTACATCGACGAATGGAAAAAACCGGTGATTGTCGGCGGTGATACACCCACCAGCGACGGCTACATGCTGTTCCACGATGTGGACGTGGCCAAGGGCGGGATCCACCTGTGGATCAACCGCAAGGACAAATACATGACCCAGCTTAACGGCATGATCGCCAAGCACGCGGCGGCGCAAGCCAAGGAAGGACTGCCAGTGACGGCGGACAAGAACTGGGTGATCGTCAAGCCGGAGGAGATTCAGTAAAACCGAGTCGTCCTTATCGCAGGCAAGCCAGCTCCCACATTTGAAATGTGTTCACAAATCAAAATGTGGGAGGGGGCTTGCCCCCGATGGCTATCTGAAGAACACCACAAAACCCAGAGCTATAAATAGATATCAATTGCGAACCAATCTCATCCTCTGCTAGCGTGCACATCTCCTGAACCCCACGTTCTTCTCAAGGTAGTGCCGTGCTCTCCTGGAATTCGCAGATCGCGCGCCTGTTCGCGGAGCAGAAGAAAGCCCTCGAAGCCTTCGTCACTCGCCGCACCGGCAGTGCCCAAGTGGCCGCCGACCTGACCCAGGAATCTTTCCTGCGCCTGGCGCGGCTGGATTCCGGCGACAAAATCGATAACCTTCCTGCCTTCCTTTTCACCATCGCCAGCAACCTGGTGCGCGATCATCAGCGCCAGGCCATCCGCCGCGAGCGCCTGGATGCCGGGGAGCCCAGCGATGAACTGCCGTGCAGCAACCCAGGCGCCGATGAACAATTGGCGGCCTACCAGCAGGAACAGTTAATGCAGGCTGCCATCCTGGCGTTGCCCGAAGCGACTCGGCAGATCTTCCTGCTTTATCATGTCGACGAACTTTCCTATCGCGAGATCGGCGAACGCCTGTCGATCAGCCCGCGCAGTGTTGAATACCAATTGCGTCGCGCCTTGATTGAATGCCGTGGCTTTATCAAGAAGCGGCTTGCCTGTGATGAACAAGGACGTCGGTCATGAACGCTACCCCCACAGCCGACGAACTGTTCGACGAAGCATCCGCCTGGTATTTCCGCCTGCAGGCCGAGGATGTCACACCTAGCGAACTGCAGGCTTTCGCCATCTGGCTGGAGCGGGGCGATGCCCAGCATGCCGCCTGGCAGGAAGTGCAGGCGATGCTCGACGGCTTGCACGAACCGGCGCGGGTAGTTCGCCGCGCCGAACAGGCTGCCTGGCGCCAGCCCGCACGGCGCTGGGCCTGCGCCGCGGCCGTGCTGCTGGCGGTAGGCCTGACTGTGCAAAACACACCTTGGCTTGACCGTATGCGTGCGGACTATGCCACCGGCACCGGCGAGTCACGCAGCATCGAACTGGCCGATGGCTCCCACCTGCAGCTCAATACCGACAGTGCCATACAGGTGCGCATGAGTGCAGGCGAGCGCCAGGTGCGCTTGTTGCGCGGCGAAGGTTTCTTCGAGGTGGCCAAGGACCCGGCGCGACCGTTCGTGGTGCAATCCGGCGACGGCTGGGTGAAGGTGGTCGGCACCCGGTTCAGTGTGGCGCGACGCGATGCGCAAACCCACGTGCAAGTGGCTCAGGGCAAGGTGCAGGTTAGTTCCGGCAGTGGCATACCGGTGTATCTGGAGCCGGGACGGGCGGTGGAGTACCAGGACAAACGCCTGGCTGAAGTCCACGGTTTCGACGCGGCCAGCGGGTTTGCCTGGCGCCAGCGGCAACTGGTGTTTCGCCAGCAACCGCTGTCGGACGTGGTCAGCGAGCTGAACCGTTATTGGCCGGGCAAGACCCTGATACTCGGCGACGCATTGCGCAATCGCGTGGTCTCCGGCGTGTTTGAAATCGATAAACCCGACGCGGTAATCAAGGCGCTGGAACACACCCTCAACCTGCGTGCCGAGCATTACACCCCGTATTTGCTGGTGCTGCGCGAGGGCAAGGCGTCGTAGTCGCAATTTTTTTTGAAAATACTTTCAGGGTTTTCCGGTGAGCATTCGTCCTTGATCACTGAGGCGCAAATAGTAAGCACTCTCAAGTAGTGCCGCGCCGATTACAGACTTTTTGCACCGGGGAGTTCCATCCATGGCACACCGATTCGCCGCATCGCCCTTGCTCGCGCTGGTCATTTGCTTGACCGGCACTGCGTCGCTATCCCTGCAAGCTGCCGAGGCCACCCAGGCCCAGGCTTACCGTTTCGATATCCCCGGGCAAAGCCTCGACGGCGCGCTGGCGGCATTTTCAGCGGTGACGCGCGTGCAGGTGCTGGTGTCCGGTGAGTTGACCCAAGGGGTGGTGTCGCCCGGGGTGAGTGGCCATCTCGGCCAGCGCGAAGCCTTGGCGCAATTGCTTGGTGGTACGGGCCTGAGTGCGGCGTTTATCAACACCGACACCGTGACCCTGGAGAAGCGCGTAGCCACCGGCGCCGCTATCGAAGTCGGCGCCACCACCATCAGCGCCGCACATCTGGGCGCTACCACCGAAGGCAGTGGCTCCTACACCACCGGTGCGGTGACCCTGGGCAAGGGTGAGCAGAAGCTCAAGGACATCCCGCAATCGGTCAGCGTCATGACCCGTAAACAAATGGATGACCAGAACACCACTAAGCTTTCCGAGGTGGTCAAGCGTACCCCGGGCCTGACGGCGACCAAATCCCCCGGGCCGGGTATGTTCATCTTCTCCCGTGGTTTCGAAATCGGCACCCTGCAATACGACGGCGTACCAATCCCACGTAATACCTACGCGCTGGGCAGTTACCTCACCGAAAACATGGCGATCTATGACCGTGTGGAAACCCTGCGCGGCCCGGCCGCCTTGCTGCAAGGCGCCAACAGCCCCGGCGGCACCATGAACCTGGTGCGCAAGCGTGGCCAGCAGGACCCGACCGTCACCCTCACCGCCAAGGCCGGCTCCTGGGACCACTACGGCACCCAGGTCGACGCGGGCGGCCCGCTCAACGCCGAAGGGACTTTGCGTGGCCGCTTTGTAGCGGACTACGACACCACCCACTCATTCGTCGACTACGCCGGTGGCTGGAACCAGACGGTGTACGCCGCCGTCGACTATGACTTCACTCCCGACACTACTATCGGTGTGGGCATCAGCAACCAGAAGGGTCATTCGCGCCCCAACTTCATGTCGCTGCCGCGTTATGCCAACGGCAACGATATCGGTCTGCCGCGCTCTACCTTTGTCGGCGCCAGCTGGAACCGTGCGGGCAATAACCAGACCCAGGTGTTCGCCGAGGTGGAGCATCACTTCAACGATGACTGGAAGATCAAAGCCGCGCTGGTAGCCATGGATGAACATAACGACGCGACCTACCAGGCAACCTGGGACGCTATCCCCAACCCGGGCACCGCCGGCAACGTGCGGTATGTGGACTGGGTCACCGACTTCAATACCAAGAGCCGCGGTGCGGACGTGTATGTAAACGGCACCTTCGAGGGCCTGGGCTTCCAGCAGGAGATGGTGCTGGGGGCGAACTATTCCAAACTGACCACCGATGACCAATGGGCACGCGCTGCAACGGCGGGCGCGGATATCTTCAACATTGACCACAACCGCCCGCAGCGCGACAAATACCAGCTGTTCGCCCAGGGCAACGCGTCGAATAGCTGGTATGACATACGCCAGAAAGGCATCTACGGCACCTGGCGGGTGAAAGTGCTGGACCCCTTGACCCTTATCCTAGGCGCGCGCACCAGTTGGTATGAGTATTCCTACATAGGCCAGAGCGGTTCCCGCGGTACGTATGGCGCGCCAGAGGAAAGCACCACGCAAACCTCCGGCAAGGTCACTCCGTATGCCGGCCTGGTCTACGCCCTGAATGAACAATGGTCGGCCTACGCGAGCTACGCTGATGCCTTTGAGCCGCAAACCAACCTGACTACCTCGGGCTCTTTGCTTAAGCCCATCGAGGGCAAGAACTACGAGTTGGGTATCAAGGGTGAATTGGCGGACGGTCGGCTCAACACCTCGTTTGCGATCTTTCGCTACGACCAGCAAAACCGTGGCGTCCAGGACCTTCAAGGGCCGATGAACTGCAATGGCTGGTACTGCTCGGTTGCCTCGGGGAAGGTGCGTAGCCAAGGCTTCGAAGCCACCTTGAGCGGCGAGGTGTTGCCGGGGTTGCAACTGGTTTCCAGCTATACCTACAACACCACCAAATTCCTCAAGGACGACACCTACGAGGGCAAGATATTCAGCACCTGGACACCCAAGCATCAACTTAAGGTCTGGGGTGATTACCAGTTGCCGGGCGACTGGCAGAAGTTCAGCGTGGGCGCCGGCGTGACTGCGCAAAGCAGCACCGAAGCCTATGACCGCAACTTCAGCGTGCCCGGCAATGCGCTGTGGGATTCGCGTGTGGCTTACAAAATCAACCAGGAATTCAGCGTCGCGGCGAACCTGAACAATATGTTCGACAAGAAGTATTACATCCCGGCCTACAACGCGAACTGGGGCAGCAACTACTACGGCGACCCACGCAATGTGATGTTCACCATGACCTACACCCCACAGTTCTAAAACCTGACGCATCACTTCTGTGGGAGGGGGCTTGCCCGCTAAGACGTCGGCCCAGCCAACATTGATGTTGGCTGACCCACCGCTATCGGGAGCAAGCCCCCTCCCACATTTTGATCATCATTGTGCTTGGGGTTATCTCCAGGCAAAAAAAATGCCCCGCACCTGGCGGGGCATTTTCATGCGCGGGGCTTACAGGCCGTCGAGCATGGCTTTGTTGCGTACGGCACCCTTGTCGGCGCTGGTGGCCAACAACGCGTAGGCCTTCAACGCAGTAGTGACTTTACGCGGACGTTTTTCCACCGGCTTCCAACCCTTCTTGTCCTGCTCGACCCGACGTGCAGCCAGTTCTTCGTCGCTGATCAACAGGTTGATCGAGCGGTTCGGAATGTCGATCAGCACCTTGTCGCCATCCTGCACCAGGCCGATGGCGCCACCGGCAGCCGCTTCCGGCGAAGCGTGGCCGATGGAGAGGCCCGAGGTGCCGCCGGAGAAGCGCCCGTCGGTCAGCAGCGCGCAGGCTTTGCCCAGGCCCTTGGATTTAAGGTACGAGGTGGGGTAGAGCATCTCCTGCATACCCGGCCCGCCTTTCGGGCCTTCGTAGCGGATGATCACGATGTCGCCTTCCTTGACCTCGTCGGCGAGGATGCCGCGTACCGAGCTGTCCTGGCTTTCGTAGATCTTGGCGCGGCCTTCGAAGACATGGATGGACTCATCCACACCCGCGGTTTTCACCACGCAGCCGTCGAGGGCGATGTTGCCGTACAGCACGGCCAGGCCGCCTTCCTGGGAGTAGGCGTGCTCGACACTGCGGATGCAGCCGTTTTCACGGTCGGTGTCCAGGCTGTCCCAACGGGTCGACTGGCTGAAGGCGGTCTGGGTCGGGATGCCCGCCGGGCCGGCCTTGAAGAAGGTGTGTACGGCTTCGTCGTCGGTCTGGGTGATGTCCCATTTGGCGATGCCTTCGGCGATGGACTTGCTGTGCACGGTCGGCAGGTCGGTGTGCAGCAGGCCGCCGCGGGCCAGGGAGCCGAGGATCGAGAAGATCCCGCCTGCGCGGTGCACGTCTTCCATGTGGTACTTCTGGATGTTTGGCGCGACCTTGCACAGTTGCGGCACGTGGCGGGACAGGCGGTCGATGTCGCGCAGGTCGAAATCGATCTCGGCTTCCTGGGCCGCGGCCAGCAAATGCAGGATGGTGTTGGTGGAACCGCCCATGGCGATGTCCAGGGTCATGGCGTTTTCGAACGCCTTGAAGTTGGCGATATTGCGCGGCAACACCGACTCATCGTTCTCGCCGTAGTAACGCTTGCACAGCTCGACGATGGTGCGGCCGGCCTGCAGGAACAGCTGCTCGCGGTCGCTGTGGGTGGCCAGCGTGGAACCGTTGCCCGGCAAGGCCAGGCCCAGGGCTTCGACCAGGCAGTTCATCGAGTTGGCGGTGAACATGCCGGAGCACGAACCACAAGTCGGACAGGCGCTACGCTCGTATTCCGCGACCTTCTCGTCAGAGGCGCTGGAATCGGCGGCGATCACCATGGCGTCGACCAGGTCGAGGCCGTGGGAAGCGAGCTTGGTCTTGCCGGCTTCCATCGGCCCGCCGGAGACGAAGATCACCGGGATGTTCAGGCGCAAGGCAGCCATCAACATGCCGGGGGTGATCTTGTCGCAGTTGGAGATGCACACGATGGCGTCGGCGCAGTGGGCGTTGACCATGTACTCCACGGAGTCGGCGATGATCTCGCGGCTCGGCAGCGAGTACAGCATGCCGTCATGACCCATGGCGATGCCGTCATCCACGGCGATGGTGTTGAATTCTTTCGCTACACCGCCGGCGCGTTCGATTTCACGGGCGACCAGTTGACCCAGGTCCTTGAGGTGGACGTGACCGGGTACGAACTGGGTGAAGGAGTTGGCAATCGCGATGATCGGCTTCTTGAAGTCGTCATCTTTCATCCCCGTGGCACGCCACAGTGCGCGGGCGCCGGCCATGTTGCGGCCGTGGGTGGATGTTTTCGAGCGGTAATCAGGCATTGGAGCACTCCGGGCGGCTAATCAAGTACTAAAGGGGAGTGAGCTTCTAATTGACGACTGGAACACCCGAAAAATGGCCGTGTGTCCGGAAGTTGCCACTCGCGTCGCGGGATCGCCGCGTGCTTGGGCCTCGAGCTCATAAACCCGCCGGGGGATGACTGGCGATGAATAGGGCCGATTCTACACCGCTGGCGGCTGGAGGGAATGGCCGAAACCGTGAAGATAACGGCTATGGGACGTGTGGGCGTGGCTTGATCAGTGCATTCAGGGCGAGCCCTGCGGCGCTCAGGATTAGAAAGCACAGGGCGAGGGCGATGGTCAGGTTGTCGGTGGCCAGGTTGATCACCAGGCTGATCAGGCCACCGCACATGAAAATCAGCAGGCTACCGGCGGAGGTCGCTGTGCCGGCCAGTTGTGGATAGAGGCTCATGGCCTTGGAGTTGGCGATGGGACGGCAGATGGTAGTGCCGGCAGTGCAGATCAACATCGGGATCAGCACCGTGGCGGCAGACAGGCCGAACTGCCAGGCCAGCCAAAGCATGACCAGGCCTGAAAGGGCGATCAACAGCAGGCCGGTATTGATTTGACGGACTGCGTCCATCTTGCGATGCAGGACGCTGGCAATCACTCCGCCGAATACGTAGGCCGCGCCATATAGCAGCAGTGCCCAGGCAAATTGATACGCCGACAGGTTCAAGCGCTCCATGAAGATCAGTGGCGACATCACAATGAACGAGAAATGACAGGCAAAGGCCAGGGCAGAAATCAGCCAGTAACCGATAAATCGTATGTCGGAGAACAGCAGCCAATACCCACTGAAAAACTGTCGCTTGGACGGGCGGTGGCTGCTGCGGGCATCGTGCAATAGACGTGCGGACCACAGCCACACCACGGTTGCCAGCGCGATAAACACGTAAAAGCTGGCCTGCCAGCCGCCCAGGAGCTGCAGCCAAGTCCCCATCAGCGGCGAACTGGAGATGAAAATCCCTCCGGCGGTGGTCATCCAGATTCGAATCCGCTCCAGTTCCCGACCGGCGAACAGGTCCTGGATCAGCGCCTGTGACAAAGCAAATGCCCCGCACCCCACCGCCTGGACTACGCGAAAGCCAATGAACCATCGAAAGTCCTCAGCCAATAAGCATCCCGCTGCGCCAATCGCCGATAGTGCAATACCGGCCAGCAGCAGCTTCTTGCGGCCAAACAGGTCAGACAACGGCCCGATCAGCAGCAACGAGACCGCCAGGCCAATGGCGAAGACACTGACGGATTGAGCGATCTCGGAAGGCGTAGTGAGAAAGTGGCCGGAGAGGGCGGGGAATGAGGGCAGGACCACGTCGAGCGGGAAGACGGCCAGCAACGTCATTGTCATCAGCAGAAGGATGATGGATGACTTTTTTGATGAGGGCGCACGATGCAGCATCAGCCTGTTCGCTCGATCCGTGAGGGGGAAACGAGGGTCGATCTGGCTGCAAGCAAAGTCAATGGATGCTGCGGCAGGACAATTCCGAAAATCCCGTAGGAACACCCGTTGAGTGCTCCTGCGGGGCCTATAGCCTATTAGCTATTAGGCAACAACCGGCACGTAATGCTCTTGATATAGCGTGTTTCGACAATCGCTGGGTGTACCGGGTGATCCGGACCCTGACCGCCACGCTCGAGCATCTGGATATTGCGGTCCAGGTGGCGGGCGCTGGTCAACAGGATGTTCTGCAGATCGTCTTCCGGCAGGTGCATGGAGCACGAGGCGCTGACGAGGATGCCGTCCTTGCTGAGCAGGCGCATGGCTTGCTCGTTGAGGCGGCGGTAGGCGCCTTCGCCGTTCTTCATGTCTTTCTTGCGCTTGATGAAGGCCGGTGGGTCGGCGACGATCACGTCGAAGCGCTCTTCGCTGGCTTTCAGTTCCTTGAGGGCTTCGAATACGTCGCCTTCGATGCAGGTCATCTTCTCGGCAACACCGTTCAGCGCGGCGTTGCGCTCGACGCCGTCGAGGGCGAAGGCCGACGCATCGACGCAGAACACTTCACTGGCGCCAAAGGCGGCGGCTTGCACGCCCCAGCCGCCGATGTAGCTGTACAGGTCGAGCACACGCTTGCCCTTGGCATACGGGGCCAGGCGGGCGCGATTCATGCGGTGGTCGTAGAACCAGCCGGTTTTCTGGCCCTGGATCACCGGGGCTTCGAATTTCACGCCGTTTTCTTCCAGCGCCACCCACTCCGGCACCAGGCCGAACACGGTTTCGACATAGCGGTTGAGCCCTTCGGCGTCACGTGCGGCGGAGTCGTTCTTGAACAGGATGCCGCTCGGCTTGAGCACTTGGGTCAGCGCGGCGATCACGTCTTCTTTATGGGCTTCCATGGTCGCCGAGGCGATCTGTACCACCAGGATGTCGCCGAAACGGTCGACCACCAAGCCAGGCAGCAGGTCGGAATCACCATAGACCAGGCGATAGAACGGCTTGTCGAACAGGCGGTCACGCAGGGACAGGGCGACGTTCAGGCGGTGCACCAGCAGCGACTTGTCCAACGGCAACTTGATGTCGCGCGACAGCAGGCGAGCGCAGATCAGGTTGTTCGGGCTCATGGCCACGATGCCCAGGGTCTTGCCGCCGGCCGCTTCCAGGATCGCCTGGTCGCCTGCCTGGAAGCCATGGAGTGGTGTGGCGGCCACGTCGATTTCGTTGCTGTAGACCCACAGGTGGCCGTTGCGCAAACGACGATCGGCGTTGGCTTTGAGACGCAGGCTTGGCAGGGACATGACGTCGCTCCGGAAAAAAGAGCGGGAGTATAGCGTGTTGCGCATTATTTGGCGGCGGCACCGGACATGTGGGAGGGTTTCAGTTTGGGTTGTGGGTGTCGGCCATGTCCGCATAAGGGTTAGAATTCGCGTCTAGCCCAGAGTGTGTACTTATGTCCCAAGAGCTTTCCGCCGAGCAGATCCAACAGGTCCTGCAAGGCATCAGCGTGCCGCCCCAACCGCAGATCATGGTGGATTTGCAGATGGAGCAGTACATGCCCGACCCGGACCTGGAAGTGATCGCACGGTTGATCGCCCAAGACCCGGGCTTGTCTGGCGCGTTGCTCAAGATCGTCAACTCGTCGTATTACGGCTTGAGCAACAAGATCGCCTCCATCCAGCGTGCGGTTAACCTGTTGGGCAGTCGGTCGGTCATCAACCTGATCAATGCCTTGTCGATCAAGGGCGAGATGAGCGACGACACCATCGTCACCCTCAACCGCTTCTGGGACACCGCCCAGGATGTGGCCATGACCTGCCTCACCCTGGCCAAGCGCACCGGCACCCAGGCGGTGGACGAGGCCTATGCCTTGGGCTTGTTCCATGATTGTGGCGTGCCGCTGATGCTCAAGCGTTTCCCCAACTACATGGCGGTGCTGGAGCAGGCTTATGCCAGCGCCGGCCCCGAGCGCCGCGTGGTCGACACCGAGAACAACGCGTTCAACACCAACCATGCGGTGGTCGGCTACTACACCGCCAAGTCCTGGCGCCTGCCGGAACATGTGACCGATGCCATCGCCAATCACCACAATGCCCTGGCGATTTTCAGCGATGAGACGTCGCGCAATCCGCAGCTCAAGAACCTACTGGCGATTTTGAAGATGGCCGAGCATATCTGTTCGTCCTGTCGCGTGCTGGGCAACCAGGCCGTGGACCATGAGTGGAACGCGATTGGCCATCTGGTGCTGGATTACGTGGGCCTGTCGGACTACGACTTCGAGAGCCTGAAGTTGTCGATCCGCGAACTGGGCGCGCACTGACCCGTTATTCAAGAGGTACACATGCCCGAGTTACCAGAAGTCGAAACCACCCGGCGCGGGATTGCCCCGCATTTGGAAGGCCAGCGCGTCAGCCGCGTGGTGGTGCGTGACCGGCGCCTGCGCTGGCCGATCCCGGAAGACCTGGATGTGCGCCTGTCGGGGCAGCGTATCGTGCTGGTGGAACGGCGGGCCAAGTACCTGTTGATCAATGCCGAGGTGGGCACCTTGATCAGTCACTTGGGCATGTCGGGCAACCTGCGCCTGGTGGAGGTGGGCATGCCTGCGCTCAAGCATGAACATGTCGACATCGAACTCGAATCCGGCCTGGCCTTGCGCTACACCGACCCTCGACGTTTCGGTGCAATGCTCTGGAGCCAGGACCCGCACAACCACGAACTGCTGATTCGCCTGGGGCCGGAACCGTTGACCGAGCTGTTTGACGGCGAACGTTTGTTCCAGCTGTCGCGCGGCAAATCGATGGCGGTGAAGCCGTTCATCATGGACAACGCGGTAGTGGTAGGGGTGGGCAATATCTATGCGACGGAAGCGCTGTTTGCGGCGGGTATTGACCCGCGGCGTGCGGCGGGTGGCATTTCACGCGGGCGCTATTTGAAGCTGGCGATTGAGATCAAACGGGTGCTGGCCGCTGCTATCGAGCGGGGCGGTACTACGCTGCGGGACTTTATCGGCGGCGATGGGCAGCCGGGGTATTTCCAGCAGGAACTGTACGTGTATGGCCGTGGCGGCGAGGCGTGCAAGGTCTGTGGGACCGAGTTGCGCAATGTGGTGCTGGGGCAGCGGGCGAGTGTGTTTTGCCCCAAGTGCCAGAGCTGAGTGCTGTGTGATGGCTGATATCGCCATCGGGGGCAAGCCCCCTCCCACACTTTGATTTGTGAACACATTCAAAATGTGGGAGGGGGCTTGCCCCCGATGAGGCCCTCACAGGCACTAAAAAACTTAAGCCTTACCGGTAATCTTCCGATACTTCTCCATCAACTGCTCTTCAGTCTCAGGATGTGCCTCATCCAGCGGAATGCAATCCACCGGGCAAACCTGCTGGCACTGGGGTTCGTCGTAATGGCCAACGCACTGGGTGCACAGGTTAGGGTCGATCACATAGATCTCTTCGCCTTGGGAGATCGCAGCGTTCGGGCACTCGGGTTCGCAGACGTCGCAGTTGATGCAATCGTCGGTGATGATCAGGGACATGGAAACTCCTGCCAGGGCGCGCGGCCAAGGCATCTGAAAACTAATGCGCGCAATTGTGCCGCATTGGCGCCCGCAGTGCGAGCAGGCGCCGCTTGAGCGGTCTTACTTCTTGAAGCGCAGGGTCAGTGCATCTGCCACCGCAGGATGGACGAACTTGGTGATATCTCCGCCCAAAGCCGCGATTTCACGGACTAACGTCGAGGAAATGAACGAATAACGTTCCGACGGCGTGAGGAACAGGCTTTCCACATCCGGCGCCAGTTGGCGGTTCATGTTGGCCAGCTGGAATTCGTATTCGAAGTCCGACACCGCGCGCAGGCCACGCAGGAACACATTGGCGTTCTGCTCCTTGGCGAAATGCGCCAGCAGCGTCGAAAAGCCCACTACTTCCACGTTAGGCAGGTGCTTGGTGACCTCACGCGCCAGCTCCACGCGCTGTTCCAGGGGAAACAGCGGGTTTTTCTTGGGGCTGGCCGCGACCGCGATGATCACATGGTCGAACAGGCGAGAGGCGCGTTCGACCAGATCGCCATGGCCTTTGGTAATCGGGTCGAAGGTACCTGGGTACAACACTCGGTTCATCGCGTCGTCCTGGCGGAGTCCGTTGGGGAACCGGATGGTATCGCAGCCATCCCGGTCGGCCAAGTCGACTTATGTAGATAGAGGTCGTTAATCCCACGCTTTTTCATGCCGTTTTCAGACGTTCGGCCAACGCTGTCGCGAGTTGCGCGGTCAATCCGTACACCGACAATTGCGGGTTGGCGCCAATGCTGGTGGGGAACAACGAGCCATCGTGAATCGACAGGTTGCGCAACTGATGATGTCGGCCAAGGCTGTCGGCCACGGCGTTTTTCGGGTCTTCGCCCATGGCACAACCGCCCATCACATGGGCGCTGCCCAGGGTTGTGCGGTGCAGTTCCAGGCTCAAGCCGTCAATCACGCTGCGTGCTTCGGCCAAGGTGTTCACGAACCTTGCATCGTGATGCAGGGGCTTGACCGATTTGGCTCCTGCGGCGAACTGGATCTCGGCCATGCTGTGGAAGGCCCGGCGCAGGCCATCCCAGGCGTAGGGTGAGACCTGATAGTCGAGCACCGGCGTGCCGTCACCACGCAGATCCACAGTGCCGCCCAGGCTGTCGGGGTGAAAACCGTCGCGCAGCAGTGCGAGCATGGCGTGGGTGTGGGGCAGTCGATTCATGTCCAGTGCGTTTTGCGCGCCGTAGCCGCCGAACAGGGTGCTGGCCAACCCTGGGTGCAAAGGCGGTGCTTCAAGCTTGTAGGACATTTTACCGGTGGTGCCGTCCTGCCATTGGAAATGGTCGGAATAGATCGACTGCGGCGCACCGTAGAACGGGTTGATCACTTCGTCGAACAACCCGGCGGAAAAGTTGACCAGATGTAGAAAGGTGCGTTTGCCCAGCCGCGAATGCGGGTCGGGTGCGTCCGAGCGCATCAGCAGGGCCGGGCTGTTGATGCCGCCGCCCGACAGCACGTAGTGCCTGGCCTTCACGCTGATCTTGCGTCCGGTGGGTGCCACGCAGCGTTCGTCCATGGCCACGCACTCCAGGCTGCTGATAGTGTCGCCACTGTATTTGAGCTGCTCGGCGCGGGCCAGATACAGCAGCTCGCCGCCGTTTTCCAGGGTGGAGGGGATAGTCGTCACCAGCATCGACTGCTTGGCATTGACCGGGCAGCCCATGCCGCAATAACCCAGGTTGAAGCAGCCGCGCACATTGCGTGGGATCACGTGCCAGCTGTAGCCGAGTTTTTCGCAGCCTTTGCGGATCACATCGTTGTTGGCATTCGGCGGCAGCGCCCACGGCGCGATGCCCAGGCGCTGTTCCATTTTTTCGAACCAGGGCGCCATCTCTGCGCTGCTATGACCTTTCACTGCGTATTCGCTGGCCCAGTGAGCGAGGGTGGCGTCGGGTGTGCGAAAACTGGAGGTCCAGTTGATCAAGGTGGTGCCGCCCACCGCCCGGCCTTGCAGGATAGTGATGGCGCCGTCCTTGCTCATACGCCCGATGCCCTCCTGGTAAAGGCTGGCATAGGCTTCGTCCTCCAGCAGCTTGAAGTCGCTGCTGGTCTTGAGTGGGCCTTCTTCGATCAACAACACTTTGTAGCCGGCGGCGCTGAGGATTTCGGCGGTGGTGCCGCCTCCGGCACCGCTGCCGATAATGGCTACATCGGCTTCCAGGGTCAGGTCGTTGTCGAGGGCGGCGCCGTTGTGGGTTTTCCAGCCTCGGGCCAGGCCGTCGCGGAACAGATCGGGTACGGGCATCAGGTTCGTCTCTGGTTTTTATTGTGAGGGATGCGAATCAGATCTTCGGCGGGCCGGGGTAGCCGCAATGGGCCCAGGACGCGGGCCGGAAGTACCAGGCCATGATTACCAGCTTGAGCAACGAGCCCTGGCCCATGCGCAGCAGGTTCAGGTAGCTGTTCTCCCAACGGTGCAGGAAGTTGCGGATTTGCTCGCTGCTGGCGTTCTCCCAACTGCCCCAGATACCGGTCAACGGGCCGCGGGTGATACCCATGCTCAGCACGTCAAATAACTGCTGGGTGAGCTTGAACATTTCTGGCGACAAGTGCTGCAGGCTGTAGTCGAGCTTTTTCAGAGTGTCGTCAATGCCAGCGACCACCGCCTCGGCGCTGGCCGCGCCTTCCAGCAGCACCGGGATCACCGCACGCAAAAACGGCAAGTCACTGGCGCGCAGCATGGCAAAGCCACTGGCCGGTGTACTGCTGGAGCAGCCGCTGAGGCTGGCGCCAAGCCCGGCAGTGGCGAGAAACGCGCTGGCGCACAGGCCGATTTTCAAGACGCCGCGCCGCGACAGCGCGGGTGAGTCAGTCAGGCTGGGATTCATTATTTTTATCGTCCCGAAGGTGGCGGTTATCAGCGGATAAACAGCTTCTGGATCAGTTTCTGGATCGATTTGCCATAGGGCGGGTAGATCAGCTTCGCTGCGTTGAGGCGTTGTTTTACCAGCACGCCCTTGGCCTTGCTGAACGTCAGGAAACCCTCATGGCCGTGGTAATGGCCCATGCCCGACGGGCCGATGCCACCGAACGGCATGTCATCCTGGGCGACGTGCAGCAAGGTGTCGTTCAGGCATACGCCACCGGAGTGGGTTTCGTGGAGCACCCGCTCCTGCTCGCCCTTGTTGTAGCCGAAGTAATATAGGGCCAGTGGGCGCGGACGTTGGTTTATGTAGGCAAAGGCTTGGTCAAGGCCGCGATAAGGCACGATGGGCAAAAGCGGGCCGAAGATTTCGTCCTGCATCACGGTCATGTCGTCGGTGACATTCAATAGCAGGCTGTGGGCCATCCGCCGCGCCTGGTCTTGCTCGTACAGCGGGATCAGGGTGGCGCCCTTGTCGGTGGCGTCCTTGGCGTACGCATGGAGCCGGGCCAGTTGTCGCTCGTTGATGATGGCGGTGTAGTCCGGGTTGTCAGCCAGGGTCGGATAGAACCCGCGAATGGCCTTGGAGTAAGCCTCGACAAACCCCTCCACGCGGTCTTCCGGAACCAACACGTAGTCCGGCGCCACGCAGGTTTGCCCGGCGTTCAGGGTTTTACCGAAGGCAATACGCTCGGCGGCGTCCTTGAGGGGGACATCGGCCGAGACAATGGCTGGCGACTTACCGCCCAACTCAAGGGTGACCGGCGTGAGGTGTTCGGCGGCTGCGCGCATCACGTGCTTGCCAATGCTGGTGGCGCCAGTGAACAGCAGGTGATCGAAGCGCAATTTGGAAAACGCCATGCCCACTTCGGCTTCGCCCAGTACCACGCAAACCAGGTCCTCGGGGAAGATCCTGGCGAGCAGCGTCTTGAGCAGTTCGCCGGTGGCCGGCGTGGATTCGCTGAGCTTGAGCATCACCCGGTTGCCGGCTGCCAACGCCCCTACCAGCGGACCGATGGCCAGGTACAACGGGTAGTTCCACGGCACGATGACGCCGACCACGCCCAAGGGTTGGTAAATGACCTTGGCCGAGGCGGGCTGGAAGGCAATGCCTACAGCGCGGCGGGAGGGTTTCATCCAGCCCTTGAGGTGTTTGCTGGCATAGTGAATGCCGTGCAGGCTGGGCATCAGTTCGGCGAACAGGGTTTCGTCCGCGCTGCGATGGCTGAAGTCCTGGCTGATCGCCGTGATCAGCGCCTGGCGTTCATCGCTGAGCATGTCCCGCAAGGCCTTGAGCCATTGCTGGCGTTGCGCCGCCGGTGGCATCGGGTTGGCGGCGTAGGCGCGACGTTGGGCGTCGAACAGGTCTTGGAGGTGATCCAGCGCCTGGGAGTCTTGCAGGTAGGCAACGTTGGCAGGCATGGCGCGGTCCCGGTTGTTATTGTCTGCCTGGATTTTTAGAGTCATTGCTCTAAATTGTCAAATAACATTGCAGTAACATCCGGATTTATCCTGGCCGGCATAGGCCGTAAGATGGCCCATCCCGTGTATAGAAGCTGATCCCCCATGGCACCACGAGTAAAGACCAGCGAGCGCATTGTGCAAACCAGCCTGGAGCTTTTTAACCAGCAGGGCGAGCGCAGTGTCAGCACCAACCACATTGCCGCCCACATGGAAATTTCCCCGGGTAACCTGTACTACCACTTCCCCAACAAGCAGGCGATCATCGCCGTGCTGTTTCGCGAATATGAAGCGTTGGTGGACAGTTTCCTGCGCCCGCCCCAGGGGCGCACGATGGTGGTGGAAGACAAGCGCTTTTATCTGCAGGCCGTGCTGGCGGGCATGTGGCGTTATCGTTTCCTGCACCGCGATCTTGAACATTTACTCGAAAGCGACCCGGAACTGGCCACTGGCTACCGGCGGTTTTCCCAGCGTTGCCTGATCCAGGGTGGTGCTATCTACCAGGGGTTTGTCGACGCAGGCATTCTCAATATGGACCCGGTGCAAACCGAGGCCCTGACCCTGAACGCCTGGATCATCCTGACCTCGTGGGTGCGATTCCTGTGCACCACCAATGAGAAATCCACCCACCTGAGCGCCGAAGCGATCAAGCGCGGGGTGTACCAGGTGCTGGTGCTGGAGGCGGGGTTTGTCACGCCCCAGGCCAAAGAGGCGGTGGACGCCTTGTTCAAAGAGTTTTACGTGCCGTTGAACCAGGCACTGGAAGAAGTGAAGTAGGACCTTTCCCCCTTTGTATTCACAGGAGTCCGTCATGCCGCTTGCCCAACTGATCAGCCCCCAGCAATTGGCCGAGCGCCAGAAGTCGGCCGGGCTGGTGATCCTGGATTGCCGCTTTGCCCTGGAGGACCCGGACTACGGGCTGTGCAGTTACGCCGAAGGGCATATCGAGGGGGCTCAATACGCCGACCTGGAGCGCCACCTCAGCGGCCCGGTAACCAAGGGCGTGACGGGTCGTCATCCTTTGCCAGCAGCAGACACGTTCGCCAAGCAGCTACGGGCCTGGGGCATCAGTGCCGACACCGATGTGGTGCTATATGACGATGGCCCAGGCGCCTATGCGGCCCGTGCCTGGTGGCTGTTGGCCTGGCTGGGCAAGCGGGAGGGCGTGTTTATTCTCGACGGTGGCCTCAAGGCCCGGCATGTCGCTGGTTTCCCCTTGAGCCTGGATGCACCGGTGATTGAGCCAGGCACCTTTGCCGGAACGCCGGATCACCGGTTGGTGCTGGATGCCGAGCACTTGCACAAGCGCCTGGGTCGACCTGGCTTGACTCTGATCGACGCCCGCGCCCAGCCGCGCTTTCGTGGAGAGGTTGAACCCATCGATCCGATTGCCGGGCACATCCCTGGCGCGCAGTGCGCGGCATTCACTGAAAACCTGGGCAGTGACGGGCGCTTCCTGCCGGCCGAGCAGCTCAAGCAACGCTTTGCTGCGCAGTTGCAGGGGCGCCCGCCGGAGGAGTTGGTGGCGTACTGCGGTTCGGGGGTGACGGCATGCCATAACCTGTTTGCCCTGGCGTTGGCGGGGTATCCGTTGGGCAAGTTATATGCGGGGTCGTGGAGTGAGTGGATTACGGATCCGGCGCGGGAAATTGCAACAGGCGACTGAGCAATCGCCCCTGTAAACCCAATCAAAATGTGGGAGGGGGCTTGCTCCCGATAGCGGTGTAACAGTCAGCTTATCTTTAGCTGACCCACTGCAATCGGCAGCAAGCCCCCTCCCACATTTTTATCCATGTTGTGCCAGTAGCCATTGTGGGATGCGGCGTTCCAGGTAATAGCCTGGGCGTTTCAGCGAGCCCTCCACGAACCCCACGTGCCCACCCTTTGCCAGCAATTCAAACTCGGTGCACTCCGAGAGTTCACTCGCCTCGGGGAGGCTATGAGCAAACACAAACGGATCATCGGCCGCCTGGATGATCAGCGTTGGTGTGCGGATATCGCCCAGGTAGTAGCGACTGGAGGCGCGGCGATAGTAATCCTCAGCACTCAGAAAACCATGCAACGGCGCCGTCACCCGCCCGTCGAAGTCCCAGAACGTGCGCATTTTTTCCAGGGAGCCCAATGCTTTCAGGGTTTCGAGCCCTTCCTCACGGCCATCCTGCAAAAACTGGCGCTGCTTGACGCGGATATACGCCAGCATCTCGCGCATGAAGTGTTTCTGATAGATCCGCGAAAACCCCAGCCCGATGCGGTCAGCGCACTGATCGAGGCGAAATGGCACCGACACCGCCGCCGCGCCTTGCAGCTGCGAAGCCATGCCGGTTTCCCCCAGGTGCTTGAGCAGCACATTTGCGCCCAGTGAATATCCCACGGCATACAAGGGTGCCAGCGGCCGCTTGGCGCGCAGATGGGCAATCGCCGCCGCCAGGTCTTCGCTGGCACCGGAGTGATAGCTGCGGGCAAGCAGGTTCGGCTCGCCGGAGCAGCCCCGCCAGTTCAATGCGACGCTGGCCCAGCCTTGGGCGGCAAGGGCTTTTTGCAGGCCGGCCACGTAGGGTGAGTTGGACGAACCGGTGAGGCCATGCAACACCAGCACCAACGGTACCTGTGCATCGTGGGGGCCGTGCCAGTCGAGGTCGAGGAAGTCGCCGTCTTCCAGCCACAGGCGTTCGCGCTGGCGCTCGATGTGGGTCGTCGGGCGCCACAGCGGCCCCCACAATGTTTGCAGGTGAGGATTGCCGAGGCCGAAGGCGGGTTTGAACAAGTCGGAAGAGGGTGTCATGAAACTCTCGGTAGCCAGTGAGCTTGCCGTGGCAAGCTCCCTAACCACAGGTTAAGCGGCGTTTTCGATCAACCGGTGCCACAGTGCGTAATACACCCGCCCGGATTTCTGCTCCCGGTGCAGGCGCCAGCTGCCCGGCAGGCCGAGAGTGGACGGCGCGGTCTCGCTTTCAGTGTAGACCCAGGCATCCGGCGCCAACCACTGACGTTCTTCCAGCAATGCGCACACGGTCGGCAGCAGGTTCTGGTTGAACGGCGGGTCGAGAAACACCACGTCATATTCCGTGGCTGCCTGGGTTTCCAGATAGCGCAGCGCGTCAGCCGTCTGCACCTGGCCGGTAGTGCAGCGCAGCGTGCCCAGGTGCTCCTTGAGGCTGGACACTGCCACATTACTGGCATCAAGCGCCTGGCCCTGGGCGGCACCACGGGACAGCGCCTCCAGGAACAACGCGCCACTGCCGGCGAACGGATCGAGCACCTTGGCCCCGCCGATATATGGCGCGAGCCAGTTGAACAGGGTTTCACGCACGCGGTCCGGCGTCGGGCGCAGGCCGACGACGTCGGGGAAGCTCAGCTTGCGGCTGCCCCATTCACCGCCAATGATGCGCAGTTGGCCCACACCGTTATGTACGTTGTGGACAGGTTTTTTCGGGCGAGATGAACTGGCCATTAATGCTCCGGAACCCCGAGCGGCTGCTCGGCAGGTTTATCAGTGGGGGGCGGTAGTGGCTTTTGCGCAATCGTCGGGCCGGCGGTCACGATGACCATCTTATCGGCGCTCAAGTGTTTGTTCATGGCTGCCTTGACCTGCTCTACGGTCAGGGCCTGGGATTGTTTCATGAAATCTTCCAGATAGTTCAGCGGCAGGTTGTAGAAACCCATGGCGCCCAACTGCCCGACGATATCGGCATTGCTCGCGGTGGACAGCGGGAAGCTGCCAGCCAGTTCGCGCTTGGCGTCATCCAGTTCTTTTTGCGTCGGGCCGGTCTTGAGATAGTCAGCCAGCACGTCTTCAACCAGGCGCAGGGTGCCACCGCTCATTTCGGCGCGGGTCTGCAGGTTGATCATGAACGGGCCGCGCACCTGCATCGGTGAGAAACCGGAGTACACACCGTAGGTCAGGCCACGCTTCTCACGCACTTCACTCATCAAGCGGGTGCCGAAGCCGCCGCCACCGAGGATCTGGTTGCCCAGGGATAAGGCAGCGTAGTCCGGGTCGGCGCGGTCGATACCCAGTTGTGCGAACAGCAAGTGGGTCTGCTTGGATGGGAACTCGATGCGGCTCAGGCCGGGTTTTGGCTCGGTCGGCTGGGCAATCTTCGCCATGGCCGGGCCTTTGGGTAGCGACGCAGAAACCTTGGCCGTCATGGCCTCGGCTTCAGGGCGGGTCAGATCGCCCACCACCGCAATCACCGCATTACCGGCCGCATAGGCTTTGGCGTGAAACGCCTGCAACTGCGCCAAGGTAATCTTCGGCACGCTCTCGGAGGTGCCTTCGCTTGGGTGCGCATAAGGGTGGTCGCCGTACAGGCGCTTGAACAGCTCAATGCTCGCCAGTTTGCCGGGGTTCTGCTTCTGGTACTCGAAACCGGCCAGGATCTGGTTCTTGATCCGTGCCAGGGAGTCCGCCGGGAACGTCGGCTGGCCGATCACTTGGTCAAACAGTGTCAGGGCTGCTTCGCGCTTATCGCTGTCGCTCAGGCTGCGCAGAGAAACCAGCGCCATGTCGCGGTAGGCGCCATTGCCGAAGTCGGCACCCAGGCCCTCAAAACCACTGGCGATCTGGCTGACATTCTTGCCCGGCACGCCTTCGTTGAGCATAGCATTGGTCATCAATGCCAGGCCCGGTGTATCGCCATCCTGGCTGCTGCCGGCAGCGAACAGGATGCGCATGTCGAACATCGGCAATTCATGGGCTTCGACGAACAGCACCTTGGCGCCTTCGGCGGTGGTCCAGGTCTGTACATCGAGCTTGCGGTTGGTCGGAGCCTTGCCGTCCAGCTCTGCCAGGGATTGCAGGGTGCTGGCCGATTGGGCCTTGTCCAGGGCCTGGCTGGCGACCGACTCGCTCGGGCGCAGGAAATACACGGCACTGGCCGCGACCAGGGTGACAGCGATCAGGCCGGGCAGGATCAGGCGGCTGCTTTTACGATTACTCATGAGCGCTCTCCTCAGGCAAAACATGGGCGACGCTCAGACGTTCGTGGGTGAAATAGGTGCGGGCAGCTTTCTGGATATCTTCCGGCGTGACGCTTTGCAGATCGGCCAACTCGCTGTCCATCAGCTTCCAGGACAGGCCGACGGTTTCCAGGGAGCCGATGGCCGTGGCCTGGCTGGTAATGGAGTCGCGCTGGTATACCAGGCCGGCAATCACCTGGGCACGGATCCGTTCCAGTTCTTCGGCAGTCGGCGGCTTGGCTTTCAACTCATCAAGCAGGCGCCACAGGCCGGCTTCGGCTTGGGCTACGGTCTTTTTCTTCTGCTGGTTGGGTGTGGCCGACAGCATGAACAGCGTATCGCCACGGGTATAGGCGTCGTAGTTGGTGGAAGCGGCAGACACCAGCTCCTCGCCACGCTCCAGTTGTTCGGAGATGCGCGCGCTGTAGCCGCCGTCCAGCAGGGCCGAGATCAGGCGCAGGGCTTGCACCGAGCGTTTGTCTTCGGCAGTGGCAAGGCCAGGTACGTTGAAACCCAGGAATACACTCGGCAGTTGGGTCTGCACGTGCAGGGTCAGCAGGCGCTCGCCAGGCTCGGGCAGCTCCATTGGGATCTTCGCCGGTGGCACGTCACGCTTGGGGATCGGGCCGAAGTAACGCTGGGCCAGGTTTTTCACTTCGTCCGGGGTCACGTCGCCGACCACCACCAGGGTGGCGTTGTTCGGTACATACCAGGATTGGTACCAGTGGCGCAGCTCCTCGACCTTCATGCGGTCCAGGTCAGCCATCCAGCCGATGGTCGGCGTGTGGTAGCCGCTGGCGGGGAAGGCCATGGCCTTGAAACGCTCGTAGGCCTTGGACATCGGGTTGTCGTCGGTGCGCAGGCGGCGTTCTTCCTTGATGACCTCGATTTCGCGGCTGAACTCGTCGGCAGGCAGGCGCAGGCTGGCCATGCGGTCGGCTTCCAGTTCGAAGGCCACGCCCAGGCGGTCGCGGGCCAGCACCTGGTAATAGGCGGTGTAGTCATCGCTGGTGAACGCGTTTTCTTCGGCGCCCAGGTCACGCAGGATCAGCGAGGCTTCGCCGGGGCCAACCTTGGCGCTGCCCTTGAACATCATGTGTTCCAGGGCGTGGGACAAACCGGTCTGGCCCGGGGTTTCATAGCTTGAACCAACCTTGTACCAGACCTGGGAAACCACCACTGGTGCGCGATGGTCTTCGCGCACGACCACTTTAAGGCCGTTATCCAGAGTGAATTCATGGGTGGGTTGTGGGTCGGCAGCCAAGGCTGAGAGGGGCAGACAAACTGTGCTGAGCAGCAGGCCTGCGGCGCGGCGGGCTAGAGCATTCATTCGTTTTTAAACCTGTTGGGCTGCCCGCTTGGTCTTAGCGTCGGCGGGCGAGGAGGTGCTAGGATACTGATCCGATTTAGAGACGGCCACTGCGGTTGTCATCTAGTCCTGGATCCAGTCGTAGGAATGTTGGAATAGAGGGTGTTTTTCCCCGACGATCTTCAACTTTTCGCCGATTTTATCGCTTCAGTCCTATATTGAAACGATTTGCCAAGGCCTTTATTTACGCCTTACAAAATGTTGCGCATGAACAAGCGGGCGTTAAAGCAGTCTGTTCTGCATCGAATTTATTTACCGAGGCGCCCTGGCGCATCGCTACTTTGAGATAGCCGTCCTCCATGTTTGGTTCCAACGACGACAAGAAGAGCCCAGCTGCGGCTGGCGAGAAAAAAGGCCTGTTCGGATGGCTGCGCAAAAAGCCGCAGGAAACCGTCGTCGAACAGCCGCAGGTTCAACCCGAGCCCGTTCCTGAGCCTTTAGTAGAAGCCGAACCGGTTGCCGATACCCCGGCGCCGGTGGTGTTGCCGATGGCCGAGCCGGTATTGCAGCCCGTGGTCGAGGTAGAGCCCGAGCCTGAACCCGAGCACAAACCGTGGCCGCAATTGCCGGTGGCCGAAGAGCCTGTAGCACTGGTTGAAGATGTGCAGGCCGAGCATGTGGCTCCGCCGATCCCGGTGGTTATAGAGCCGCAGCCGGTGGTTGTCGAAGCACCGGTCGAGCCTGCGCCCGTGCAGATTGCCGCTCCCGCTGTGATCGAAGAGCCAACCGTCCCTGCCGAAACCAGCAAGACCGGGTTCTTCGCCCGCCTCAAGCAGGGCTTGAGCAAGACCAGTGCCAGCATCGGCGAGGGCATGGCCAGCCTGTTCCTGGGCAAGAAGGTCATTGATGATGAGCTTCTGGAAGACATCGAGACCCGCCTGCTCACCGCCGACGTGGGCGTCGAAGCCACCGCCGTGATCATCCAGAGCCTGACCCAGAAGGTCGCACGCAAGCAGTTGACCGACGCCGATGCCCTGTACAAATCCTTGCAGGCCGAACTGGCGGCGATGCTCAAGCCGGTGGAAGCGCCGCTGGTGATTACGCCGAACAAGCCGTTCGTGATCCTGGTGGTCGGCGTCAATGGCGCCGGCAAGACCACTACCATCGGCAAGCTGGCCAAGAAGCTGCAGGGCGAGGGCAAGAAAGTCATGCTCGCCGCCGGTGACACCTTCCGTGCCGCCGCCGTCGAGCAGCTGCAAGTATGGGGCGAGCGCAACAAGATTCCGGTGATCGCCCAGCACACCGGCGCCGATTCCGCCTCGGTGATCTTCGATGCCGTGCAAGCGGCCAAGGCCCGTAATATCGACGTGCTGATCGCCGATACCGCAGGTCGCCTGCACACCAAAGACAATCTGATGGAAGAGCTGAAGAAAGTCCGCCGTGTCATCAGCAAGCTCGACGCCGACGCGCCGCACGAAGTCTTGCTGGTGCTCGACGCCGGCACTGGCCAAAACGCCATCAGCCAGGCCAAGCAATTCAACCAGACGGTGCAACTGACCGGCCTGGCATTGACTAAGCTCGACGGCACGGCCAAGGGCGGTGTGATTTTCGCCCTGGCTAAACAGTTCGGGTTGCCGATTCGTTATATCGGTGTCGGTGAAGGCATCGATGACTTGCGCACTTTTGAAGCCGAACCCTTTGTACAGGCACTGTTTGCCGAGCGGGAGCGTTCATGATTCGATTCGAACAGGTCGGTAAACGCTATGCCAACGGGCATGTGGGCTTGCATGAGCTGAGCTTTCGCGTGCGTCGCGGCGAATTCCTGTTTGTCACCGGCCATTCCGGCGCTGGCAAAAGTACGCTGTTGCGCCTGTTGCTGGCCATGGAGCGCCCGACCACCGGCAAGTTGCTGCTGGCAGGCCAGGACCTGGCGACCATCAGCAATGCACAGATTCCGTTCCTGCGCCGCCAGATCGGCGTGGTGTTCCAGAACCACCAGTTGCTGTTCGACCGCACGGTCTTCAACAATGTGGCCTTGCCGTTGCAGATACTCGGGCTGTCCAAGGCCGAGATCGTCAAGCGTGTGGACTCGGCCCTGGAGCGCGTAGCCTTGTCGGACAAGACCGATCTCTTCCCTGGCGACTTGTCCACCGGCCAGCAACAACGCGTCGGTATTGCTCGCGCCATCGTCCACCGTCCGGCCTTGTTGCTGGCGGACGAACCTACCGGTAACCTCGACCCGCGCCTGGCGGCCGAGATCATGGGCGTGTTCGAAGACATCAACCGCCTGGGCACCAGCGTACTGATCGCCAGCCACGACCTGGCCCTGATTGCCCGCATGCGCCATCGCATGCTGACCCTGCAACGCGGTCGCCTGATTGGTGACGGGGAGGCCGGCGTATGAGTGCCACTCGCAGCCCTAAAGTGTCCGAACGCGTGGCGCCGAAACCGGCCGACCCGCAGCCACCGAAGAAAAAGCGCGACGAAGACGACGGTCCTGACTTCGGCACCTTGCTGCATGCCTGGATCGAAAGCCATCGGGCCAGCCTGGTCGACAGCCTGCGCCGCCTGGGCAAGCAGCCGATCGGCAGCTTTTTCACCTGCCTGGTGATGGCCGTGGCGCTGAGCCTGCCGATGGGCTTGTCGCTGCTGCTTAATAATGTGGAGCGCCTGGGCGGTTCCTGGCAGCGTGCGGCGCAGATTTCGCTGTACCTGAACCTGGACGCCAGCAGCAAGGACGGCGAAGCACTGCGCGACGACATCAAGAACATCCCGGGCGTTGCCGAGGCCGAGTACATCAGCCGCGACCAGGCCCTTGAAGAGTTCCAACAGCAATCCGGCCTGGGCGAGGCGCTCAAGGAGCTGCCGCAGAACCCATTGCCTGGCGTGGTGCTGGTGACGCCGAACGAAGTCGATAAGCCGGCCCTGGAGGCCCTGCGACAAAAACTCGCAGAGATGCCGAAGGTGCAACAGGCGCAACTTGATCTAGTCTGGGTAGAGCGCCTGGCCGCGATCCTCAAGCTGGGCGACCGCTTTGTGTTCGGTTTGACGGTGTTGTTGGTGTCTGCATTACTTTTGGTGATAGGTAATACCATTCGTCTTCATATTGAAAACCGTCGCACCGAGATAGAAGTGATTAAACTGGTCGGAGGCACGGACAGCTATGTGCGTCGTCCTTTTCTGTACATGGGCGCGCTGTATGGCTTGGGTGCAGGAGTTTTGTCCTGGGGCGTACTGGCGTTTGGCCTTGACTGGCTGAACGACGCGGTGGTTGGGCTGGCCGGTTTGTATGGCAGTGATTTTGCCCTGGCTGGGGTGCCGGTTGCCGATGGTCTTAGTCTCTTGCTTGGCGCCGTCCTGTTGGGGTATATCGGTGCCTGGATTGCGGTAGCACGGCATTTACGTGAACTGGCGCCGAAGTAGTTAATGCCAGGGTAATGTGGTTTCGTTTGTATTGACCGTATCAGTGGTATAGGGAACTTGTCCTACGGTTCCCGGTCAATTTTCGCAGTGCTGAACTGCACGAGTTATGTGAGTCGGAGGTTTTTTCGTATGACCACTTCTTTGCAACCTGCTTATGCCTTGGTCCCGGGTGCGAACCTGGAGGCTTATGTGCACACGGTCAACAGCATTCCATTGCTGACGCCTGAGCAGGAGCGTGAACTGGCCGAGAGTCTCTACTATGAGCAGGATTTGGGGGCGGCTCGGCAGATGGTGCTCGCCCACCTGCGTTTTGTCGTACATATCGCCCGTAGCTATAGCGGCTACGGCCTGGCCCAGGCTGACCTGATTCAGGAAGGCAATGTCGGCCTGATGAAGGCTGTAAAGCGCTTCAACCCTGAAATGGGCGTGCGCCTGGTGTCGTTTGCCGTGCACTGGATCAAGGCGGAAATCCACGAGTTCATCCTGCGCAACTGGCGCATCGTGAAAGTGGCGACCACCAAGGCCCAGCGCAAGCTGTTCTTCAACCTGCGCAGCCAGAAAAAACGCCTGGCGTGGCTGAACAACGAGGAAGTCCACCGCGTGGCCGAAAGCCTCGGCGTGGAGCCCCGTGAAGTGCGCGAGATGGAAAGCCGCCTGACCGGCCATGACATGGCCTTCGACCCAGCCGCCGAAGCGGATGACGACAGTGCTTTCCAATCGCCGGCCAACTACCTGGAAGACCACCGGTACGACCCGGCGCGTCAACTGGAAGACGCCGACTGGAGCGACAACTCCAACCACAACCTGCACGAAGCGTTGGAAGTACTGGACGACCGCAGCCGTGACATCCTTTACCAGCGCTGGCTGGCGGAAGAGAAAGCCACGCTGCACGACCTGGCGCAGAAGTACAACGTGTCGGCCGAGCGGATTCGTCAGCTTGAGAAAAGCGCGATGAACAAGCTGAAGTTGTCGATCGCCGCCTAATCCAGCTGGCAATGCTGGTTTGAAAATGTGGGAGGGGGCTTGCTCCCGATAGCAGAGTGTCAGTCGACATATGAGTGACTGATCCGCCCCTATCGGGAGCAAGCCCCCTCCCATAGTTGTTTTGTATTGTGTCAGTTGGACCAGGGGGCTTTTCGGGAGTTGTTCAACTCAGCCAGATAGCCGTCCCCACCCAGCTGACTCATCTGCTGACGAATCCACGCCGCCCGCCGCGCCACATAGGCTGTAGGATGGCCGGCACTCCACACCCGCGGATTAGGCAACACCGCCGCCAGATAACTGGCCTGTTGCCGCGAAAGCCCTTTGGCACTCACGCCAAAATGATGTCGCGCCGCCGCCTCTGCGCCAAACACACCTTCATCCCACTCCACGCTGTTGAGGTAAACCTCAAGAATCCGCTCCTTGGGCCACAGCACCTCGATCAGCCCGGTAAACCAAGCCTCCAGGCCCTTGCGCAGATAACTGCGACCGGCCCACAGGAACAGGTTCTTCGACACCTGCTGGCTCAACGTGCTGGCGCCGCGAATCGAACCTCCGCGCTCGTTGTGCAGGATCGCCGCCTGGATCGCGCCAAAATCAAAGCCCCAGTGCTGCGGGAAGCGCTGGTCTTCACCGGCCATCACCGCCACTTTCAGGTCGTCGGAAATCTCATCCCACGGCACCCAGGTGCGTTGCAGGTCAATGGGCTCACCGTCAATCCAGGATTCGACCTTGCGCTCCACCATCAATGCAGTGAACGGTGGCGGGACAACCCTGAACAGCAGCACCAGCAGCACACTGCCGATGGCAAACCATTTCACGACGTTGAGAAAGCGTTTGAAGAGGACACGCAGCATAGAGATGGCTTGGCCGAACCCGTTGAGCGGGCCATTATACAGACCCTGCCCGATGAGTCTGACTGGAGTTCCCAATGCTGCGTAGCTTTCTGATGCTGGCTGCCTTTTTCGGCTTTACCGGTGTCGCCCTGGGGGCGTTTGCCGCCCACGGCCTGAAAAACCGCCTGAGCGCCGAGTACCTGGCGATCTTTCACACCGGTGTGACTTACCAGCTGGTGCACGCCCTGGCGCTGTTCGGGGTGGCCTTGCTGGCGGCACATATTCCCGGGCGGTTGGTCAGCTGGGCGGGCATCTCGTTTACTGTCGGTATTCTGCTGTTCTCGGGCAGCCTGTATGTGCTGACCCTGACCGGCATCAGCAAACTGGGGATCATCACGCCCTTCGGCGGGCTGGCATTCCTGCTCGGCTGGTTCTTCCTCGGCCTCGCGGCCTGGCGCTTGCAGCTGACCGCTTGACGCTTGGAGCTGACCTTTAGGTCCCAATCGAGCTAGAATACTGGCCCCTAAAAACGATGGCGGCCCGTGGCATGCGCATTCAGTTGAACGGCGAATCCTTTGAACTGCCCGATGGCGAAACCGTCGCGGCCCTGCTGACCCGCCTGGACCTGACCGGGCGACGCGTCGCAGTGGAGCTCAACCTGGATATCGTTCCGCGTAGCCAGCACGCCGAGACCGCGCTCGTCGAAGGTGACCAGGTCGAAGTGGTCCACGCCATCGGCGGCGGCTAGCCGACCGGCGCCCAAGTGCGCCAACCCGCATTCTGCAGAACCTCATCCAAACAGAGGATTTCCCATGAGCATCGTTCGTAGCGACAAGCCTTTCGTCCTGGCCGGTCGTACCTACCAGTCCCGCCTGCTGGTCGGCACCGGCAAGTACCGCGACATGGAAGAAACCCGCCTGGCCATCGAAGCCTCGGGTGCCGAGATCGTCACCTTCGCCGTGCGCCGCACCAACCTCGGCCAGATCGAAGGCGAGCCGAACCTGCTCGAAGTGCTGTCGCCGGATCGCTACACCTTCTTGCCAAATACAGCCGGTTGCTACGACGCCATCGAAGCCGTGCGCACCTGCCGCCTGGCCCGTGAGCTGCTCGACGGCCACAACCTGGTGAAGCTGGAAGTGCTGGCTGATCAGAAAACCCTGTTCCCTAACGTGATCGAAACCCTCAAGGCCGCTGAAACCCTGGTCAAGGAAGGCTTCGACGTGATGGTCTACACCAGCGATGACCCGATCATCGCCCGTCAGTTGGCAGAAATCGGCTGTATCGCCGTGATGCCGCTGGCTGGTTTGATCGGTTCCGGCCTGGGCATCTGCAACCCGTACAACCTGCAGATCATCCTTGAAGAAGCGAAGATCCCGGTGCTGGTGGATGCGGGCGTGGGCACAGCCTCCGATGCAACCATCGCCATGGAACTGGGCTGCGACGCGGTGCTGATGAACTCGGCCATCGCCCACGCCCAGCAACCGATCATGATGGCCGAAGCCATGAAACACGCGATCGTCGCGGGCCGCCTGGCCTACCTCGCCGGGCGCATGCCGAAAAAACTCTATGCCAGCGCCTCTTCGCCGCTGGATGGTCTGATCAAGTAAGAGCTATTGATGACTGAATCAAACGAAACGCCGAACACCGTGGACGCAGGCGACGAGTCCAAGCACCGCCGCATCAAGAGTTTTGTGATGCGCGCCGGCCGCATGACCGAAGGCCAGCAAAAGGGCCTGGAACAAGGTGCGCCGCTCTTCGTGTTGCCTTTGGCCGATGCGCCGGTTGATTACGACCAGGTCTTTGGCCGTTCGGCCCCACGTTCCCTGGAAATCGGCTTCGGCATGGGCCACTCCCTGCTGGAAATGGCCGCGGCCTCACCGGAGCAGGATTTCATCGGTGTGGAAGTGCACCGTCCAGGCGTTGGCGCGTTACTTAACGGCGTGCTCACCCAGGGCCTGACCAACCTGCGAGTCTACGACTGCGACGCGATTGAAGTGCTCAACCGCTGCATCGCCGACAACAGCCTCGACCGCCTGATGCTGTTCTTCCCCGACCCGTGGCACAAAGCCCGTCACCACAAGCGTCGTATCGTCCAGGCGTCCTTTGCGGAGTTGGTGCGCAGCAAGCTGAAAGTGGGCGGTATCCTGCACATGGCCACCGACTGGGAACCGTACGCGGAATACATGCTGGAGGTGATGAACGTCGCCCCTGGCTACCGCAACCTGGCGGAAGACGGCAAGTGCGTGCCGCGCCCGGCCGAGCGGCCGATCACCAAGTTCGAACGCCGTGGTGAACGGTTGGGGCATGGGGTGTGGGATTTGAAGTTTGAGAAGTTGGCATAACTCGCCCCCTGACTTGAAATGCAACCAAATGTGGGAGGGGGCTTGCTCCCGATAGCGGTGGATCAGTCAGCTAATCTGTAGCTGACCCACTGCTATCGGGAGCAAGCCCCCTCCCACATTTGTATCTGTGTTGGCTTTAGGTTAGCGGCGGTCTGCCACCACCCCAATCAACACCAGCACCACCACCAGCACCGGCGCCAGGCTGTAATTATTGAACTGGCTCAACCCCCGCACAATCCACGGCGTAGCGTAGATCAACGCTGCACCGCTGCCGATCATGCACAGCAGGGCCATCAAGGGCACGCGCAAGGCGCCAGCGATGCTGCCCAGGCGCGCTTCGACCCAGCCCTTGATATCGGCGCCGAACAGCACCAGCAAGCAGCCCACGAGGGCCAGGGAGATTTCCGACAGGTTGCTACGGCTCCAGCGGGATACGGTGGCGAGCAGGTCGAGTACCAGATCCATTCGATTTCCTTAAAAGAGCTATCAGCTCAAAAACTTCTGCAACAGGTCATTGAGAAAGAGTTGCCCGCGGTCGGTTGCCGCCAGGCGTGACGGTTCGACCTGCATCAAGCCACTTTGTTCTGCCTCGCGGCGGCCTTCGTCGAGGCTGGCCAGCTCGAGCCCGGTGCGTTCGGCGTAGAGCCTGGCATCGACGCCCTCGGTCAGGCGCAAAGCGTTCATCAGGAACTCGAACGGCAACTCCTCGTTGGTCAGTTCTTTCGCCCCGGCCTGGAAGCTTTTGGCAGGGTTGAGGTAGTCCTTGGGCGCACGGGTTTTCCAGGTGCGCACAATACGCCCGTCCGGGTGGCTGAGCTTGCCGTGGGCGCCAGCGCCAATGCCGATAAAGTCGCCAAAGCTCCAGTAATTCAGGTTATGTCGCGCCGGCCGCCCCGGTTGGGCGTAGGCCGACACCTCGTATTGCGCGTAACCGTGCTCGGCGAGCAGGGCCTGGCCGGCTTCCTGAATATCCCACAACGTGTCGTCCTCCGGCAGCGCGGGCGGCTGGTTCCAGAAGACAGTGTTGGGTTCCAGGGTCAGTTGGTACCAGGACAGGTGGGTTGGCTTCAACGCAATGGCCTGGCGCAGGTCGCCGAGGGCGTCGTCCAGGGACTGGTTGGGCAGGCCGTGCATCAAGTCCAGGTTGAAGTTATCGAACCCTGCCTGGCGGGCCATACCGGCAGCGCGCACGGCTTCATCGCCATTGTGGATGCGACCCAGGGCTTCAAGTTTTTCCTGCTGGAAGCTCTGGATGCCGATGGACAGACGATTGATCCCCAGCTTGCGGTAGGCCACGAACTTCTCTTGCTCGAAGGTCCCGGGGTTGGCTTCCAGGGTGATCTCGATATCAGCGGCGAACGGAATACGGGCTTCCACGCCCTTTAACAAGCGGCCCAACGCGGCGGCGCTGAACAGGCTGGGTGTGCCGCCACCGAAGAAAATCGAACTCAGCTCCCGGCCATAAACAGCGTGCAGGTCTTGCTCCAGATCCGCCAGCAATGCATCTACATACTCCTCCTCCGGCAGCACCTTGCTGGCGGTGTGGGAGTTGAAGTCGCAATACGGGCATTTGCGCACGCACCAGGGGATGTGGATGTACAGCGCCAGGGGCGGCAGGTGGGGCAGAGCCGCCCGTGGTGTTTGCGCGCCACCGTGGATCAGCGGCTGCGCAGAGGTGTTCTGGGTCATTTCAGGCCCAGGCGCTGACGCAGCAAGGCCATGGCGCGGGCGCGGTGGCTGATCTGGTTCTTGTCGGCCGGGCTCAGTTCGGCGCTGGAAACATTGCGGTCCGGCACCCAGAACAATGGGTCGTAGCCAAAGCCATGTTCGCCGCTGGCGGCGTGCAGGATGCGCCCCTGCCACAAGCCTTCGCACAGGATCGGCAACGGGTCATCGGCATGCCGCACCAGGGCCAGTACGCAGACGAACTGCGCGCCGCGTTCGGCATCCGGCACGTCTTTGAGGGCGTCGAGCAGTTTGGCATTGTTGGCTGCGTCACCCTTGCCATCGGCATAACGGGCCGAATAGATACCCGGGGCGCCGCCGAGAAAGTCCACCGCCAGGCCCGAGTCATCCGCCAGCGCCGGCAGGCCGGAAATACGCGCGGCATTGCGTGCCTTGAGGATGGCGTTTTCAACGAACGACAGGCCGGTCTCTTCTGGCTCGATCTGGCTGAACTCGCCAATCGAGCGCAGTTGCACGGACTCACCGAGCATGGCCTGCAGTTCCTTGAGTTTGCCGGCGTTATGGCTGGCCAGTACGAGTTGGGTAAGGTTCATTATTCGGCCGGGAACAGTTCTTGGTTGAATTGGAAGCTATGGGCTTTGCCGCCGGTTTCAACGTTGATGGTAAACGTCTTGTATTCGCGCTGTGTCACCGAATAGGGCGCGAGATAGCTGATCCCGCCTTTCTCTTCGATTTGCTTGAACGTCAGGATCTCGCTCTTGCCGCCCAGATCCTTGATGGTGCCGGTCACCTGGGCCGCGACCGGGGCCACGCCCTTGATCACAGTCACATTGATCAAACCCTTCTCCTTGCTGCGCACCACGCCGACTTTCTGGGCGGTCTCGGGTGGCAGGAAGCTGGAGGTGAAGGTGTTGTAGTGGACGGTGATATCGCCAAAGTCTTTCTTGCGATTAGCATCGATAGTATCGGCGGCCATGGCGCTGGCGCCCAGGCATGCAGTCAATAGAAAAACAGCCAAACGACTCATGAACGTCCCTCTTGAAAATGATTAGACGGCAACTTTGTGGTCGGTCAGGCCAGGGCTGCTGACCCGGTAAATACCGATTTCGCCCAATAGATTGGGCCATAGCTTACTCGCCCAGCCGTGGCGGTGCTGTTGATCGACGGCAAGGCGGTTGATCACCTTGGCTTCACGCTCGCCACACAGGGCTTCGAAGTCTTCGAAGGTGCAGAAGTGGATGTTCGGCGTGTTGTACCAGGTATATGGGAGGAAATCCGAGACCGGCATGCGGCCCTTGGTGGCCAGGTACCAGCGGCAGCGCCAGTGACCGAAATTGGGGAAGGTGATGATGCATTGGCGGCCAACGCGCAGCATTTCGTCAAGAATGCGGTCCGGGTAGTGCACCGCTTGCAGGGCCTGGGTCATCACCACGATGTCGAAGCTGTTGCTGGCAAAGTTGCCCAGGCCCTTGTCCAGGTCCTGCTCGATCACATTGATGCCCTTGGCCACGCACTGGGCGATGTTGTCCGGGTCGTTTTCCAGGCCGTAGCCGGTAACTTGCTTGTTGTCGCGCAGCCAGCTCAGCAGTTCGCCATCGCCGCAGCCCAAGTCGAGCACGCGGCTGCCGGCGGGGATCCAGTCTTGGATGATTTCCAGGTCGGCTCTCATGGCGTTTTCCCAAAGCGTAAGCAATTCATATAAGCGTGATTCGGTTCATGTAGTTGCGAAACGCCTGCAGGTAACGTGGGATCGGGATCAGGAAGGCATCGTGGCCTTGTGGAGCATCGATTTCCAGGTAGCAAACGTCTTTCTTGGCGGCCATCAGGGCGTCCACCAGCTCACGGGAGCGGGCCGGCGAGAAACGCCAGTCAGTGGTGAATGACATGACGCAGAACTTGGCCGTGACGTTCTCGAAGGTTTTCGCCAGGTCGTCGCCGTGGTTGGCGGCCGGGTCGAAATAGTCCAAGGCCTTGGTCATCAGCAGGTAGGTGTTGGCGTCGAAACGCCCGGAAAACTCTTCGCCCTGATAACGCAGGTAGCTTTCCACCTGGAACTCGACGCTGTGGAAGTCGTAGTTGAGCTTCTCGCTCTTGAGACCACGGCCGAATTTCTCGCCCATGGAATCGTCGGACAGGTAGGTGATATGCCCCACCATCCGCGCCAGCATCAGGCCACGCTTGGGGATCACGCCGGCTTCCTGGAACGAACCGCCATGGAACTCGGGGTCGGTGAGGATGGCCTGGCGCGCCACTTCGTTGAAGGCGATGTTCTGCGCCGACAGCTTGGGCGCCGAGGCGATGGCCAGGCAATGACGGACGCGGTCCGGGTAGCTGATGGTCCATTGCAGCGCCTGCATGCCGCCCAGGCTGCCGCCAATTACTGCGGCCCACTGGCCGATGCCCAGCAGGTCGGCCAGGCGTGCCTGGCTGTGCACCCAGTCTTCCACGGTCAGCACCGGGAAGTCCGCGCCGAACGGCTTGCCGGTTTCCGGGTTGAGGCTGCTGGGGCCGGTGGAACCGTTGCAACCGCCGAGGTTGTTGAGGCTGACCACGAAGAACTTGTTAGTGTCGATGGGTTTGCCGGGGCCGATGCAGCTGTCCCACCAGCCGGGTTTGCGCTCGTCCACAGAGTGGAAGCCGGCAGCGTGATGATGGCCGGACAAGGCGTGGCAGATCAGCACGGCGTTGCTCGCCGTGGCGTTCAGTTCGCCGTAGGTTTCATAGATCAGGTCGTAGGCGGGCAACGAACGGCCGCAGGCCAGGGCCAGCGGTTCGCTGAAGTGCGCCACTTGGGGCACGACCAGTCCAACGGAATCGGGGGGGAAGGCAGCTGGCATCGACCCTGCTCTCGTTTAAATGAGGCGTAAGTCTAAAGAGCGGGGCCCCCAGCGGCAAGCAAAGGTCTGCACGGATTCAATTCAATACAAAGATACAAATGGGGGAGGGGGCAAGCCCCCTCCCACATTTTTTTGCATATTTCAGATCAGGCCGAACAGCTCTTTGGGCATGTATGCAAAGTACGCCAGGCGTGGAATCACCCAGCTTTGCAGCAGCTGGATCACGATAAACGCAAAGATCGGCGAGATATCCAGGCCACCCAGGTTCGGGATCAGGCGACGGAACGGCGCCAGCACCGGTTCGGTGATCTGGGCCACCAATTCGGCGCCCGGGCTACGGCTGCCCGGTGCGACCCACGAAAGGATCACGCTGATGATCATCGACCAGAAGATGATCTTCAGGAACAGCGAGAAAATACCGATCAGGCCCCATGGCAACAGCAGCACGGTGAACGCCTGGTAGCCGTTGAGCATCAGGATCACCACGAACAGCAGGATTTGCAGCAGCAACGCAAGCACCAGCGAAGACATGTCCAGGCCGAACAGGCTCGGGATCACCCGGCGCAGCGGCTTGAGCAGTGGCTGTGTGGCCTTGACCACGAACTGGCACAGCGGGTTGTAGAAGTTGGCCCGCACCAGTTGCAGGATAAAGCGCATCAGCACGATCAGCAGGTACAGGCTGCCCAGGGTCTGGATGATGAAAATGGCAGCGTCATTGATTCCGAGCATGTTTGATTACCTTGGTAAGGGACGACTATTTGCCCAGTTGCTCAGCCATCTCGGCTGAACGATGTGCCGCGGCACCCAGTGCTGTTTCCACCAGAGCCTCAAAGCCCCCGGCTTGAAACGATTCGATGGCGGCTTGCGTAGTGCCGCCCGGGGACGTTACACGACGGCGCAGCTCGGCGGCATCCACATCGCTGCCGACGGCCATTTTCGCTGCGCCCAGGGCTGTTTGTTCGGCCAGTTGCTCGGCGACATCATGGGGCAGGCCCAGCTTGACGCCGGCTGCGGTCATGGCCTCGATCAACAGGAAGAAGTAGGCCGGGCCGCTGCCGGAAACAGCGGTGACCGCATCCAGCTGTTGTTCCTGCTCCAGCCATACGGCGATGCCCACGGCAGACAGCAACTCCTCGGCCTGGTCACGTTGCTGCGCTGTGACTTCGTGGGTGGCATACAAGCCGCTGACGCCTTGGCGCAGCAGCGCCGGGGTGTTAGGCATGCAGCGCACGATGGGCTGGGCACCGAGCCAGCTGTTCATGCTGGCGCAGGTGATACCGGCGGCAATGGAAACTACCAGCTGATGGGGTTGCAGGCTCGGGCGCAGGCTCTCGCACACGGCCTTCATGGCCTGGGGCTTTACCGCCAGTACGATCACGTCGACGCCATGGATGGCCTCGGCGTTGTCGGCGAACGTTTCGATACCGTGTTCGGCGCTGACGCGCTCGCGGGTTTCGGCGCCCGGGTCGCTGGCGCGGATCTGCTCGGCGTCCAGGCCCTTGGCCCGCAGGCCGCCGATCAGGCTGGCCGCCATGTTACCGGCGCCGATAAAGGCAATACGCGTGTTGCTCATGACAGGTCCTTATTTTCGAGGGAAGTCAGCCATTTCACGCCTGGCCGTAGTCGCGGGCGCCAAACAGGGCGGTACCGATGCGCACCCAGGTGGCGCCTTGGGCGATGGCCGACTCAAGGTCATGGCTCATGCCCATGGAAAGTGTGTCGAGCGCCAGGTCCAGGCTGGCTTGCAGGTCGCGCACCCTGGCGAACGCTGCATCCTGTGCGGCCCTGTCTTCAGTTGGCTCGGGGATCGCCATCAGGCCACGCAGCTTCAGGCGCGGTAACGCACTGATGGCATTGGCCAGGGCCGGCAGGTCGGCAGGCGTGCAGCCGGACTTGCTGGCTTCGCCGCTGACATTGACCTGGATGCAGATATTCAGCGGCGGCAGGTCGGCCGGGCGTTGTTCGGACAGGCGTTGTGCGATTTTCAGGCGGTCCACGGAATGCACCCAGGCGAAGTTCTCGGCGATGGCGCGAGTCTTGTTCGATTGAATGGGGCCGATGAAGTGCCAACTCAAGGGTAGATCGGTCAATTCGGCCTGTTTGCCCAAGGCTTCCTGCAGGTAATTCTCGCCAAAGTCGTGCATACCGGCGGCATAGGCTTCGCGCACCGCCTGAGCAGGTTTGGTCTTGCTCACGGCCAGCAGGTGGATGCTGCTTGCGTCACGTTGCGCGGCCTCGGCTGCGGCGCGAATGCGCTGGCTAACCAGGCCGATGTTGTCTGCTATCGTCGACATTCAAGTTGCACCCGTGGATATGGAGTCCGCGGCATTCTACTGGAAATGGAAAGCCCTATGGATATCACGCAATTGCTGGCGGCCAGCGTAAGCCGAGGCGCCTCCGACCTGCATCTGTCGGCCGGCCTGGCGCCGATGCTGCGCATCGATGGCGAGGTCTGGCCCATGGATTGGCCGAGGCTTGAGGCATCGCAAATGGTCGACCTGGTGTGCCCTTTACTGAATAAACACCAACAAAAGGATTTCGAAACATCTCTTGAAACGGATTTTGCCTTCGAGTTGCCTGGCGTGGCGCGTTTCCGGGCAAACGTGTTCCGCCAGGATCGCGGCGTGGGTGCGGTATTTCGCACTATCCCGACCGAGGTCCAGAGCCTGGAAGACCTGGGGCTGGGCGAGGTTTTCCAGCGTATCGCCCAGCTTCCACGCGGTCTGGTACTGGTCACTGGGCCCACCGGCTCGGGTAAGTCCACCACCTTGGCCGCGATGATCGACCACCTTAACCAGCATCGACGCCAGCATATCCTCACCCTGGAAGATCCTATTGAATTTATCCACAGGCCGAAAAAATCCCTGATCACCCAGCGCCAAGTGCACCGCGATACCCACAGCTTTTCGGTCGCCCTGCGCTCAGCCCTGCGGGAAGACCCGGATGTGATACTGGTGGGTGAGCTACGCGACCTGGAAACCATTCGCCTGGCGCTGACGGCCGCTGAGACCGGGCACCTGGTATTTGGCACCCTGCACACTTCATCGGCAGCAAAGACCGTGGACAGGCTGATAGACGTCTTCCCGGCCGGGGAAAAGGCCATGGTCCGCTCAATGCTGTCGGAGTCGTTGCAGGCGGTGGTGTCCCAGGTGCTGGTGAAGAAGGTCGGCGACGGGCGCGTGGCTGCCCATGAAATCATGCTGGGCACGCCAGCGATCCGGAACCTGATCCGCGAAGACAAGGTGGCGCAGTTGGTTTCGGCGATTCAGACCGGTGGGGCGTTGGGAATGAAGACGCTGGATATGAGTTTGAAGGCGTTGGTTGCGCGAGGCGTGATCAGTCGAGACGATGCGCGAGAGAAGGCGAGGGTGCCTGCAGACATATGAAATTTTTCAAACAATGAAACCACATGTGGGGAGGGGGCTTGCCCCCTCCCACATTGTTTACTGTATTTCAGCTGAAGATCAGCGCTGCACGATCCGCAGGTTGCTGTTCTGCTCTTTCGGCAGCACCCGCTTGGCAATCACGTAGTTCTTGTCCCAGAACGGCTTTTTCAGCGTGTCGATGCTTACCGACTTGCCACGGCGTGGCGCGTGGATAAAGCGGTCGTTGCCCAGGTAGATGGCAACGTGGTTGACCTGGCGGCTCTTCAACTTGAAGAACAACAGATCGCCCGGCTTCAGGTCTTTGCGATCAACCTTCAAGCCGTGACCGGCCGCCATGGCGTTGGAAGTGCGTGGCAAATCCACCGCTTTTACATCGTTAAAGGCATATTTCACCAAGCCGCTGCAGTCGAACCCTTTACTTGGGCTGCTGCCGCCCCAACGATAAGGAGTACCGAGCACGTTGACGGCGCGGCTGAGCACGTTGCTGCTTTGCTTGGTGTTCACCGCCATCAGGCCGGGAGTTGCTTTACCGTGGGCCTTGCTCAGTTGAGTTGGGCGGTTGACGGTCAGCTTTGCCGATTTGGCCGTACTGGTTGTGCTGTGGACTTTAGGGGTGAAACCATTGACGTTCGGAAGTCGTTGCTCACGATTGGTGGCGTGGGCGGCCAGTGGCATTAATAGGCAGATGGTCAGCCATGTCTTGAAAAATGGTCGCATTAGGCGTGGCTCTTATGGGTTTGCGCGCAACTTTATAACAGCTTTTTGTGTCGTTCTCAGGCCGTTTGTCGACTGAACCTTGGGGTCAAATTCAGGAAAAACGCGACGAATTGCCGCAATTGTCCTACACAAGTCAGGTGGCATAAGGCTTTGAGGGCAGGAAGATACCATTTGCCGTACGTCGGGCGCTCGTAAAAAAGTCACAAAGAAAATGAAAAAATTTATCTATCGAAGCAAAAGAGGTCCTTCATGAACACCTATCAACAGGTTGGTCAGCAGCAAGATACCCACAGCAAGGTGATCGGTTACCTACTGTGGATTTTCGGTTTTACCGGGGCGCATCGCTTTTATTACGGCAAACCCGTGACCGGTACGATCTGGTTTTTCACCTTCGGCCTGCTGGGCATTGGCTGGCTGATCGACTTGTTCCTGATCCCGGCCATGGACCGTGAAGCCGACCTGCGTTTTACCGCCGGGCCGATCGAATACAACGTCGCGTGGATTCTGTTGGCGTTCCTGGGCGTATTCGGTGTGCACCGTATGTACCAAGGCAAATGGATCACCGGCCTGATCTACCTGCTGACCGGCGGTTTGTTCCTGCTGGGGGTGCTATATGACTTCTGGACGTTGAATACGCAGATTTCGATTCGTAATGCTGAGCGCAATAACGGCCGCTGATCTCTCGGCCCATAGAGAACAAAATGTGGGAGGGGGCTTGCTCCCGATAGCGGTGGGTCAGTCAGCTTATCTTTAGCTGACCCACCGCTATCGGGAGCAAGCCCCCTCCCACATTTACTGTGCTTACTTGATATTTGTTTTAAGCCTGGTAGCTGATACGCCCATCCATGAAGGTGTACCGCACCGTCGCCGGTAGGCTGTGGCCGATGAACGGGCAGTTTTCGCCCTTCGACAACCAGTGCTCCCCGGCCACCGTCGAGCTGCCCAGGTCAAACAGCACCAGGTCCGCTGGCGAACCGACTTCAAGCTTGCCCGCCGGCAGGCGCAGGGCCTGAGCCGGGCCGGCGCTCAAGCGTGCCAGCAGCGTTGGCAGGTCGAGCAAGCCGTCCTCCACCAACGTCATCGCCAGCGGCAGCAACAACTCCACGCTGCTGATGCCCGGCTCGGTCGCACCAAAAGGTGCCAGCTTGGCGTCGCGCTCATGGGGCTGGTGATGGCTGGAGATCGCCGATATCACGCCCGACTTCACCGCCGCCCGCAAACCGTCGCGGTCGGCCTTGGTGCGCAAGGGCGGCTGCACGTGATACAGGCTGGAAAAGTCGATCAGCGCTTCATCCGTCAGGATCAGCTGGTACAAGGCGACATCTGCCGTCACCGGCAAACCTCGGGCCTGGGCCTGGGCAATCAGGGCCGCGCCCCGGGCGCTGGTCAGCTGGCTGAAATGCGCACGCACACCGCTTTGCTCCACCAGCAGCAGGTCACGGGCCAGGGCCACGGTTTCGGCGGTCTCCGGAATGCCCGGCAAGCCGAGGAAGCTGGCGACTGCGCCTTCATGGGCCAGGCCGCCTTCGGCCAGGTCGCGGTCTTGGGAGTGGAATATCACCGTCAAGTCGAAAGTGGCCGCGTATTCCAGAGCGCGGCACAGGGTGCGCGTGCTGCGGAAATTGTCCAGGCCATTGCCGAAAGCCACGCATCCGGCGTCGCGCAGGGCGATCAGTTCGGCCAGTTGTTCACCATCCAGGCCTTTGCTCAGGGCGCCGATAGGGAACACCTTGCAATTGCCGGCTTCGCGGGCGCGGTCGAGGATCAGTTCGGTCACCGCCGAAGTATCCAGCACCGGCTTGGTATTGGGCGGGCAGCACAGGCTGGTCACGCCACCGGCCGCCGCGGCCTGGGTTTCGCTGTTGATATTGCCTTTGCGGCTGTAGCCGGGCTCGCGCAGGGCGACGTTCAGGTCCACCAGCCCTGGCGCGGCCACCAGGCCCTTGGCGTCGATGCTCTCGACGGCGCCGAAGCCAGCGGGCGCTGCGCCGATGGCGATGATCTTGCCGGCATCCAGATGTAGATCGGTAACTTGATCCAGGCCACTGGCTGGATCGATGACTCGGGCACCGAGAATGCTGAGCTTCACTGGGCCTGCTCCTGCTCGAATTGACGTTGCGCGGTTTGCCCGCTCATGGCCATGGACAGCACGGCCATGCGCACGGCGATACCGTAGGTCACTTGGTTCAAGATCACCGACTGCGCGCCGTCGGCCACCGCCGACTCGATTTCCACACCGCGGTTGATCGGCCCCGGGTGCATCACGATGGCGTCCGGCTTGGCGCCCGCCAGGCGTGCAGTGGTCAGGCCGAACAGACGGTAGAACTCGCCTTCGCTCGGCAACAGGCCACCGGCCATGCGCTCGCGTTGCAGGCGCAGCATGATCACCACGTCCACATCCTTGAGGCCTGTGGTCATGTCGGAGTAGACCGTCACGCCGTATTGCTCGATACCGATGGGCAACAGGGTCTTGGGTGCGATCACGCGGATATCCGGGCAACCCAGGGCCTTCAGGGCCAGCATGTTCGAGCGCGCCACCCGCGAATGCAGGATGTCGCCGACGATGGCCACCGAGAGGTTTTCAAAGCTGCCCTTGTGCCGACGGATGGTGAGCATGTCGAGCATGCCCTGGGTCGGGTGGGCGTGACGGCCGTCGCCGCCGTTGATTATCGCGACGTTCGGGCACACGTGCTCGGCAATGAAATGCGCGGCGCCGGAGTCACCATGGCGTACCACGAACATGTCGGCGGCCATGGCTTCCAGGTTGCGCAAGGTGTCGAGCAGGGTCTCACCCTTGCTCGCCGACGAGGTCGACACGTTCAGCGTGATCACGTCGGCCGACAGCCGCTGGGCTGCCAGCTCAAAGGTGGTGCGGGTGCGGGTGGAGTTCTCGAAGAACACGTTGCAGATGGTTTTGCCGCGCAGCAGCGGTACCTTCTTCACCGCCCGGCCACCGACCTCGAGGAACGAGTCAGCGGTATCGAGGATTTCGGTGAGCAGTTCGCGGGGCAAACCGTCGAGGGACAAGAAATGTTGCAACTGGCCCTGAGCATTGAGCTGCAGCGGGCGCTTGGCATCTAGAGGCGTCATCGCGGGGACTCTGTACAAGGCGGTTTAAAGGGCAAGGTCTTGCAGTTCGAGTTCGAGCGGCGTGGGACCGGACAATTTTACCCGTTGCTGGGCGGAAAGTGACAGGGTCGCGCCGACCACGTCCGGGCTGATCGGCAACTCGCCGGCGTCCAGGTCCAGCAGGCACACCAGGGTCACGCTGGCCGGGCGGCCGTAGTCGAATAGCTCGTTCAGGGCGGCGCGGATGGTGCGACCGCTCATCAGCACGTCGTCGATCAATACCAGGTGCTGGCCTTCGATCTCGAACGGCAGGGCCGAAGGACGCACTTGCGGGTGCAGGCCATTCTGGCTGAAGTCATCACGGTAGAAGGACACATCCAGGGTGCCCAGGGGCGAGTCGCTGCCCAGCTCTTCCAGCAACGCCTGGGCCACCCACACACCACCGGTGCGGATACCGATAAAGCGCGGTTCGCTGATGGCGCGTTGTTTCAGGTGCGCCTTGAGGCGTATTGCCATCTGGCTGATCAGTTCGGCGGGATTGGGCAGGCTCATGGGGGCTCCTTATTAAGTGTGTAGGGGCGAGCTTGCTCGCGAAAAACTCATGGGCACCGCGTTCATCCAGCCTTCACGCGGTATCGTTAACGTTCTTCGCGGGCAAGCCCGCTCCCACAGGATCGCGGCGGGTCAGGATGCAAATAAAGCAGTGTTTTCATCCAGCCACCCCTGCAACAGCAAAGCGGCGGCGATGGCGTCCACGGGGTTGTCGCGGTAGCTGCCCTTCTGGCCGCCACGGTCGCGACGCTCACCCTTGGCTTCAAAGGTGGTCAGGCGCTCGTCGTGGGTATAGAAGGGCAGGTTGTAGCGGCCATTGAGGCGGCGGGCGAACTTCTCGGCGCGCAGGCACATGTCGCTGGGGGTGCCGTCCATGTTCAAGGGCAGGCCGACCACTACCGCATCTGGCTTCCACTCTTTAATAAGGGCTTCAACCTGGTTCCAGTCCGGCACGCCGTTCTGGGCCTTGAGGGTGCACAGTTCACGAGCCTGGCCGGTGATGACCTGGCCGACCGCTACGCCGATCTGCTTGGTGCCGTAGTCAAAACCTAGGATCAGACGCAAGGCCATCAGGCGTGTCCCGCCTGGCTGGTCAACAGGTTGAGGTTGACCCGCAGCTTGGCGGCGGCCGCTTCCAGGCGCAGTTCGCTGGCGGTGTTGAACAGGATGTCGGCGTCGAACGGGCAGGTCAGCCAGGCATTGCTGGCCAGTTCGGCCTCCAGTTGCCCGGCTTCCCAACCGGCGTAGCCTAGGGTGATCACGCTTTGCTCTGGGCCAACGCCGTCGGCGATGGCGAACAGCACATCCTGGGAAGTGGACAGTGACACGCCTTCAAGGTCGACCGTGGCCTGGAACTTCGGCCCGGTGGGGTGCAGCACAAAGCCGCGGTCAGTCTGCACCGGCCCGCCGATGTAGATCGGCACGCTCTGGCAACGGGCCGGAGGATCGATCTCCGGGCGCAATTGCTCGAGGATATCGGCCAGGTTCAGCTCCTGCGGGCGGTTGACCACCAGCCCCATGGCACCATTGGCCGTGTGCTCGACGATATAGGTCAAGGTCTGCGCAAAGTTCGGGTCGGCCATATGGGGCATGGCGATCAGGAATTGGTGCTTGAGGTAGGTCGGGCTGACGTTTTTCATGTCCGCTAGTGTGGCGTTGGAGGGGCGAACTGACAAGTGCAGGAGCGGCGTCAGTTACTGGATAGTCGGTCGCCCTTGGCAAACTTCCAGGTGCGGATGATTTCCAGGCGGTCCACGTCGTTCAAGTCGCCGCTGAACGGCGCAAAGGGCGCGGCCAGGCGCACGATGCGCTGGGCGGCCTGGTCCAGCAACGGTTGGCCGGAGGATTCCAGCACCTGCACTTCATAGAGCGAACCGTCACGGTTGATCGACACCAGCAAGCGTAAATTGCCATAGATCTGTTGGCGCCGGGCTTCTTCCGGGTAGTTGAGGTTGCCGATGCGCTCGACCTTCTTGCGCCACTCGTCCTTATACCAGGCGCCTTTGTCGCGCATGGTCGAGGCGGCGTTCAGGCGATAGATGCGCGGGCGCTTGGCGTACAGCTGTTGTTCATGGGCCAGTTCGGCTTCCAGGCTGGAAATTTCGTCGGACAGCGTCGAGCTGTCGAAGGTTGGCGCGGGTTTCACCGGTTCGGGCTTGGGTTCGGTCTTGGTCTTTTCGCGCTGGGTCGGGGCTTTTTGCGGCTTGGGCGCGACGGTAGTCACGGCCGCCTTGGGCGCAGCCTGCTTGACCTCGGGTTTGGGGACCGGCGGCGGGGTGACCTTATTGACTTTGTTGTCGTGGAAGGGCGCGACTTCGGTGGTCTTGGGCACCGCTTTCTTGTCGAGGGTGCCGCTGCCTTGCTGGTTGTCCTGGGCGAGAAAATCGGCTTTTTCGGGCTTCTTTTCGCTCTTGAACGTGGCGAGGGTGATTTCCAGGGTCTTGGTGATCTGCTTGGGCTCGACCATGGTGAAGCCCACGCCCAGCAGCAAGGCGAGGTGAATCAATGCGGCGAGAAACAAGGTAAATCCGAGCCGATCAGCCGGGCGCACGCCTCTGTGGGTGAGTTCTGGGGGCAGATCGGACGGGAGTGTCATGACAAGAAAACCAACATCGCGCGTTTCACAGGTGGCGCATGATAACGCAATGTTGGTGTGTGTCCGGCTGTTCTATGTCACTTGGCTTGTAGCTTGCGCTCAATGGCGGCCATCAGCATTTCGCCGATGTTCGTGCCAAATGCATTGTCGATCTCGCGAATACAGGTAGGGCTGGTGACGTTGATTTCAGTCAGGTGCTCACCAATTACGTCGAGTCCCACAAACAGCAGACCTTTTTCCCGCAGGGTCGGGCCGACTTGGGCGGCGATCCAGCGGTCCTTGTCCGACAACGGTCGCGCTTCACCGCGACCACCGGCCGCCAGGTTGCCACGGGTCTCGCCTGCTGCCGGGATACGCGCCAGGCAGTAATCCACCGGCTCGCCGTCGATCATCAGGATGCGCTTGTCGCCGTCCTTGATCGCCGGCAGGTAGGCCTGGCCCATGATCTGCTGGGTGCCCAGCACTGTCAGGGTCTCGAGGATCACCGACAGGTTCGGGTCGCCGGCGCGGTGGCGGAAGATCGAGGTGCCGCCCATGCCGTCCAGTGGTTTGAGAATCACATCGCCATGCTTGGCGGCGAATTCACGCAGTACATCGGCGCGGCGGCTGACCACGGTCGGTGGCGTGCACTGCGGGAACAGGGTGGCGAACAGCTTTTCATTGCAGTCGCGCAGGCTCTGCGGCTTGTTGACGATCAACACGCCGGCCCGTTCGGCCTGCTCCAGCAGGTAGGTGGAATATACGAACTCCATGTCGAACGGTGGGTCCTTGCGCATCAGGATCACGTCCAGATCGCTCAGGGGGCTGTCGATTTCGTCTGAAAGCTCGAACCACTTCTCAGGGTTGGCGAACACCTGCAACGGCCGCATGCGCGCGCGGGCCTGGCCGTCACCCTGGTAAAGATCGCGCTGTTCCATATAGAACAACGTCCAGCCGCGGGCCTGGGCGGCCAGGAGCATGGCCAGCGAACTGTCCTTTTTATAGGAGATGCTGGCGATAGGGTCCATGACAATGCCGACGCGAACGCTCATGGGGATTTCCTCTAGCAAATTAGGGCGCATAAAAGTGGCGTCAGAGTGGCGCTGCGGCTGTTGTGGGTCAAGGAAAAACCACTGGGCGGGTGCCTCGATAGATTGCTCCCCGAGACTGTGCTAAAAAGACTGCCACGGCGCAGCAGCCCTTGAATTCCAAGGCTTGCGGCGTTCATCCTGTGCAACATCAGGCAGTACACACCGAAAACCGATTCGCTGTGGCGATGGTAGAGCAGATATGGAACAGCATTCCAACGCCTTGAGGGTGATGGTGATCGACGATTCGAAAACGATCCGCCGCACCGCCGAGACCCTGTTGAAGAACATGGGGTGCGAGGTCATCACGGCCATCGACGGTTTCGATGCCCTGGCGCGGATTGTGGATCATCACCCGCACATTATCTTTGTCGACATCATGATGCCGCGCCTGGATGGCTACCAGACCTGCGCCCTGGTGAAGAACAACCCGGCGTTCAAGGCGATCCCGGTAATCATGCTGTCCTCCAAGGATGGCCTGTTCGACAAGGCCAAGGGGCGCATCGTGGGTGTCGATCAGTTTTTGACCAAGCCTTTCAGCAAGGAAGAACTGCTGGGCGTGATAAAGGCCTATGTGCCTGCCTTCGCCGCAGTAGAACAAGCACACTGACGCCACCCCACAAGGGCCGGCGCCGACCAATGTAGTGGGGAAAACCATGGCACGTGTTCTGATCGTCGACGATTCGCCGACCGAAATGTACAAACTTACCGGCATGCTGGAAAAGCACGGCCACCAGGTCCTGAAAGCCGAAAACGGCGCGGACGGCGTGGCCCTGGCCCGCCAGGAAAAACCCGACGCGGTGCTGATGGACATCGTGATGCCGGGTCTCAACGGCTTCCAGGCCACGCGCCAATTGTCCAAGGAGCCGGAAACCAACGGCATCCCGATCATCATCATCACCACCAAGGATCAGGAAACCGACAAGATCTGGGGCGCACGCCAGGGCGCCAAGGACTACCTGACCAAACCGGTGGACGAAGAAACCCTGATCGCCACCCTGAACAAGGTACTGGCCGGCTAAGGCTCGCGATCATGACCGAGTCGCAAACCGCCTTCGAACTGCTGCTGGACATCGACCGCCGCTGCCGCCTGCTGGCCGCCGACCTGCCGTCCCAGGAAACCCGCCTGCAACGCTGGAGCGGGATTGCTTTCCGTGTAGGGGCAAACGGGTACGTGGCGCCCATGGGCGAAGTCGCCGAAGTGTTGCATGAGCCGCGTTGCACCCTGATACCCGGGGTAAAGCCCTGGGTCAAGGGCGTGGCCAACCTGCGCGGGCGCTTGTTGCCGGTAATGGACCTGGGTGGTTTCCTTGGTCTTGAGTTGTCCAAGGCGCGCAAGCAACGGCGCGTATTGGTGGTGGAGTTCAACGACCTGTTTGTCGGGCTGCTGGTAGACGAGGTGGCGGGTATGCAGCATTTCCCATTGGATGCCTGGATGGCCAGCACCGCCTCCGGCGCGCCGTTTATCCAGGGCCACTTCGACGGCGGCACGCAGTGGCAAGTCATCAGTCCCTTCGCCCTGGCCCAGGCCCCAGGCTTCATGGATGTCGCCGCATGAGCACCGCTACCTCGCCCAAACCCCAAGCCGCTTCGCGCAGCCGTTCACAGATCATCGTGCTGTTTATCGCCTTGATCGTGTTCATCATGCTGTTGTTCGCCAACTTCGCGTACCTCAACACCCAGTCCACCTACGATAAACAGTACATCGGCCACGCCGGTGAGCTGCGCGTGCTGTCCCAGCGCATCGCCAAGAACGCTACCGAAGCGGCCGCCGGCAAGGCCGCCGCGTTCAAACTGCTGGGCGATGCGCGCAATGATTTTGCCCAGCGCTGGGGCTATCTGAAAAAAGGCGACCCGCAAACCGGCTTGCCGGCTGCGCCCAGTGCGGTACGCGCCGAAATGCGTGCGGTGCAGACCGATTGGGAGGCGTTGCTGAAAAACACCGACGCGATCCTTGCCAGCGAGCAGACCGTACTGTCCCTGCATCAAGTGGCCGCGACCCTGGCCGAAACCGTCCCGCAATTGCAGATGGAGTCGGAAAAAGTCGTCGATATCCTCCTGCAACGCGGCGCCCCGGCCAGTCAGGTGGCTTTGGCCCAGCGCCAATCACTGCTGGCCGAACGTATCCTGGGGGCGGTCAACACTGTGCTCGCAGGGGACGAAACCGCGGTGCAGGCCGCCGATGCCTTTGGCCGCGATGCCAACCGTTTCGGCGTGGTGCTCAACGGTATGCTCAACGGCAACCCGGGGCTGCGCATCACCCAGGTCGAAGACCAGGACGCCCGTGCGCGACTGACGGAAATCGCCGAGCTGTTCGAGTTCGTCTCCGGCTCCGTGGATGAAATTCTCGAGACTTCGCCGCAACTGTTCCAGGTGCGGGCATCGGCGAGCCATATTTTCAATCTGTCGCAAACCCTGCTCGATGAAGCCTCGCACCTGGCCACCGGTTTTGAAAACCTTGCCAGTGGGCGCAGTTTCGACACCATCGGTGGTTACGTACTGGGCCTGCTGGCGCTGGCCTCGATCATCCTGATCGGCCTGGTCATGGTGCGCGAGACCAACCGCCAATTGCATGAAACCGCCGAGAAGAACGAGCGCAACCAGAACGCGATCATGCGCCTGCTGGATGAAATCGAAGACCTGGCCGACGGCGACCTCACCGTCACGGCCTCGGTCACCGAAGATTTCACCGGCACCATCGCTGACTCCATCAACTACTCCGTAGACCAGCTGCGCGACCTGGTTGCCACCATCAACCTCACCGCCGGGCAAGTCGCCGGGGCGGTGCAGGACACCCAGGCCACCGCCATGCACCTGGCCCAGGCGTCGGAGCATCAGGCCCAGCAGATTGCCGAGGCTTCGACGGCGATTGAGCAGATGGCCCAGTCCATCGACCAGGTATCGGCCAACGCCGCCGAATCCTCGGCGGTGGCAGAGCGTTCAGTGGAGATCGCCAACAAAGGCAACGAGGTGGTGCACAACACCATCCACGGCATGGACAACATTCGCGAACAGATCCAGGACACCGCCAAGCGCATCAAGCGCCTGGGCGAGTCCTCCCAGGAAATCGGTGACATCGTCAGCCTGATCGACGACATCGCCGACCAGACCAATATCCTCGCCCTTAACGCGGCGATCCAGGCGAGCATGGCCGGGGACGCCGGACGCGGTTTTGCTGTGGTGGCCGATGAAGTGCAACGGTTGGCCGAGCGCTCGTCGGCGGCCACGCGGCAGATCGAGACCCTGGTGCGGGCGATCCAGGCCGACACCAACGAAGCGGTGATTTCCATGGAGCAGACCACCACCGAAGTGGTGCGTGGCGCCCGTCTTGCCCAGGACGCGGGGGTGGCGCTGGAAGAGATCGAAGGCGTGTCGAAAACCCTGGCGGCGCTGATCCAGAGTATCTCCAATGCGGCGCAGCAGCAGACCTCGTCGGCGGGGCAGATTTCCCTGACCATGAACGTGATCCAGCAGATCACCACCCAGACGTCGTCGGGTTCCACCGCCACCGCCGAAAGCATTGGTAACCTGGCGAAGATGGCCAGTCAGTTGCGCAGGTCGGTGTCGGGGTTCACGCTCCCACCGCCCAAGCAGACTGATGATTGAAATGCGCTCCATATATGGGAGGGGGCTTGCCCCCGATTGCGGCGGGTCAGTAAATACACCTGCTGGCTGATACACCGCTATCGGGGGCAAGCCCCCTCCCACATTTGATCTCCACTGGTTTCAAGAACACCAGCAACCCACGAATTCAAAGCGGAGCAGTTATGGTTGATCGGCACGACTATGTGGCCCTCGAATGGGTCAAGGGCGACATTGCCGAAACCCTGAAGCAGGCCCGTTCGGCGCTGGATCTGTACGTTGAAACCGGCGACGCCATCGACGAGTGCCTGGCCGGTGTTCACCAGGTACATGGCGCGCTGCAAATGGTCGAGTTCTATGGCGCGGCGTTGCTGGCCGAAGAGATCGAGGCGCTGGCCCTGGCCCTCCAGGCCGGTCGTGTCGGCCAGCGCGATGAAAGCATCCGCCTGCTGCAACAAGCCCTCGGCCAATTGCCGCTGTACCTCGACCGCGTACACAGCGCCCGCCGCGACTTGCCACTGGTGGTGCTGCCGTTGCTCAACGACCTGCGCAGCGCCCGGGGTGAAAGCCTGTTGTCGGAAACCAGCCTGTTCAGCCCGCAACTGCTGTCGATCACGCCGCTGCCTGATGAAGCACTGGCCCTGCGTGCGACACCGGATTTGCATGAACAATTGCGCCAGTGGCACCAACTGCTGCAACAAGCCCTCGCCGGGTTGCTGCGCGAAGACCACGGCCCGAGCAACCTGGAAGACATGGCGCGGGTGTTCGCGCGCCTTGAAGCGCTGTGCCAGGGCGCGCCGTTGTTGCCGTTGTGGCAGGTCGCCTCGGCGCTGGTCGAAGGCATGCTCACTGGCGTGATCGCCAACAGCCCGGCGCTGCGCAGCCTGCTCAAGGCCAGTGACAAACAACTCAAGCGCCTGCTGGCCCAGTGCATCGGCGGTATCAACCAGCCGGCGCCGGATGAATTGCTCAAGAGCCTGTTGTTCTACGTCGCCAAAGTCACCCGTCCGACGCCGCGCATGCAAAGCCTGAAAGAACGCTATGGCCTGGACGAAGCCTTGCCCGACAGTGCCGTGGTGGATGCCGAGCGCGCGCGGCTGGCCGGGCCGGATCGCAATGCCATGGGCTCGGTGCTTGGCGCCTTGTGCGAGGAACTGGTGCGGGTCAAGGAGCGCCTCGACCTGTTCGTACGCAGTGACCGCCAACACACCAACGACCTCGACGCGCTGCTGGCGCCGCTGCGGCAGATCGCCGATACCCTTGCCGTACTGGGGTTTGGCCAGCCGCGCAAAGTGATCATTGACCAACTCGCCGTGGTGTTGAGCCTGGTCCAGGGCCAGCGTGAACCCAGTGATGCGGTGTTGATGGATGTGGCCGGTGCCTTGCTCTACGTCGAAGCGACGTTGGCCGGGATGATCGGCACCGTCGAGCCGGAAAGCCGCGAAGAGAATCGCCTGCCCACCACCGACCTGACTCAGATTCATCAATTGGTGATTCGTGAGTCCTGCCAGTGCTTGAAGCAGGCCAAGGAGCTGGTGATCGACTGCATCGAGGCCCACTGGGACCGCCAGCGCCTGGAATCCCTGCCGGAGCTCTTGAGCCAAGTGCGCGGCGCCCTGGCGATGATTCCCCTGCCGCGGGCGGCGAGCCTGATGCGCGGTTGCACCGACTACGTCGATGAGCAGTTGATGGTCAGTGACGCTGCGCCTTGCGAGGCGCAACTGGCGCATTTCGCCGAGGTGATCAGCAGCCTGGAGTATTACCTCGAACGCATGCTCCAAGATCCTGACGCGGCCGGCGAAAAAGTGCTGGAACTGGCGACTCAGGGCTTGAGCGCACTGGGTTACCTGCCAACCGAAAAACCCTGGCGCCAGGCCCTGGCCGCGCCCGACGGCGCATTGTCCACCGAGACCGCACCGAGCCAGTCCCAATTCGATGCGTTGGCCAGCCCGACTTCCCGCCTCAATCCTCCAGCCTTGCGGCGTCCGGGCAGCCTGTTACCGCCGCCGGCTGATGAAGCGCCGATTGACGATGAGTTGCGCGAAGTCTTCCTTGAGGAAACCGAAGAAGTCCTTGAAGTGCTGCATCGCAACCTGCCCAACACCACGGACAAATTCGCCCAGGGTGAAATGCGCCGGGCCTTCCACACCCTCAAAGGCAGCGGCCGCATGGTGCGCGCCCTGGTGCTGGCCGAGTTGGCCTGGGCTGTGGAAAACCTGCTCAATCGTGTACTGGAACGCAGCGTCACCCTCGGCCCCGAGGTGCAGCAGGTGCTGGATGAAACGGTGGCCCTGCTGCCGGAATTGATCGCCGATTTTGCTACCGATGCCCAGCGTCAGCGCGACGAAGTCGACGCCCTGGCCGCCCGTGCACACGCCTTGGCCAGCAGCGCACCCGTGTCGACTGCCGAACCCCATGACCCGATGCTGCTGGAGATCTTCCGCAACGAAGCCCAGAGCCACCTGGACAGCCTTGACCACTTCCTGCAACAGGCTGCAGAGCATGTGCCGCTGCAGGTCAGTGATGAACTGCAACGCGCCCTGCACACCCTCAAGGGCAGTGCTTACATGGCCGGCGTGCTACCCATCGCCGAACTGGCGCGGCCGCTCGATCACCTGACCCGCGAATACAAGGCCCACCGCCTGCCGCTGGACCTGGATGAAGTGGAGCTGCTGCTTGAGGCCCAAGGGCTTTTTCAGCGCGGGTTGCGCGACCTGGGCAGCGATCCCCTGGCACCGATCAAAGGGGCGGCAGATCTGATCAGCCGTACCCAAAGCCTGCTGGACCAGCAGCTTGCAGCACTGCTCGACGGCCCAGGCACAGGCCTGCGTATCAAGCGCGACCCGCAACTGATCACCAATTTCCTGGCCCAGGGCATGGACATCCTGCTCGATGCCGAAAGCCTGCTGCGTCGCTGGCAGCAACACCCCGGCGAGCGCCAGGAGCTCACCGCACTGCTGGATGAACTGACGACCTTGGGGGAGGGCGCGCACATCGCCGACCTGCACCCCATCGATGCGCTGTGCGAAGCCTTGCTCGACCTGTATGGCGCCGTAGAAGAAAGCAGCCTGGCGGTCAGCGAGCGGTTTTTCCTGGAAGCCGAGCAGGCCCATGAAGCCTTGATCAACATGCTCGACCAGTTGGCCGCCGGCCAGGAAATCAGCCCGGCGCCGGCGCGGGTGCAAGCCCTGCGCGAGCTACTGGATGACGCGCTGGACCCTTCGGCTACCGGCCTGGTCAAAAGCGACGGCAGCCGTGCGCTGAGTATTTCCGAGCTGGGCGCCGCCACTGCGCAGCTGGGCCAGCAGACGGCGATGGACGACGAGATTGTCGATATCTTTCTCGAAGAAGCCGTGGATATCCTCGACAGCGCCGGGCAGTCCCTCAAGCGCTGGCTGCTGGAGCCCGACAATGCGACGCCGTTGTCCTCGTTGCAACGCGACCTGCACACCCTCAAGGGCGGTGCGCGCATGGCCGAAATCGACCCGGTGAGCGACCTGGCCCATGAGCTGGAGTGCCTGTATGAGGGCCTGGTGGACCGCCGCTACAGTTACTCTACCGAGCTGTCCCTGGTATTGATGGCCAGCCACGAACGGTTGGCCTTGCAACTCGAAGAGCTGCAACACCGGCAGCCCTTGAGCGATGGCGCCGAGCTGGTCGCCAAACTGCGGGAGCTGCGCCAGAGCAGCACACCAACAACTCCGGTTGCGGCGGAGCCGGCCTCGGGTGCCGACCCTGAGCTGCTGGATATCTTCCTCGAAGAAGCCGCCGATATCCTCGACAGCTCAGGCAGCGCGCTGGTGCGCTGGCAGGCCGAGCCGGGCAATCGCCAGGAAGTCGAAACCCTGCTGCGTGACCTGCATACCCTCAAGGGCGGCGCACGCATGGTCGAGATCGGGCCGATTGGCGATTTGGCCCATGAGCTCGAATTTCTCTACGAAGGCTTGTCCGCCGGCTTGCTCGCGCCGACCCCTGAGCTGTTTGCGCTGCTGCAAGGTTGCCATGACCGCCTGGCGCAGATGATCGACGCCGTAGCGGATGGATTGCCCGTCGGCTCGGTGGACAAACTGATCGAACGCATCAAGAGCCTGGTGCACCCCAGTGATGAGCCAGTCATGCCGGTGGCGTTGCCGGCAGGCAAGGGTGAGGCGGTGATCGATCCTGCTGCCGACATGGTGAAAATTTCTGCCGACCTGCTCGACGACCTGGTCAACCTGGCGGGCGAAACCTCGATCTTCCGTGGCCGTATCGAGCAGCAAGTCAACGATGCGCGCATCGCATTGAATGAGGTGCAAACGACTATCGAGCGCATGCGCGACCAATTGCGCCGACTCGACAGCGAAACCCAAAGCCGCCTGCTCAGTCGCCAGCAGGCCGAGGCCGAGCGTCTGGGCTATGAAGAATTCGACCCGCTGGAAATGGACCGTCATTCGCAGCTGCAGCAATTGTCCCGCGCGCTGTCCGAATCCGCCTCCGACCTGCTCGATCTCAAGGACACCCTCGAGCGCCGCAACCAGGATGCCCACGACCTGTTGCAGCAACAAGCGCGCATCAACACCGAGTTGCAGGAGGGCCTGATGCGCACGCGCATGGTGCCTTTCGAACGCATGCTGCCGCGCCTCAAGCGTATCGTGCGCCAAGTGGCGCAGGAGCTGGGCAAGGACGTGGAGTTCATCGTCGGCAATGCCGAAGGCGAGATGGACCGCAACGTACTCGAACGCATGGCGGCGCCATTGGAACATATGCTGCGCAACGCTGTGGACCACGGCCTGGAATCCCGCGAGATACGGTTGCAGGCGGGCAAGCCGGAGAAGGGCCGTATCACCCTGGACCTGACCCACGAAGGCGGCGATATCGTCTTCGACATGCGCGACGACGGTGCCGGCGTGCCCCTTGAAGCCGTGCGGCGCAAGGCGATAAAGCGCGGCCTGCTTGGCCCTGATCAAGAGATCAGTGATCGCGACGTGCTGCAATTCATCCTGCAGCCTGGCTTCTCCACCGCGGAAAAAATCACGCAGATTTCCGGGCGCGGCGTCGGCATGGACGTGGTGCATGAAGAAGTGCGCCAGCTCGGCGGTTCGATGGTGATCGATTCGACGCCGGGGGCGGGCGTGCATTTTCGCATTCGCTTGCCGTTTACCGTGTCGGTCAATCGGGCGCTGATGGTGCAATGCGCAGACGACCAATACGCGATTCCCCTCAACACCATCGAAGGTTTGGTGCGCGTGCTGCCCCACGAGCTGGCGGGGCACTACCAGCAAGATCCGCCGCACTATGAATATGCCGGCCAGCGCTACGAGTTGTTCTACCTGGGCGACCTGCTGCACACCGTCAGCCGCCCGAAACTGCTCGGCCAGTACCAGCCGGTGCCGGTGCTGCTGGTGCACTGCAATGAACGGCGCGTGGCGGTGCATGTGGACGCCATGGCCGGAACTCGGGAGATCGTGGTCAAGGGTCTGGGCCCGCAGTTCGCCGCAGTGCAAGGTTTGTCCGGCGCGACCATTCTGGGCGATGGCCGCGTGGTGTTGATCATCGACCTGCTCGCGCATATCCGCGCCCGCCAACCGGCCATGCCGGCCCAGGCGGTGGATGCGCCGCTGATCCTCAACGACCCGCTGAAAAAGCGCCCGCTGCTAGTGTTGGTGGTGGACGACTCAGTCACCGTGCGCAAAGTCACCAGCCGCCTGCTGGAGCGCAACGGCATGAACGTGCTCACCGCCAAGGACGGCATCGACGCCATCGCCGTGCTCGAAGAACACACCCCGGACCTGATGCTGCTCGACATCGAAATGCCGCGCATGGACGGCTTCGAGGTGGCCATCCAGGTGCGCAACGACCCCCGCCTGATGCGCCTGCCGATCATCATGATCACCTCGCGCACCGGCCAGAAACATCGCGACCGCGCCATGGCCATCGGCGTCAACGACTACCTCGGCAAGCCGTACCAGGAGTCGGTGCTGCTGGAAAGCATCGCCTACTGGAGCAAGTCCCATGCTTGACCACCGCGCCAGCCAACTCACCGGCCTGCTACTGCCCCTGGCCGACCGCCACCTGGTGCTGCCCAACGTCGCCATCGCCGAGCTGATCGACTTCCAGCGCGGCGAACCGGCCAGCGATGCACCGCCGTGGTATCTGCGCCAGGTGACCTGGCGCGATCGGCAAATCCCCTTGATCAGCTTTGAAGCCGTGTGCGGTGAAGCCAGCGTGACCGGCGAACGCTCGCGGATCGTGGTGTTGAATGCGTTGGGTGGCAGGCCCACGTTGAAATTCATTGCACTGGTGATTCAAGGCATCCCGCGTTCGTACAAGCTCGATAGCGAATTGAGCTATGTGGACGTGCCGCTGTGCCCGTTGGAACTGGCGGCGGTGCAGGTAGGGGAGCAGGTGGCGAAGGTGCCGGATTTGATGGGGCTCGAAGCGTTGTTGGTGGAGTCCGGCCTGGCTTGAACTGCGCGCGGGGCAGTGTTTTCGCACATATATGCCATCAAACTTGTAGGATGTGCGCCTAACGTCTCTCGTTAACCATAGGAACAGCGGAGCAGATAACAGTGCGCGCGAACGCACGTCACTTCCAAGGAGGCCTGTATGGCTGAAAAACCTATGGCTGATTTACCAGCCACCCCTCAACCCTCGGGCGAGGAAGGCATTCCTGCTCCAAGCGGGGCCGCCAACCTGATTGATACCGATTATGTAATCGGACAAGACAACATCAAAGGCGAGTTTTCTTTTTCGCTGGATATCCACGGTAAGGTCTTCATTATTTCGGCGGCGACGATCGTGCTGTTCGTCATTCTGACGCTGGCCTTGCAGAACGAAGTCGAGCCCCTGTTCAGCGCGATACGCAATTGGCTGACCGGCCACCTGGCCTGGTTCTTCATGAGTGTGGCCAACGTTTTCGTGGTGCTGTGCCTTGTGCTGATCGTTTCACCGCTGGGCAAGGTTCGCCTCGGCGGCCGTGATGCCACGCCGGACCATTCCTATGTGGGCTGGTTTTCAATGCTGTTTGCCGCCGGCATGGGCATTGGCTTGATGTTCTACGGGGTCGCTGAACCCATGTCGCACTATGCGGCGTCCATGGGTGGTGTGACCCTTGATCCCAATGGCGTGCGCACCGATTGGGCGCCGCTGGGCGGTGCCGCCGGGGATATGAAAACGTCCGCCGACCTGGCGATGGCCGCGACCATATTCCACTGGGGCCTGCACCCGTGGGCGATCTATGCGATCGTCGCGCTGTCCCTGGCGCTGTTTTCGTATAACAAAGGTCTGCCGCTGTCGATACGCTCGATTTTCTATCCGTTGCTGGGTGAACGTGTGTGGGGCTGGCCGGGACATATCATCGATATCCTAGCGGTGTTCGCCACCTTGTTCGGCCTTGCGACCTCCTTGGGGATCGGCGCGGAACAGGCGGCTGCGGGTATCGAATACCTGTTCGGCATTCAGTCGACGAACCTGAGCAAGGTGGTGCTGATTGTCGTCATCACGCTGATCGCCCTGTGGTCGGTGCTGTCCGGCCTCGACAAGGGCGTCAAGATGCTGTCCCAGATCAACATGGGGCTGGCCTTGCTGCTGTTGCTGTTTATCATTGTCGTGGGCCCCACCCTGGCTATCTTCACCGGGTTCTTTAAGAACCTGGTGACCTACGTCGAGTACTTGCCCGCGCTGTCCAACCCCTTCGGCCGCACCGACGCGCAGTTCACCCAAGGCTGGACTGCGTTCTACTGGGCCTGGTGGATCAGTTGGTCACCGTTTGTCGGCATGTTCATCGCCCGTGTGAGCCGTGGCCGCACCGTGCGCGAATTCCTGATCTCGGTGCTGCTGGTGCCGTCGCTGGTTTCGGTGTTGTGGATGACCACCTTCGGTGGCACCGCCATCGACCAGACCACGCTGCAAGGATTCATGGGCGTCAAGGATGCCGTGCTGGAGCTCAAGTTGTTCGCCATGCTGGGACATTTGCCGCTCAAGGAAATCACCTCGTTCCTGGGGATTATCCTGGTCATCGTGTTCTTCATTACCTCTTCGGATTCGGGGTCGTTGGTGATTGACACCATCACGGCCGGCGGCAAGGTCGACGCGCCGGTACCGCAGCGAGTGTTCTGGGCGGTCATCGAAGGCGTGATTGCCATTGCCCTGTTGCTTGGCGGCGGACTGGTCGCGCTGCAGGCCATGGCGGTTTCCACCGGCTTGCCGTTCGCCATCGTGCTCATGCTGGGGTGCATTTCCCTGGTCAAGGGGCTGATGTCGGAGCCACGCTCCTGAATGTAAAAAAGCCGCGCCCCAGGGCGCCAATGCCCGTCAGTCAATAACACGCGCTCAACTGTGGCCAGGGAGCAAGCTCCCTCGCCACAGGTTACTCGCTGTCCGCGCCAGCTTTTAACTGATCGGCATTACGCCCAGGGCGCACCCTTTTTTTTGGGCCTCGGTGCATCAATCCCATAATTCCTGGATCGGCGTGCCCGGCACGTAGTGATGAGCGATCTGCGCCTGGAACAATTCCGCCGCGGCCAGCGCATCCGTGAGCGCGTGGTGGGCGTGGTAGCTCGGCAGGTGATAGCGTTCGCGGCTATCGGCGAGCCTGATCGAGGGTTGCGCACGGCGCAGCAGCCGGCCAAGCCAGCTTCGGTTGCCCCGGTGCATGCGCGCTTCCAGCTGCATGGTGTCAATGACCGGAAATTGCAGGCCTTCGCCTAATTGGCGGCGCAGTGCCTGGTCCAGAAAACCGCGTTCGATATTCCGGTAATGCACCACCATCACATTGCCGGCCATGGCCTCAAGCAACGCGTCCAGCACCTCGGACAAGGGCGGCGCATGCAATATGTCCGAATGAGTAATGTGATGGAACGTCACCGAGTGCTCGTTCAACTCCGACGGCGGTTTGATCACCCAGTAAAGCGCCTGGCCACAGCGTATGCGCTTGAGCGTAAACGGGATCAGGCCGATGCTGACGATACTGTGGGCGCCGGGGTTGAGCCCGGTGGTTTCCACGTCCATGGCCATTAACTGCACCTGCTCGATCGGCGTCTGCGGTGCAACCGTCCCGGCGCGATAGAACTTTTGCAGGCTCGGGTGGCGTGCTTCCTGCGCCAGAACCTGAAACCGGGCCGCCCAATCCAGCGGTGCGCAAGGCTCAGGTTTTGAAGAGTGTTTCACGGGTTTGGCCGTCCTTTTGCCGGGTAGCGGAACCGCAGGAAGTTCTGCGCATTGTTCAACACTTGGAAGGCCTCCTTGAGGTTATGCCGCTCGCTGGTGGAAAAACGCTCCGGCTCGATGTAGTTGTCGGGCGTTTCGCCTTGCTCCATGGCTTCAGCCTGGTGGCGGATGCGCACCATGGACAGAAACTCCAGGGCGTAACGGAGATGCTCGACCGCCTCGGGTTGCATCAGTTGGGTGCCGCTGATCGCCTCAAGCCGGTCAAACGAGTTCTGCGCGGTGCTGGCACAGGCCAGGGCATGGATGCGAATCAGGTCGGTGAGCGGCGCGGTGCCGCGACCCTTGAGGTTGATGATGCGTTTTTGTCGCCCATCCGTTTCCACCACGAACGTACGGAAAAATCCCAAGGGCGGCGTGCGGTTCAGGGCGATGCGCGCCATGGCATGCAGGAAGGCCGGGTGGCGGCTGGATTTTTGCGCACACAGGGTTTTGAGCGTCTGCACCAGTTCAAGCTGGCCATACACGCCATCGAGATCGAAAAAAATGCAGCTGTTGAGCAGCGTTGCGGGGTTGGGTTTTTCTATCCACTGTTCAAAGTAGGCGCGCCACACGTGCAGCGGCTGGCGCCACTGATCGTTGGTCGCCATGATTGCGCCCTTGCAATAGCTGTAGCCGCACGCGGCGAGGCCGTCGCTGACAAAGGCGGCGAGGCTGCGAAAATACCCGTCGTGCAACGCGGGGTCGAAGCTGTCGTCGAGTACCAGGGCGTTGTCCTGGTCGGTGACCAGCAACTGCTCATCGCGTGCCATCGAGCCCAGCACCATGAAGCAGTAGGGCACCGGCGGCGGGCCCAGTTTCTTTTCGGCAAGCTCCAGCAGGCGCTGGGTGAACGCTCGGCCAATACCGGAAATGGCACTGCCGATCATGTGCGCGGTGGCGCCATCGCGCACCATGCGGATATACGTGCCGCGCAAATCACGCAACAGCACGCGCAGGCCTTCGACCGAGGTTTGGTTGGAGATGCGATTGACCAGGTACAGGCTGCTCTGGGACTCGTAGCGGATGATGTCCGACAAGTTGATCAAGCCCAGGGTACGGCCCTTGTGTACCACCGGCAGGTGATGGATATTGCGGCGCAGCATCACCAGCATAGCTTCGAACACCGAGTCGTCAGCCTGTATCGCCGCAGGGTCGACGGTCATGATCTCGCTGATCGCGGTGGCGGTGTCGCTGCGCGCCGCTGCGACCACGCGGGTGCGCAGGTCGCGGTCGGTCACAAGGCCGACCATCTTGGCATGCGACCCGTCGCCGGGCGCCATGACGACCACACATGAAACGCTCTGTTCGGTCATCACCTTGGCGGCTTCGTGCACGGACGTGTCGGCGCTCACCCACACCAGCGAGCGCGAGATCAGCGCACGACTTTTCAGCTGGATCAGCTCGCTCGCCCGACCCTGGGACTCCACTGCGCTCTTAAGCCGGGAATGCCCTTCGGCTTCGACGAAGTCGGCAAAGGTGTCGTGTTGGGCGCACAACTCGGCGAACAGCTCGGCGGGGATAAAGTAGATCAGGCTGTCTTCCAGCGCCTTGGCCGGAAAGCGCACCTTATTGCTGCGCAACAAACCGGCCTGGCCGAAGATATCGCCCTCGACCAGGCGGTTATAGAGCTCGCCGTTGCGTCGGTAAATTTCCACGGCGCCGCTGCGCACATAATGCAGATGCTGGACAACCGCGCCCGCTTCCAGAATGTCGGAACCCGCCTTGAAGTAACTGACCTCAATGCGCCGGGCGATAGCCTCGAGCGATTCGAGCGGCAGCGCATCGAAAGGCGGGAAACGGTGAAGGTGGTCGCGAATCTCCTGTAACTCGATCTGCATGGAACCTCGGAGATGAAAAGTAAGGGAAAGAGCCGCCATCAATGGCCGTCGCTGCCCAACCTTACCATCTGTGATCCGTGGCTGATGAAGCGGCGCAGACGCCAGAGGGGATTAAAGACGCCGCATAGGGTTTGCATCCGCTGCCTCGGCTTCATATCATCGCCGCGGGTGCTGTGTCGCGTGTCGCGCATTGCAGGTTAAATTCAAGCGTTGGTCGGGCCGCCATCGGAGTCAGCCAGTGCCTGGAAAAAAACCGCTCTCGTCTGCCATTCCCCGTCCGCAAGTCTTAGCCGAGCGTGCCCTGTCCGCGCTGGAGCGGTTTTCCCATATCGAAGCGGTCAGCGGCATCGCGCTGCTGGTGGCGGCCCTGGTCGCCCTTACCTGGGCCAACAGCCCTTATGCCGCCAGCTATGAACACCTTTGGCATACCCAGATAACGTTGGGCTTTGGCGAGTGGAGTGTGTCCAGGTCGCTGCACTTTTTAGTGAACGACGGCCTGATGACGATTTTCTTTCTGGTGGTGGGCGCCGAGATACGCCAGGAAATCCACGACGGTGCCTTGGCCAGCTTCAAAATGGCCATCTTGCCGCTGGGCGCGGCCTTGGGGGGCGTGGTGGTACCGGCCCTCATTTACCTGGCGATCAACCACAGCACCGAGGCCAGCCATGGCTGGGCCGTGCCGACCGCAACGGACATCGCTTTTGCGGTGGGCGTACTGGCGTTGCTGGGCAAGTCCATTCCCGGCGGCGTGCGCATTCTGCTGCTGGCCCTGGCGATTATCGATGACATCGTCGCCATCCTGATCATTGCGCTGTTCTATACCGCCAGCCTCGATTTGAGCGGAGTGGTAATTGCCCTGGGCGGGGTGCTGATGGTGCTGTTGTTCCAGCGCATGGGGATCAGCAAGACGGCGCTGTACATCCTGCCAGGCGCGATCGTCTGGTACGGCCTGCTCAAGACCGGCGTACACCCCACGCTGGCCGGCGTGCTGCTCGGTCTGATGAGCCCGGTGCGCTCGATGCCGATGCGTGAGCGACCGCTGGAAAGCCTGCAGCGCAACTTCCACGAACTGGTCGACAAGTTTTCTGCAAAGGGCCACGACCCGCAGGCGGTGCATCAACCCCTCAAACAGATACGCCAGGCGCAGCGCGAAATGCTCTCGCCCGTGCAACGTATCCAGACCGCGCTGCACCCCTGGGTGGCGTTCGGCATCATGCCGTTGTTCGCACTGGCCAACGCCGGGGTGAACCTGGCCGGCGCGAACCTCGACGAAGGGATGTCGCAGCACGTCTTCATCGCAGTGATCCTGGCCTTGGTGGTGGGCAAGCCGGTCGGCGTCATCCTGGCTTGCGGGTTGCTGGTCAAGTCGCGGTTGTGTCAATTGCCACAGGGTGTGACGTGGTCTGGCGTGGTGCTGGTCGGTTTGCTGGCGGGTATCGGCTTTACCATGTCGATCTTCATCGCCTCGCTGGCGTTCAACGATGCCAGCCTGCTGTCCGCCGCCAAACTGAGCGTGCTGTGCGCTTCCGGCCTGGCGGCCTTGCTGGGCTTGAGTTGGGGTTGGGCCCAGCGCAAACGCGCCTGACAGCCCGCGCAGGGAAGAGCCCGGTGGGCGGGGGCTCGGGTTTTTCCTGCAAGACTTCGACCTGGACGCTGCTCACCGTGCAGTCATGCTATCTCGGTAATGGTAATGCCCAAGGCAGGAATCACATCTTCAAGCAATATTTCACCTGGGTGAGGTGGGTTGTGCATCGGCATGTTGGTACGTCCTTCGACTATGGGCATTCAACCGCGAAGGCTAGAAGGACCAGTTCCAAGCAACAACCCCAAAACGCTGTATGAAACTTCCTGCACGCCCTTCGACATAAAAGGCTTCGGATTTTTCCTGCAAGATTTTGGGCCGCGCATGAACTTGTGGTGAGAGGTCCGCACGCCTAGTCTTCGTCCCGTCATCGCAAAAAACGGTGACACGGACGTGCAAGTCCGGTTACATGTCGGCGCACCAACGCCCATAGCCATTCAACGGGCGTTTTTTATGCCTGCTGTACTCGTTATGGCGGCTGTGCGTGGGAGACTCTTCGGAGTCTGCCGGGGTCCGATATGCCCGGTCTTGCACACCTGCGCACAGCTGCCACCTTGATTCGCGTGCAAGCGGAAGAGGGCAGCTTCCATCACATATCGGAGCTGTAAATCATGATCAAACCTACCCCCAATCCACCCCTTTTCACCGTAAACCCCCACCAGAACACCGAAACCCTGCTGGTCAACGCCAGCGAAACCCTGTCCTCCCTCAACGCACTCACCTGCAACCTGGCTTTCGACCTGGACACTTCCCAGCGCGCCGTCATGCTCGGGATTCAGCAAATGGCAGAGATAGGACAGCTATTGGTGGATCAAGCACTGGAACAGATATCCCCCTCCTCAGCGGCTTAAAACTTGATCGTTCCCAAAAAGGGACCTATCGTTCCCTTTTTGGGACTCATTGGCCGCTGCCATGCACACCTTGCCGCTCAGTACTGCGCTCTTCACGGTCACCCAGCAAAAAGTGCTGGGCCTGCTTTTCGGCAAGCCCGACCAAAGCTTTTTCACCAATGAAATTGCCCGGTGGGCCCAGGTGGGTAAGGGTAGCCTCACCCGAGAGTTGGAGCGTTTGCAGTTGGCGGGCATCTTGAACATGACGCGCCAAGGCAACCAGACTCACTACCAAGCCAACCCTCAGTGCCCGATTTACTCGGAACTGTTGGCTATCGTGCGCAAGACGCTGAGCCTGGACGAGCCATTGCGCAATGCACTGGCACCGTTTGCCGAGCAGATCACCTGGGCGTTTATCTACGGTTCCATCGCCAAGGGTGAGGCGCACTCATCCAGTGACATAGATCTGATGCTGATCGGTCAAAGCCTCAACTACAGTGAAGTCATGGAGCAACTCATGCCGCTGGAAGAGCAACTGGGTCGCACCATCAACCCGACGCTGTACACCCCTGAAGACTGGATCGGTAAATGGAATGCCGGGAACAGTTTCGTGCAGCGGGTAGTGCAGCAGGACAAGATCAATCTGTTAGGGGGCAACCCCCTGGAATCCACGGATGGACAGCAAGGCAAACCTGGAGAATCTGCAACGTAGTGGTGGCTTGAAGGCTGAGCCGCCGGATCGCAAGGAGTGTGACGGGCTGATGCGTTCAGCTCGTGATCGATTGAAGGACGCCGCGACCCCACAGCTATCATTCGCCAGCCGTTTCGATCTGGCTTACAACGCCGCCCATGCTATCGCCCTCACGGCTTTGCGCTTGCAAGGCTATCGTTCTGACAAACGCTATCTGGTCTTTAAATGTCTGGTTCACACCCTCGACGCGAGCAAGGTGCAGGTGCGGTTGTTGGCGTTGTGTCATGAGCGTCGCAACCTGGCGGAATACGAAGGGTATATGGATGAGGATGAGGCCCTGCTAAGCCAGTTGATCGATAGCGCGACGGTATTGCTGGTCAAAGTGGAAGATTTTTTGGCTAGCCTTGATCAGAGATAGCGCGGTTCGTTCGGTCCCACACAGGGACTGCTATCTGACAGGCGCTACTGAGCACATTTTGATCTTCATTACTCCAGGCGTAACGGTCTGTCATTGAGCTTGATTGATGGCCCCCGAATTCGCTCCTAAGGTACAGCCCACGACAGCAACCCCCCGTGGAGCAACCATGACAACAACCATCACCCCCGACTCGCGCTGGACGCGGCGGCGCGACGAGAAGCAGCGGCGGCTCGGGCTGGTCAAAAAATTTGCAGACGGGGCGGTGTTGCCCAGCGACAAGATCGTCGAGGCGCTTGAAGCGCTGATCCTCCCCGGCGACCGCGTGGTGCTGGAAGGCAACAACCAGAAGCAGGCAGACTTCCTCTCGCGCTCCCTGGCCAAGGCCGATCCCGCCAAGCTCCACGATTTGCACATGATCATGCCCAGTGTCGGGCGCGCCGAGCACCTGGACCTGTTTGAAAAAGGCATCGCCCGCAAGCTCGATTTTTCCTTCGCCGGCACTCAATCCCTGCGCATCAGCCAGTTGCTGGAAGACGGCTTGCTGGAAATCGGCGCGATCCATACCTACATCGAACTCTACGCGCGCCTGGTGGTGGACCTGATCCCCAACGTGGTGCTCTCCGCCGGCTTCATGGCTGACCGCGCCGGCAATATCTACACCGGCGCCAGCACCGAAGACACCCCGGCGCTGATCGAACCTGCGGCGTTCAGCGATGGCATTGTCATCGTGCAGGTCAACCAGTTGGTGGACGACGTCACCGACTTGCCCCGCGTCGACATCCCCGCAAGCTGGGTCGATTTCGTGGTGGTGGCCGACAAGCCGTTCTACATCGAACCGCTGTTCACCCGCGACCCGCGCCATATCAAGCCGGTGCATGTGCTGATGGCGATGATGGCGATCCGTGGCATCTACGAAAAGCACAATGTGCAGTCGCTCAACCATGGCATCGGTTTCAACACCGCTGCCATCGAGTTGATCCTGCCCACCTACGGCGAATCCCTGGGGCTCAAGGGCAAGATCTGCCGTAACTGGACACTCAACCCGCACCCCACGCTGATACCCGCCATCGAAAGCGGTTGGGTCGAGAGCGTGCACTGCTTCGGCACCGAACTGGGCATGGAGAATTACATCGCCGCCCGCCCGGATGTGTTCTTCACCGGTCGCGATGGCTCGATGCGCTCCAACCGCATGTTCTGCCAATTGGCCGGCCAGTACGCGGTGGACCTGTTTATCGGCGCAACCCTGCAAGTCGATGGCGACGGCCATTCCAGCACCGTCACCCGTGGCCGCCTCGCCGGTTTCGGTGGAGCGCCGAACATGGGGCACGACCCACGCGGTCGCCGTCATGGCACACCCGCCTGGCTGGATATGCGCCACGACGATGCGCCCGAAGCCCTGCTGGAACGCGGGAAAAAACTCGTGGTGCAGATGGTCGAAACCTTCCAGGAAGGCGGCAAACCGACCTTTGTCGACACCCTCGACGCAGTAGAAGTGGCCCGCAAAAGCGGCATGCCCCTGGCGCCGATCATGATCTACGGCGACGACGTTACCCACTTGCTCACCGAAGAGGGCATCGCTTACCTCTACAAGGCGCGCTCCCTGGAAGAACGCCAGGCAATGATCGCTGCCGTCGCCGGGGTGACGGCCATCGGTATGCGCCATAACCCCAAGGACACGGCACGCATGCGCCGCGAAGGCTTGATTGCCTTGCCCGAAGACCTGGGTATCCGCCGCACCGACGCCACCCGCGAATTGCTGGCCGCCAAGAGCGTAGCCGACCTGGTGGAATGGTCCGGTGGCTTGTACAACCCGCCCGCCAAGTTCAGGAGCTGGTAAATGCGCGCCCTCAAACTGCATGAACTCAGCCTTGCCGATCGCCTGGCGGATATGGCCGTCGATGCGCTGATCGATGAAGCGGATTTATCGCCCAAACCCGCCCTGGTGGACCGGCGCGGCAACGGTGCCCACAGCGATTTGCACCTGGGCCTGATGCACGCGTCGGCGCTGTCGCTGTGGCCGATGTTCAAGGAAATGGCCGAGGCCGCGTTTGAATTCGGTGAAGTCGGTTTGCCCCTGCGTGAAGCCCTGGGGCGTATTGGTCGCGAAGGTGAACAAGCGATGCTCGCCACTACCAACGGCGTGAACACCCATCGCGGTGCAATCTGGGCCCTCGGTTTGCTCACCGCCGCAGCGGCCCTGGAACCACGTGGCGTCGTACTGAATGCAGCCAAGCTGGCCTTGCTCAATGACCGCCATGCCCCACAACCCATGAGCCATGGCGCCCAGGTTGCCCAGCGCTACGGCGCACGCGGTGCCCGCGAAGAAGCGCAGTTAGGCTTTCCCGCTGTGATGCAACGCGGTCTGCCGCAACTGCACAGAAGCCGCCAGCAAAACGCCGGTGAACAGAATGCCCGCCTGGACGCTTTGCTCGCGATCATGACCGAGCTGGCCGATACCTGCGTGCTCTACCGCGCCGGCACTGAAGGCCTTCAAGCCATGCAGCAAGGCGCCCAGGCTGTGCTGGATGCGGGTGGTAGCGCAACCCTCGCCGGCCGCCGCCAATTGCACGAACTGGACACCCAGCTCCTGGCCTTGAATGCCTCCCCTGGCGGCGCCGCCGACCTGTTGGCCGCCTGCCTGTTTATCGACCGCCTCGACGGAGCGTTGTGATGGAAACCTTATCTTTTGAATTTCCCGCCGGGAAGCCGCCAAAAGGTCGTGCGTTGGTGGGTTGCGTTGGCTCGGGCGACCTTGAAGTGCTGCTGGAACCGGGTACGGCCGGCATGCTGACGATCCAGGTGCAGACCTCGGTCAACGGCGCCGAGCAACGCTGGCAGCATCTGTTCGAACGTATCTTCCAAGAGCAGACGCCGCCTGCATTGAACATCGATATCCACGATTTCGGCGCTACCCCCGGCGTGGTGCGTTTGCGCCTGGAGCAGGGCTTCGAGGAGATCGGCCATGAATGACTTGCTCAACCAGCACAGTTTTGTCGAACTCGGTGCACGGCAGCGCGCCAAGGCGTTGCTGGATGCCGGCACTTACCGTGAACTGATCGACCCGTTCCAACGGGTCATGTCGCCGTGGCTCAGCCGCCAAGGCGTGGTGCCCCAGGCCGATGACGGCGTGGTGATTGCCAAGGGCAACATCGCCGGCTTGCCGGTGGTGGTCGCCGCTATCGAGGGTAATTTCCAAGGTGGCAGCCTCGGTGAAGTCGGTGGCGCAAAAATCGCGGGGGCACTGGAACTGGCCGCCGAAGACAACCGCAACGCCATACCGACCCGCGCCGTGCTGCTGCTGGAAACCGGTGGGGTGCGCTTGCAGGAAGCCAACCTGGGCCTGGCCGCGATTGCTGATATCCATGCTGCGATTGTCGACCTGCGCCAGTACCAGCCGGTGGTCGGTGTGGTGGCGGGCAGTGTCGGTTGTTTTGGTGGTATGTCCATCGCGGCCGGACTGTGCAGTTACCTGGTGGTCACCCGCGAAGCGCGCCTGGGTTTGAATGGTCCGCAAGTGATCGAGCAGGAGGCCGGCCTGGAAGAATACGACTCCCGCGACCGGCCTTTCATCTGGAGCCTTACGGGCGGCGAACAACGTTTTAACAGTGGTTTGGCCGACCGTTACGTGGCGGACGATGTGGCGCAGATCCAGCAGACCGTGAGTGCGCTGTTGCAACAAGGCGCGCCCGAACAACCACGTAGCCGCCGCGCTGATTTCTACCTGGCGCGCCTGGCCGAACTCGACACAGCGGCGCAAATCGAGCCCGCGACGGTTCGCGCTCTGTATCAGGGAGAACGCCCATGAGAGGGTTACAGTGGTTCAATGCATTGAGCGCTGGCGCAACACCCGTAGAGGGCTTGCCGGATTCGTTGAAAGTCGCAGACGGCGTATTGGGTGAGCAGGCGGTGCGCTTTATCGCGGTGGTCACCGACCCGAATAACCGCTTCCCGCGTGCGCGCAATGGCGAGGTCGGGTTGCTGGAAGGTTGGGGGCTCGCCAAGGCCGTGGATGAGGCCATCGCGGCGGGCGATAAACGCCCCATCATCGCCATCGTCGACGTGCCCAGCCAAGCCTATGGCCGTCGTGAAGAAGCCCTCGGCATCCACCAGGCCCTGGCCGCCGCTGCCGACAGCTACGCCCGCGCACGCCTGGCCGGCCACCCGGTCATCGCATTGCTGGTGGGCAAGGCCATGTCCGGTGCGTTTCTGGCCCATGGTTACCAGGCCAACCGCTTGATCGCCCTGCGCGACCCTGGGGTAATGGTGCATGCCATGGGCAAGGCCTCGGCGGCGCGGGTGACCTTGCGCAGTGTTGAAGAGCTGGAAGCCTTGGCCGCCAGTGTGCCGCCTATGGCCTATGACATCGACAGTTATGCCAGCCTGGGTTTGCTCTGGGAGACCTTGTCGGTGAGCCAGATTGAACAGCCGACATCGGACGATGTGGCGCGGGTCAGCGATTGCCTGGTGCAGGCGATCAAAGATGTCGTGCAACCCGATTTGAAAGGACGTTCCGGTGCGACTAATCGCGCCGCCTCAAGCCACGTACGCCAACTGCTGCGGGAACAATGGTGAACGCCCATGACTTGCTCTGGGGCATGACCCCGGCGCACCTGCCTGCGGATGCTCCGACCTGGGTGCTGGAAGCGATCGACGCCGGTCATCCGGTGGTAGTGCGTCGCGCCGTCACCGATCCGGGCCAAGTGGCGGTTGGCGTGCGTGGGCGCTTGCGTGAGCAGCGGTTTGCGGCGGTGATGCCCATAACCGCTGTGCAACGGCGCGTGGCGCCTGAAGACTTGCGCCAGGTGACCTCATCCCGGGATTTACCCGCGCTGCGGGCGCTCGCTCAACTGCGGCCAGTGCTGGCGCAGCTGGACTGGGGCGTCAGCGGCAGTGCCGGATTTGAATTGGCGAGCGGCATCGAAGCGTTGCATGCCATGAGCGATCTGGATTTGATTTTGCGCACCCCCGAACCGCTTGATCGCTTTGAGGCGCGGGCGTTGCTGGCAAAACTGGACACCGCGCTGTGCGCCGTGGACCTGCAACTGCAAACCCCGTTTGGTGCCGTTGCCTTGCGCGAATGGGCGGGCATATCTCGTCGTGTCCTGCTCAAAACCAGCAACGGCGCACACCTTGTGCTCGACCCTTGGCAGGCTGTGGCATGAGCAGCCTCCTGGTGTTTCCGGGGCAGGGCGCCCAGCGGGCGGGTATGCTCCAGGCGCTATCGGCCGAGGTTCTGGAAGAAGCCAGTGATGCCTTGGGTGAAGATGTGCGTCAGCTCGATTCGGCGCAAGCCTTGGCGAGCACGCGTGCGGTGCAACTGTGCCTGCTGATCGTCGGCGTCGCCCATGCCCGCCAGTTGCAACATACGCCTGATTATGTGGCGGGCCTGTCCATCGGTGCTTACCCAGCCGCCGTCATCGCCGGTGCCCTGGACTTCGCTGACGCGGTAAAGCTGGTGAGCCTGCGTGGCGAGCTGATGCAGCAGGCGTATCCACAGGGCTATGGCATGACCGCCCTGATTGGTCCTGAATTATCCCGCGTCGAGGCGCTGCTGGCGGATATCCACAGCCCGTTGACCCCGGTGTACCTGGCCAATATCAACGCCGATAACCAGACCGTCATCGCCGGTAGTGATGACGCCATGAAGCGCGTTGCTGAACGTATCAAAGGCAACGGCATCGCCAAGCGCCTGGCCGTCAGCGTGCCGTCCCACTGCGCGTTGCTGGAACAGCCGGCTCAGGTCCTGGCCCAAGCCTTCGTGCCGCTCAAGGCGCCGCGCATCACCTACCTGAGCAGCACCCGCGCGCGACCCATCCACAACCTCGAGCAACTGCGCGACGACCTGGCCTTCAACATGTGCCGTGTCGTCGACTGGCGCGGCACCGTGCAAAGCGCCTACGAGCGTGGCGTACGCCTGCAGATCGAACTGCCCCCGGGTGCGGTGCTCACCGGTCTGTCACGGCGGGTCTTCGACCAAGGCACGGTGATCGCCTGCGAAGGCGCACGCCTGGATACCTTGCAGGCCCTGCTGCAAGAGGAGGAACGCCGCCACCGATAAAGCAGCACCCAAGGCTTTCGAAGCACAAAAACAACAATTTCGAACGAGCACTTTGAGGACAACAATAATGATTATCTACGGTGTGGCGTTTCTGGCGCTGTGTACATTGGCTGGCCTGTTTATCGGTGAGCTGCTGGGCAAATGGATGGGTATCCCGGCCAACGTCGGCGGGGTGGGTATCGCCATGTTGCTGTTGATCGGCCTGGGCAGTTACCTCGGTAAGCGCGGCTTGTTTACCGGCAAGTCGGAGCAGGGCGTGAGCTTTTGGGCCGCGATCTATATCCCGATTGTGGTGGCGATGGCGGCCCAGCAAAACGTATATGGCGCCATCAGCGGCGGGCCCATGGCAATTCTGGCCGGAACCATCGCAGTGCTGCTGGGCTTTGCCCTGGTGCCGGTGTTGGTACGCATCGGCAACCGTGAGCCTGCTGCGGTTGTTCCCACTAAAGAAGCCGGGTGATCGCCATGTACGAATCGATGATGAAAGTGATCACCGGCTACGGCTTGATCAGTGGTTTTGCCGTGATCGGCCTGACCATGTGGGTCTCCTACTGGATGTCAGACACCTTTACCAAAGGCCGCCTGCATGGCTCGGCCATCGCCATCCTGCTGGGCTTGGTGCTGTCGTATGTGGGCGGGGCCTTTACCGGCGGCTCGAAAGGGGTGGTGGATATTCCGCTGTTGTCAGGTATCGGCCTGTTGGGCGGTGCCATGCTGCGGGACTTTGCCATTGTCGCCACGGCGTTTGGCGTGAGTGTCGATGAGCTCAAGCGCGCTGGGTATGTTGGCGTACTGGCGTTGTTTGTCGGCGTGGGTTCGTCGTTTATTGCCGGGGTCGGAGTGGCGATGGCGTTCGGTTATACCGATGCGGTGAGCCTCACCACCATCGGCGCCGGGGCCGTGACCTATATCGTCGGCCCGGTGACCGGCGCGGCGATCGGGGCCAGTTCCGAGGTGATGGCGCTGTCCATTGCCGCCGGGTTGATCAAGGCGATTCTGGTGATGGTGATGACGCCGTTCGTGGCGCCGCTGATCGGGCTGAACAACCCGCGCAGTGCGGTGATCTTCGGTGGTTTGATGGGCACTTCCAGCGGTGTGGCGGGCGGGTTGGCGGCGACTGATCCGAAGCTGGTGCCGTATGGCTGCCTGACGGCGGCGTTCTATACGGCGCTGGGGTGTCTGCTAGGGCCGTCGTTGTTGTTTCTGGTGATGAGGGGGTTGGTGGGCTGACCTGAGGATTTTCAGTGTCTGGACTGGCGCTATCGGGGGCAAGCCCCCTCCCACATTTGAAATGCAGTCCAATGTGGGAGGGGGCTTGCCCCCGATAGCGGTCTCAAACTTGCCGATTGGCATACATCCGACATTCCGCCAGCAGCGCCAGCAGGTTCGGGTCGCGTTCCTTGGCCTTCAGGAACACTACGCCGATATGCTGCTGCAACCGATACCTGGGTTGCAGCGGTATCAGCTTCACGCGGTTCTCATACACCGCTGCAATCCGCCCCGGCAGCAGCGCATAACCCACCCCTGAACTGACCATGCTCAGCAAGGTGAAGATATCGTTCACCTGCATCGCCACCTTCGGCTCGAACCCCGCTTGCTTGAACACCCGGTTGCCGTCCTGGTGCGTGGCGAAGCCCTGGGTGAGGGTGATGAAGGTAGCGTCGCGTACATCGGCCAGGTCGATTTCCTGGTTGCGGTCCAGTGGGGAATCGGCCGGAGTGGCCAGGAAAATGTCATCGCTGAACAGGGCGATCTGCTCACAGTCGGGGTCGTTGGCGTGTTCGTCGAGGGAGATGAGGATCGCGTCGACTTCCATGTTCTTGAGTTTGTAGAGCAGGTCGAAATTGGAGCCGAGGATCAGATCGATATTGAGTTCGCTGCGGCGGATCTTCAGGCCCATGATCAGTTGCGGTACGGTTTTTACCGTCAGCGAATACAGCGAGCCGAGTTTGAAACGCTCGGCGGAGAAGCCGGCGGCTTCGCGGGTCAGGCGTACGCTGTCGACCACATCGGCCACCAGTTTCTGTGCGCGTTCTTCAAGCACATAGGCGCTTTCCAGCGGGGTGAGGTTGCGACCTTCGTGTTTGAACAGCGGGCAGCGCAGGGCATTTTCCAGGGAGTGGATGGCGCGATGAACGCTGACGTTGCTGGTTTGCAACTCGGCGGCGGCGCGGGCCAGGTTGCCGGTGCGCATGAACGCCAGGAAGATTTCCAGCTTCTTGAGGGTAAACTCTTCGTCGATCAGCATGGCCGTGGGCTCTTGTTCGATTACCTATAATTGTGCCCGCAAACGCGTGCGCCGTCCTCGGAACGTCACAAGCCGCTTGCACTCTTATGCGCAAGGCTGGACGCTTGCCAGCCTGTTCTTGAAGGTTATGGGGAGGTCGGTGACAGATGTACCACGGGGAGCGATTCAACGCCTGGAGCCATTTGCTCGGTGCAGTCGCGGCGTGTATTGGCGCCGTGTGGATGTTGGTGGTGGCGAGCCTGGACGGCAGCCCCTGGAAGATCGTCAGCGTGGCGATCTACGGCTTTACCCTGATGGTGCTGTACAGCGCGTCGACGGTGTACCACAGCGTACAGGGACGGCGAAAAGCGATCATGCAGAAGGTCGATCACTTTTCCATCTACCTGTTGATCGCCGGCAGCTACACGCCTTTTTGCCTGGTGACCCTGCGCGGGCCGTGGGGCTGGACGCTGTTCGGTATCGTGTGGGGGCTGGCGGTGATCGGTATCCTGCAAGAGATCAAGCCGCGCTCGGAGGCGCGGATTCTGTCCATCGTGATTTATGCCGTGATGGGCTGGATCGTACTCGTGGCAGTCAAGCCGCTGATGGCGGCGCTGGGTACGGCGGGGTTCATCTGGTTGGCGTCGGGCGGGGTGTTGTATACCGTCGGTATTATCTTTTTTGCCCTGGAGGACCGCCTGCGCCATTCCCATGGGGTCTGGCATCTGTTTGTCATCGGCGGCAGCCTGCTGCATTTCGTGGCGATCATGCATTACGTGCTCTGAATGAAGGGGACATTCTTAAAGGCGCTCGAGCAACGCACGTGCCCGGTTGCCGAAGATATGCAACAGGTCGGCCAACATATGCGGAGGCGGTTCGTTGGCGCGGGTCAGGGCGTACAGGGTGATCGGCAACTGCGGGGCAAGCGTGCGAATGCACATCGTCGTCATGGACGCACCGAGGGCTGTGAAGGGATCAATCACCGTTATTCCCGCACCGGATTCAACCATGGCCCGGGCCAGGGAATAGGTTTGTACGGAAATGCTTATTTGTGGCGGTGGGTCAATATTTTCCAGGTAACTGTCGAGCTTTGCCGCCAACGGATCAGCGCTGGAAAGACCAATCAGCGACGTATTCGCCAGTTCGGCCAAAGGCAATGGCTGGCTTGATTCAGCCTCAGGCCAGTAAGCCTTGGAGGCCAACGCTACCAGCGCCCCGTTCGCCAGTATCTGGCTGGTGAGCCCCGGGTGGCCGGAGAAATTGAGGGTCAGTGCCAGGTCGATTTCGCGCATCAACAACTGCTGCACCAGCTCGCGGCTATGGTCGCTGGACAGCTCACAGACCATGTCCGGGTAGCTGCGCTTCCACTCAAGGATTGACGGTGGCAGCAGCGACTGTGCCAGCGCCGGGATGGCGCCGATGCGCACGCTTTGTTCAGGCGTATGGCGCAAGCTCTTGGCCAGCCGTTGCACCCCTTGCAGACTCGTTGTGACTTTCTCGACTTCGCTTTCCAAGGCCAGGGCTTCCGGTGTGGGCTGTAACTTGCCACGCACCCTTAGAAACAACGGGAAGCCCAGCTGCAATTCGGCGTGCTGAAGCACCTTGGTCACCGCTGGTTGCGAGACGTGCAGCAACTGCGCGGCGGCGCTGACGGAGCCGGTCTGGCGGATGGCCTGGAAGATTTCGATATGTCGCAGACGCATGTGTTTTCATAACCTTAACTTATAGGTGGCTTACCTTTATTCATTGTTCAACTTTTGTCACTTGAACCTACTCTGGAATTCGTTTCAATCCATGTGAGGTGTCAATATGGCAAGGCGAGTATGTATCATCGGTGGCGGTGTCATCGGGTTGGCGAGTGCCTATGCATGTGTGCGTGCAGGCATGGAAGTCACCTTGGTCGAAGCGCAAAAAAAACTGGGTAATGTCACCAGTTTTGCGAATGGTGGCCAACTGTCCTACCGCTATGTCGCCCCCCTTGCCGATGCTGGTGTACCACTCAAGGCGCTTGGCTTTCTGCTGCGCTCGGAGTCTCCCCTGAAGCTCAGGCCCCGGCTGGACCTTTCACAATGGCGCTGGCTCGCCTCTTTCCTCGGCGCCTGCCGCTCCTCGGTAAACCGTACAAACTCCGCACATTTGCTTCGCCTGGCAGCGATGAGCCAGGACGTCCTGAACCGCTGGCGGGTAGAGGACCATCTGGAGGGGTTCAACTGGAAGCGCAATGGAAAACTGGTGACCTTCCGTTCCGCTGACAGCTTCGCGCAGGGGCGGCGCAAATTGACTGACCCCCTCCAGCAACAAGTGCTATCGGCCGAAGACTGCCGCAAGCTTGAACCGTCCCTGATGGAGGGGACCTTTGTCGGCGGTATTTACAACCCTAATGAAGAGGTTGCCGATTGCCACGCATTTTGCCAGCAGCTTGGCGGGCATTTGGAGGCATCGGGACGCTGCCGCATTGTCTACGGGCGCAAAGTATTGCGTGTCCATGAGGCGTTTAATACAGCTGTAGCCGTGGAGCTTGAGGACGAAGTCATCCCTGTGGAGAACCTGATCCTGGCAGCCGGTCACAACAGTTCGAGCCTGGGTCTGCCAGGTATGCGTCTACCGCTTTACCCCCTCAAGGGCTACAGCCTCAGCGTGCCCATCGGCGAGCAGCACAGTGCGCCAACGGTCAATGTGACCGATTACGACCGCAGGGCTGTGTATGCCCGGATCGGCGATCAGTTACGTGTCGCCGCCATGGTCGACATGGTGGGTTTCAACAGCGCCCCGGAGCCCAAGCGCCTGGCGGTGATAAAACGCTTGGCCCGCCAGACGTTTCCGATGGGCGGCAACTATGACGCTGCGGTTGAATGGGCAGGGATGCGGCCAGCGACGCCCACCGGCCTGCCTCTGATTGGTGCCAGTTCCTATCGCAATCTGTGGCTCAACCTGGGGCATGGCGCTCTTGGCTTCACGCTCGCGTGCGCCAGCGGCCAGTTGCTGGCCGAAATGATTGCAGAGCGGTCGACTTCGATTGACGCACATGTGTTTCTTCCCAAGGCGGCCTGACCTTTGGTTGTTGGAGTGTAAAGAGATGAATAACGATGCCTGGATCGGCTGGCTGCCGACTCGAGCTATAGCTATAGCCAGCGGGACTACCCTATGCAAAAAACAGCGGTAAACCGTTGCATTTTCAAGGTCTGCATTTTCGCTTCGCTGACGCTGGGACTACCCCTGGCGTCAGCGAGCGAATCCAGCGCAACCTTGGAAAAAATCACTGCCAGCCAGCAAATTTCCGTTGGCTATCGTGATGCGTCAGTGCCGTTCTCGTATATAGGCGATCAGAGCGGCAAGCCGATGGGGTATTCGGTGGACCTCACCCACAGGATCGTCGAGCGCGTCCGGGAACAGGCCGGCCTGAAAAACTTGCGTGTGAATTATCGCCTGGTGACGTCCCAGACCCGGATCCCATTGGTACAGAACGGCACCGTTGACCTGGAGTGTGGCTCCACCGGAGTGACCGCCGAACGGCAGAAGCAGGTGGCATTTTCCTATGGGTTTATCTATGTGAAGGGGCAGTTACTGACGGCCAGGACCAGCGGCATCCACGGACTCTCCGACCTCAAGGGCAAGAACGTGGTGACCACCGCCGGCACCACCAACGAACGCTTCCTCAAACGCTACAACGCCGAGCATCAGAGCAATATGTTCGTCATCAGCGCCAAGGACCACGGCGAAGCGTTCAAGATGCTTGAGACCGGCCGTGCGGTGGCGTTCTATATGGACGATGCGCTGCTCTACGGCGAACGCGCCAAGGCCAGGGACCCACACCATTGGGTGGTCGTGGGCAAGGAGCAATCGCGGGAGATCTACAGCTGCATGGTGCGCAAGGATGACCCACAGTTTCTCGCGGTGGTTAACCAGGCCCTGGGCGACCTTTACCGCTCGGGGGCGATCAACGGGATTTACCAGCGCTGGTTCGAGCAGCCGATTCCACCGAACGGCTTGAACCTGGAGTTTCCGATGACCAGTGAGTTGAAGGCGATCATTGCCAGCCCGGTCAGCGACCCGGTGGAGTGATCACCTCATCCACCTTTAGAAGTCGCCCCAGAGTTGCTGCGCAACGGCCAGCGCCACCACCGGCGCGGTTTCGGTACGTAATACTCGCGGCCCCAATCGCGCGGCATGGAAGCCAGCGCCCTGGGCGGTTTCGACTTCTCCATCCGTCAAGCCACCTTCCGGCCCGATCAGGAACGCCAGCCGCGATGGCTTGGCATGGCTGATCATCGGCTCGGCCACCGGGTGCAGCACCAGCTTCAGGCCGGCCTCGACCTGCTTGAGCCAGTCTGCCAGCAGCAACGGCGCATGAATCACCGGCACCGTCGAACGCCCACATTGCTCGCAGGCGCTGATTGCCACTTGGCGCCAGTGCAGCAGACGCTTGTCGGCGCGCTCGTCCTTGAGGCGCACTTCGCAGCGCTCGGTGAAGATCGGCGTGATCGCGTTGACGCCCAGTTCAGTGGCTTTCTGGATCGCCCAATCCATACGCTCGCCCCGGGACAGGCCCTGGCCGAGGTGGACGTGCAGCGGTGATTCGGCCTGACCGGCAAAGCACTCCGTCAGTTGTACGGTAACGCGCTTTTTACCGACTTCCAGCAAGGTGCCCCGGAACTCCTGGCCAGAACCGTCGAACAATTGCACGGCATCGGCTTCACCCATGCGCAACACACGGCTGATGTAATGCGCCTGGGCTTCGGGCAGTTCATGGTCGCCGAGGCTCAGCGGGGCGTCGGTGAAAAAGCGGGACAGTCTCATTTCTGTTCTCTGAAAAGGTGTATGTAGGCAATCAACCCGGATCACGGAAGCCTGGGTGAAAATCTTTCGGCACTGCCACACTGACTTTGCTGTTAGTGGCGATATCAATCCCCTCGCTGGCCACCTCGGCCAGGAAGTCGATCTGCTCAGGTGTAATCACATAGGGCGGCAGGAAGTACACCACGCTGCCCAACGGCCGCAACAGCGCGCCGCGTTCCAGGGCATGCTCGAAAACCTTCAGGCCACGGCGTTCCTGCCATGGGTAGGCAGTCTTGGTGGCTTTGTCCTGCACCATCTCGATGGCCAGCACCATGCCGGTCTGGCGGACTTCCGCGACATGGGGATGGTCGACCAGGTGCGCGGTGGCGGTCGCCATGCGCTGGGCCAGGGCCTTGTTGTTTTCGATGACGTTGTCTTCTTCAAAGATATCCAGCGTCGCCAAGGCCGCCGCGCACGCCAACGGATTGCCGGTGTAACTGTGGGAGTGCAGGAAGGCGCGCAGGGTCGGGTAGTCGTCGTAGAACGCGTCGTAGACATCGTCGGTGGTGACCACGGCGGCCAGTGGCAGGTAACCGCCGGTGAGGGCTTTGGACAGGCACAGGAAGTCAGGGCGGATGCCGGCCTGTTCACAGGCGAACATGCTGCCTGTGCGACCGAATCCCACGGCGATTTCGTCGTGGATCAGGTGCACGCCGTAGCGGTCGCAGGCTTCGCGTAACAGCTTGAGGTACACCGGGTGGTACATGCGCATGCCGCCTGCACCCTGGATCAACGGCTCGACGATCACGGCGGCGACGGTCTCGTGGTGATCGGCCAGGGTCTGTTCCATGGCCAGGAACATGTTGCGCGAATGTTCTTCCCAGCTCATGCCGTCGGGGCGCAGGTAGCAGTCCGGGCTCGGCACCTTGATGGTGTCGAGCAGCAGCGCCTTGTAGGTTTCGGTAAACAGCGGCACGTCGCCCACCGACATCGCGGCGATGGTTTCGCCATGGTAGCTGTTGGTCAGGGTGACGAAGCGCTTCTTGTTTGGCAGGCCACGGTTGAGCCAGTAGTGAAAGCTCATCTTCAATGCGACTTCGATGCAGGATGAGCCGTTATCAGCATAGAAGCAGCGGGTCAGGCCCTCAGGCGTCATCTGCACCAGGCGCTCGGACAGCTCGATCACCGGCTGGTGGCTGAAACCGGCGAGGATCACGTGCTCCAGCTGATCGACCTGGTCCTTGATGCGTTGGTTGATGCGCGGGTTGGCGTGGCCAAACACATTGACCCACCAGGAACTGACGGCATCGAGGTAGCGCTTGCCTTCGAAATCTTCCAGCCATACGCCTTCACCGCGCTTGATCGGGATCAGCGGCAGTTGCTGGTGGTCTTTCATCTGGGTGCAGGGATGCCACAGCACCGCGAGGTCGCGTTGCATCCACTGGTTATTCAAGCCCATCGGTTATCTCCTCGAAGCGGTCCTGCGGCTGGCGCAGGCGAAACAATCGCGCAAGCCTATGCAATGGTGGCGCCTGTCACAAGCCATTGTGGGGCAATTGACGGTAAATGCAGGACGGTCTGTCACGTTTCTTGGGAATAGTCTTAATCCCTTGTTAATTTATGATACCTAGCCTCTTCATCGTATTTCTCGATATTTCAAAGCGAAATTTTCCGCTTTAATTCGATAGGTAAAACGCTAGTCTTGGGCACAGTTCTTACGGGATTAAGTACATGCAGCTACGCAATTCGCCCGCCCGCTATGGCTGGGTCAGCATGGTTCTACACTGGGGCGTTGCCCTGGTGGTGTTTGGTTTATTCGCATTGGGCCTGTGGATGGTCGGCCTCGACTACTACAGCGCCTGGCGCAAAGATGCACCTGACTTGCACAAGAGCATTGGCATCACGCTATTCGCCATCATGCTGGTACGTATCGTCTGGCGCCTGATCAGCCCGCCGCCACCGCCGCTGGCCAGCTATAGCCGTATGACGCGGATCGGTGCTGCATTTGGGCACGCGTTCCTGTATCTGGGGCTGTTTGCCGTGATGATTGCCGGTTACCTGATTTCCACCGCCGACGGTGTCGGTATCCCGGTGTTTGGCCTGTTTGAAATTCCTGCCCTGGTTTCCGGTCTACCGGACCAGGCAGATACCGCCGGTTGGGTGCATCTATACCTGGCCTGGGTGTTGGTGGTCTTCGCCGGGTTGCATGGCGTGGCTGCGTTGAAACACCACTTTATCGATCGTGATGCGACCCTGACACGAATGCTGGGGCGCAAAGCCTGATGTTCAACCTCGACTCACAAGGAATAGAAAGCATGTTGAAAAAAACACTCGCTGCTCTGGCAATCGGTTCTGCCCTGCTGTCCGCTGGTTCGGCGATGGCCGCTGACTACGTGATCGACAAGGAAGGCCAGCATGCCTTCGTCGATTTCAAGATCAGCCACCTGGGCTACAGCTACATCACCGGTACCTTCAAGGACCTGGACGGCAAGTTCAGCTTTGACGCTGCCAAGCCAGAAGACGCCAAGATTGAAATGAATGTCCGTACCGCCAGCGTGTTCTCCAACCACGCCGAGCGCGACAAGCACGTCAATAGCGCAGACTTCCTGGAATCGGGCAAATTCCCTGACGCCAAGTTCGTCTCCACCAGCGTCAAGCCAACCGGGAAGAACGCTGATGGCAAGCAGACTGCTGATGTCACTGGCGACCTGACCTTCCATGGCGTAACCAAGCCTATCGTGGTCAAGGCTACGTTCCTGGGCGAAGGCAAGGATCCATGGGGCGGCTACCGTGCAGGCTTTGAAGGCACCACCTCGATCAGCCGTAAAGAGTTCGTTCCGAAGGGCATGGACGTAGGTCCACAGTCCGACGTGGTTCAGCTGTACATCACCTTTGAAGGTGTGAAAGCGAAGTAATGCTCCGTATGTAGGAGCGAGCTTGCTCGCGAAAAACGTAGAGACACCGCGTTTTGTCAGGCCGCCAGCGTTATCGTTGACGACCTTCGCGAGCAAGCCCGTTCCTACAGGCAAAAAAAACCCGTATCTCGCGATACGGGTTTTTTTTATGCCTCGCGGTTGCGGGTCAGCAACGCTGGTTTTTCACCACGAGGACGACCTGGCAGTTGGTCCAACTGCTCGGGTGTCGGGAAGCGATCGGCTTTCGACTCCTTGTGGATGATCTTCGGCGCCGGGCCACCACGCGGGTTTTGCACCGCGGGCTCAGACAGGCGTGGCTGGTCATCACGGGCCGGGCGGCGATTGTTGCTGCGCGAATCTTCACGACGCGCCTGGCCGTCACGCGGTGCACCATTGCGCGGGCCGCTGCGCTTGGCAGGAGGAGTACCGGTGGTGCCGCCGCTGCTGTTGCGCGGGCCGTTCTGGCGACCGCCCTGTGGCTGGCCGCCACGGGGAGCACCCGCACCGGCGCCTTGTGCCGGGGCGCCTGGACGACGACCACGGCCCTGGGCGGGCTTGGCCTGGGGCACGTAGTCGACGCGGTTACCGAAGTTGTCCACATCGTCGTCGAGGAACTCGTCCGGGGCACGGTCAGCGGCGGCGCGTGGTGGCTGGCTCGGCTGGCGCTGTTCGCGGGCCGGGGTGCCTTCACGTGGCTTCTGCTCGCGGGCCGGGCGTTCGCCACGGCTGCTGCTTGCGGACTTTTCCTTGCCCTTGTCCTTGCCCTTGTCGCGACGACCACCGCCACCACCGCCACCGTTCGGGCCATCGCCCTTCGGACCGCGTGGGTTGCGCACGTCCGGACGCTCGCGCGCTTCAGGCTTCTCGGCCTCTACGGCGCTGGCATCGAAGCCCATCAGGTCGCCGTCGGCGATCTTCTGCTTGGTCATGCGCTCGATGCTTTTAAGCAGTTTTTCTTCGTCCGGCGCGACCAGGGAAATGGCCTCGCCCGAACGACCGGCACGGCCAGTACGGCCGATCCGGTGCACATAATCTTCATCGACGTTGGGCAGCTCGAAGTTGACCACGTGTGGCAACTGGTCGATATCCAGGCCGCGGGCGGCGATATCGGTGGCGACCAGGATACGTACGGAGCCAGCCTTGAAATCTGCCAAGGCCTTGGTGCGTGCATTCTGGCTCTTGTTGCCGTGGATGGCGACAGCGGTGAGGCCGTGTTTATCCAGGTACTCGGCCAGGCGATTGGCACCGTGCTTGGTGCGGGTGAAAACCAGCACCTGTTCCCATGCGCCGGCGGTAATCAAGTGTGCCAGCAGCGCACGCTTGTGGCTGGCGGCCAGGCGGAATACGCGTTGCTCGATACGTTCGACCGTGGTGTTCGGCGGCGTGACTTCGATGCGTTCCGGGTTGTGCAGCAGCTTGCCGGCCAGGGCGGTGATGTCCTGGGAGAACGTCGCCGAGAACAGCAGGTTTTGACGTTTGGCTGGCAGGCGGGCGAGGACCTTCTTCACGTCATGGACAAAGCCCATGTCGAGCATGCGGTCGGCTTCGTCCAGCACGAGGATTTCCACGTGGGACAAATCGACGCTGCCTTGGCCGCACAGGTCGAGCAAACGGCCGGGGCAAGCCACCAGCACATCGACGCCACGGGACATGGCCTGAACCTGTGGGTTCATACCGACGCCGCCGAAGATGCAGGCGCTGACGAACTTCAAGTCGCGGGCATACAGCTTGAAGCTGTCATGCACCTGGGCTGCGAGTTCGCGGGTTGGGGTCAGGACCAGTACGCGCGGTTGGCGCGGGCCATGACGCTGGGATTTGTCCGGGTGACCGTTGGGAAACAACCGCTCCAGGATCGGGAGGGCGAAACCGCCGGTTTTACCAGTACCTGTCTGAGCCGCGACCATCAGGTCGCGACCTTGCAACACGGCGGGAATGGCCCGCTGTTGCACCGGAGTAGGCTCGGTATAGCCCGCCGCCTCGATGGCGCGGACTAAAGCCTCGGAGAGACCGAGGGAAGCAAAGGACATGAGTAATCCTGTTTTAGTTAGGGCTTGGCCCAAAGGGATAATCTTGCCGGGCGTGAATGGCGCTTAGGGGAGCGCAATCCCGTCCGGTCCTGCTGCGTCTGGCGGGCACGCCACCGGCTCGCGCGGGCTGCAAAGCTGCGCAGTAGCTGGGTTGGGTGCCTTTTTCAAGACCCGAGCGGCCGGGCGTAAGCCTGGCGGAAAGGCCGGAGTATAACAGAGCAATCACTGCGCGCTGCTTTCCTGCTGCTCAACGGCACGTCCTGACGCTGATATAGGCGCCGTTTGTGTGTGCATTCCACCATATTTGGCGCTCAAGGCGGCATAGGCCGGCTCTTGCTTGAAGCGCTTGAGCTCGGCGGCAAAGCGTTGTACCAGCAGGTCCATGCCCGCGCCGCGCCGCACCGCGAGAAATTGCGGCTGGCGGCTGACCACCACCGACGCCTGGCTGACCTTGCCCTCAAGGCCCAGCGCCTTGATCACGTGTTGTCCCACCCGTCGGTCAGTAACCACCATATCGATGCGCCCGAGCATGAGCTTGCCGAAATTGGCTTCATGGCTGGGTGCGGGCTCACGCTCAAAGGCGCTGGACTCGCTGAATGCATCGCCATAGAGGTAGCCGGGGGAAACACCGACGGTCAGGCCGCGCAGGTCATCGAGGGTTTCGGCGGGATGCGGGCGTTCGTTGGCGTAGAACAGTACGAATTCAACGTCCGACAATGGCTCGCCGGGGTAGAGCAGCAGGGCGTCACGGTCGTGGCTGTGGAAAATATCCAGCGCGCCGTCGGCGTGGCCCTGATCGAGCATCGCCAGGCAGCGCTTCCAGGGCAGGAACTGCCATTGCACCTCGACGCCCAGGCGCTGGAACACGATCACGGTGGTTTCATAGTCCAGGCCAGCCATGCGGCCGTGGTCGTCGTAGACGTAGGGGGCCCAGGGCTCGGTAACAATGCGCAATTTCTCGCCATTAGCGGCCAGGCTCAGGCAAGCAAAAAGCGCAGCGATCAACAGCTTGAAAATGACGGGCATGCCCTCAGGTTACGACGCTCATGGGCGAAAGAGAAGCTCTGGCATGCGCATTGGCGGACGGTCCTATTTCGCCGGAACGTCCAGCAGGTGTTCGTGGATCGCGGCGCGGCGCTCACCCAGAATCAGGCGCACCACGGGGTTGGCGAACCAGTGTTCCAACTGGTGGGCATCGAGCGGGCGCTTCTGGCGCTCCTCCTGGTTTTGTCGGGCCTTATCCCACCACACCGGGCCGCAGGCCTGGTCGAATTCGTTTTCGTGTTCGTAGCAGCCGTAAAGAATTTCGCGAATAAACTGTTGCTGATGCTTGGGCAGCAGCAGGGTAATGAGCTTGTACATCAAGCGCTGCAAGCGTGGCGGGCGCGGCAGGTGCGAGGAAACCTGCCGCGTGTCGGCCAGGGCTTGGGCACTGGTAGGGGCGCTGGCGTGCTTGGCGATCCACGCCTTGACCTTGGCCCGGAACAACTGCTTGCGGCTCCAGTAATGATGGATCAGGTCCGGGCACTCGCGCACGTTGACGGTGCGATAGGCGGCGATGGACAGGCAGAACTCTTCCAGGGTGTACGCGCCCTGGGCATGGGGGAACAGCTCATCCATCAATTCGATGGAGCGATCGAGGATGTGCGCATCCTGCTGGGTCAGGCCCATGACGCCGGAATTGAGGGTCATCATTTCATCGTCGGCCACGCCCATATCCAGCAGGCGCTGGCGCAGAGCAGTGTAGAGGACGCTTTCGTGATTATCGCCGTACTTGGTGTAGAAGGCATTGCACAGCAGGGTGCCGGGCTGGACGCGTTCGAACAGAGCCATGGGCGAATGGTGGAAGAAGGTGTCGGTGTCGATCAGCAGCGCCACCGGGGACTCTTGCAACACCTGGCGCAGCACCACGTGTTTGGTGCGGAAGTGATAGCCGTGGGGCTCGCTCCAGCGTTTGCGAGTGGCCTCGTCGAGAGGGCGCACGCGCACCGGCAGCAGGCGATAAGGCTCGGGATTGTCGCTGAATACCTGAATGTCTACGTTTGCGTCCGCAGTCTCCTGCAGGAACGCAAGTGCGCTGGCGATGCTGAATACCGCCTCCTGGTGGTAGGTCTCGGCACCGAAGACCAGGTAGACCAGCTGCGGGCGGGAAGGCGAGGACACTGTATTCATGGACTACGGGGTTCCGTGGGTAACGTAAAACGACAAAGGCCCTCGTCTGGACGAGGGCCTTGGCACAACCGGACAAGCCTTAGCGTGGCAGCTTGAGGTTGTTCCAAATGGCGAGGCTGGGTTCAGCCTGGTTCAGGGTATAGAAATGCAATCCTGGCGCGCCACCTTGCAACAATTGCTCACACATCTCGGTAATGACCTGCTCGCCGAACGCCTGGATGCTTTTGACATCGTCGCCATAGGCTTCCAGTTGTTTGCGCACCCAGCGTGGGATCTCGGCGCCGCAGGCGTCGGAAAAGCGCGCCAGCTTGCTGTAATTGGTGATTGGCATGATGCCCGGCACGATCGGGATGTTCACACCCATCGCCCGTACACGCTCGACGAAGTAGAAGTAGCTGTCGGCGTTAAAGAAGTACTGGGTAATCGCACTGTTGGCGCCAGCATTGGCCTTGCGCACGAAATTCTGCAAATCGTCCTCGAAATTGCGCGCCTGGGGGTGCATTTCCGGGTAGGCGGCCACTTCGATATGGAAGTGATCGCCGCTTTCTTCGCGGATGAAGCTCACCAGCTCGTTGGCGTAGCGCAGCTCGCCGCTGGCCATGCCCATGCCGGAGGGTAGGTCGCCACGCAGGGCGACGATACGCTGGATGCCGGCTTGCTGGTAATGGGTCAGCAGGCCGCGCAGGTCGTCCTTGCTGTCGCCCACGCACGACAAGTGCGGAGCGGCGGGAATTTTGACTTGGCTTTCCAGCTGCAGCACGGTGTTGATCGTGCGGTCGCGGGTCGAACCGCCGGCGCCGTAGGTGCAGGAGAAGAAGTCGGGGTTGTAGCTGGCCAGCACCTTGGCAGTGGCCATCAGCTTTTCATGCCCAGCATCGGTCTTGGTCGGGAAGAACTCGAAGCTGTAGCGACGGTCTTGGGACATGGTCATACCCTTTGAAACCCAGAATTGCGGAGTGTGTACACCGTCGATGTGGGAGGGGCTTGCTCCCGATGGCGGAGTGTCAGTTAATAAATATATTGACTGACCCACCGCCATCGGGAGCAAGCCCCCTCCCACATTAAAGCCCGTTCCCCCACAGGGAGAGTGGGCAGCAGGTGTATCAGTAGCGGTAAGCGTGCGGCTTGAACGGACCTTCAACCGTCACGCCGATGTAGTCGGCCTGGGTCTTGGTCAATTGAGTCACCACGCCGCCGAAGCCGCGGACCATTTCCAGGGCCACTTCTTCGTCGAGTTTCTTCGGCAGTACTTCCACGGTCAGGCGCTCGGCTTTCTGGGCTGGCGACAGGTCGGCGTACTTCTGTTGGAACAGGAAGATCTGCGCCAGTACCTGGTTGGCGAACGAGCCATCCATGATCCGGCTTGGGTGGCCAGTGGCGTTGCCCAGGTTAACCAGGCGGCCTTCGGCCAGCAGGATCAGGTAGTCATCGTTCTGCGGGTCGAACTGGCCGGCACCGGTACGGTGAACCTTGTGGACCTGCGGCTTCACTTCTTCCCATGCCCAGTTCTTGCGCATGAAGGCGGTATCGATCTCGTTGTCGAAGTGGCCGATGTTGCACACCACGGCGCGCTTTTTCAGGGCCTTGAGCATGTTCGCATCGCACACGTTCACGTTACCGGTGGTGGTGACGATCAGGTCGATCTTGCCCAGCAGGGCTTTGTCGATGCTTGCTTCGGTGCCGTCGTTGATGCCGTCGATGAACGGTGAAACCACTTCGAAACCGTCCATGCAGGCTTGCATGGCGCAGATCGGGTCGACTTCGGAAACCTTGACGATCATGCCTTCCTGGCGCAGGGACTGGGACGAACCCTTGCCCACGTCACCGTAGCCGATCACCAGGGCTTGCTTGCCCGACAGCAGGTGGTCGGTACCGCGCTTGATCGCGTCGTTCAGGCTGTGACGGCAGCCATACTTGTTGTCGTTCTTGCTCTTGGTTACCGAGTCGTTGACGTTGATGGCCGGGATTTTCAGCTCGCCCTTGGCCAGCATGTCCAGCAGGCGGTGTACGCCGGTGGTGGTTTCTTCGGTCACGCCGTGGACGCGGTCGAGGATCTGCGGGTACTTCTTGTGCAGCAGCTCGGTCAAGTCACCGCCGTCGTCGAGGATCATGTTGGCATCCCATGGCGCGCCATCCTTGAGGATGGTTTGCTCCAGGCACCACTCGTACTCTTCTTCGGTCTCGCCCTTCCAGGCAAATACCGGGATACCGGCGGCAGCGATAGCGGCAGCGGCCTGGTCCTGAGTCGAGAAGATGTTGCAGGACGACCAACGCACTTCGGCACCCAGGGCAACCAGGGTCTCGATCAGTACGGCGGTCTGGATGGTCATGTGGATGCAGCCGAGGATCTTCGCGCCCTTGAGCGGTTGCTCCGCGGCGTACTTGCGACGCAGGCCCATCAGGGCAGGCATTTCGGATTCGGCGATAAAGGTTTCGCGACGGCCCCAGGCAGCGAGGGACATATCGGCGACTTTGTAGTCGGTGAAATCTGCAGGCGTGATGACAGCGCTCATGAAGAGCCTCCATTCGTAATGTGCGAATGGGCGCCGTTGTGCGTTTAGTATCAGGCCAGGGCAACCAGGCCGGACAACGCCCCATCCGAGCCTGACAGGTTGAACCTGCTGCAGCGCCCCTCGGACAGGTGGCGGGAGAACGGTATCAACTGAAGATGACCGTTTTGAAACGGAGGCGATTATAGCCGCGTAAGCGGCACTTCCCAAGCCTTTCCGTCGGCGGCATGCACATCGCCCATGGGCTCGATAGGCAATGGCGCGTAGAGCTTGGCCGCGGGCTCTGCCATGATGTTGCCTATCATTCGGCAAGACGCTTTGGAGTGACCATGAACTTCCACACCCGCAAATGGGTAAAACCCGAAGACCTCAACCCCAACGGCACCCTGTTCGGCGGCAGCCTGCTGCGCTGGATCGACGAAGAAGCGGCCATCTACGCGATTGTCCAGCTCGGCAACCAGCGCGTGGTGACCAAGTACATCTCTGAAATCAACTTTGTCAGCGCCTCGCGCCAGGGTGACATCATCGAACTGGGCATCACCGCCACCGAGTTTGGTCGCACCTCGATCACCCTGACCTGCGAAGTGCGCAACAAAATCACCCGCAAGAGCATCCTGACCGTGGAAAAAATGGTCTTCGTCAACCTTGGCGAAGACGGCTTGCCGGCACCCCACGGCCGTACCGAAATCAAGTACGTGAAGGATCAGTTCAAGGATGACGGTCTCTCTGAGTAACAACTGCACGGCATGATTTGCGTTACCAGATTCTACCGCATGGATCTTTCCGAGGCTCTCTCATCACTCAGGCCTACACCCTGTAGAGAGAGCCTCGTGTATGAATGTCTCCAGTTCCGTTGTACAGAGTCAGCCACTATTACCTCAAAACCTCGATCAACAGGTGAAGACGCCGTTGGTCAAAGGCGTGGGCGAAAGCAAGGTAAGCGTTTTTCGCCACGGCGACGGGCGCGTGGAGGTGGCGCTGTCACCACCGCCCCCGGCTCACTTGGTGCTCAGTGGTGGTGGTGCCAAGGGCATCGCCTTCCCAGGGATGGTGCAGGCCCTTGAAGAGGCCGACAAACTGAAAGACATCAAGGTGGTTTCCGGCTCATCTGCCGGTGCGATCTCTGCAGCGGTGCTCGCCAGTGGCATGGACGCCAAGGCATTCACCGAGTTGTCGAACGACCTCGATCTGCCCAGCTTGCTCAACAGCAAAGACCCGGTCCTGGCATGGTTGCAGAATGTCAGTTCCCAGCTTGGCAAGCTCGCCGGCAAGCTGCCTGGCCCGGCGGGTAATATTTCTCAACTGTTGCTGACCATGTTGCCTCGCCTGCAAACCGAGGCACAGCCACTGGAGGAATTGATCCGCGACCAGTCGCGTCAATCGGCACTTGCTCATATCGCGAACGTGCCCGCAGCCAAGCGACCGACCGAAGTCACGGAGATCGCCGACCGGCTCAGTGCGGGAGCAGGGCCCACCTTTCGCGACCTGGAGGTGTTGAGCCGCCATATCCCGGCAATCAAGCAGCTCAACATCACCGGTACGGGCATGTTCGATGGCCGCCCGCAATTGGTGGTGTTCAATGCCAGCTTGACGCCGGATATGGATATCGCCCGTGCTGCGCATATTTCGGGTGCACTGCCGGGCCTGTTCAAGAGCCCAACCGAACAAGGTCATGCGTTCCAGGCGCAGGCAGAAGTCACGGCGTTCCAGGACGGTGGCCTGTTGCTCAATACGCCGGCTCCCGGTGTTATCGAACGTTCTTTCCCGGAAAGTCCCCTGAGCAAGGACGAAACGCTGATCGTAAAATTCGAGTCTGAAAAGACTTCCGAACCGCCCAAAAGTGGCGGTTTTTTCAGCTTTCTGGGCGATACCTTTACGGCAACCCCGCACACCGCCGCCGAGGCCTACCAGGATGAACGGCTCAAAGCGTTTGCGGAGCAGACGGTAACCTTGCCGCTGAAATCGGAAAAGGGTGATTTCAGCGGCCTGCTCAACGGCACTGTTAACTTCACCATGACCCCTGAGCAGAAGCTGCATCTGCAAGCCAAGGCTCACCAAGCGGTGTCGGGGCATCTGGAAAAGCGCGAACTGGTGCGTGAGCGCCATGAGTTCGCGTCCTTGGACGATGCTGTGATGGCGATGGATGATCAAATGCTTGCCGGCGTGCAGGATGAACTGCAAAAGGATCAAGCCGGCGCAGATGCGCTGCGGTTTCGCCAGGAGGCACAACAGGCGTTGCAAGCGTTGGACGCTGCGATCAGCGAAGCCAATCAGTCAAGCACATCGCTGGTGATTACGCCGAAGCTGGCTTCGGCGCTACGCAACCTGGATGCTCTGGCCAGCAGGCCCGAGCACATCGAGTGGCTGGGCAAGCGCTTGAATGCGCCGGGCCATCGTAATTTCCAGCAGCTTTTGCAGGTGGGTGCCAGGCTGGCAGCGGGTAACGCACGAGACATGTCCAAAGTGTTGAACAGTGCTGTCGGTGAAATGAAACGACGGGATATGCGGGTAAAGGCCGAGAACTTTACGCGGGAGGTCATCTACCCATCGCTATACCGTCCTGGCCAGCCGGCATCCAACGTTGAACTGTTACAGCGTGCGGCGCGTGACCTAGGGGAGGCGACGACACCGCAAGAGTTCAACAATGTGCTCAACGGCATCATTAAGTACTATCAAGCGCGTAATAAGCCCTGGAGCGTCCCGTTCAGTTCTACCACCGTAGAACAGGCAAAGGCCTGGCGCATTCCCGTTTAGTTGTCGAGCCATTGAACAGCCATCGTTGCGGCAGGTCGTAGTTTCAAGCACCTCTCGGACTCTGGTACATCATGGCCACTCAAGCAGACGGCAAGACCCCCAACCTGTCGCAGGAAGAGCAACAGGACGTCGACAAGAACCAGCCGCCGCGCGCGGCGGTTCTGCACGAAATCATCCGCACCCAGGGCGATCAGGAACTGGAGCGCAGCGTCGCCGCCTTGTGGTGGTCGGCACTGGCGGCGGGACTCACCATGGGGCTGTCGTTGATGGCCATGGGTTTGCTCAATTCACGCCTGCCGGACGGTGAAGGCTTCAAGGTGATTGCCAGCTTCGGCTATTGCGCGGGGTTTCTCGCAGTGATCCTGGCACGCCAGCAACTGTTTACCGAAAACACCCTGACTGCGGTGCTGCCGGTGATGAGCAAGCCTACCCTGGGCAATGCCGGTCGTCTGTTGCGGCTATGGTCAGTGGTGCTGGTGGGCAACCTGTGCGGCACCTTGCTGGTGGCTTACGTGATGCTGCACTTGCCGATTTTTGACACCAAGACCGACCTGGCCTTCCTCGACATCGGGCGCAAGATCATGGAAAACGATCCCGGTCAGATGTTTGCCAAGGGCATTGTCTCCGGCTGGATGATCGCCACCATGGTCTGGATGATCCCATCGATGGAAAGCGCGAAGATGTGGATCATCATCCTGATCACTTACCTGATGGCGCTGGGGGACTTCACCCATATCGTCGTCGGCTCGGCGGAAGTGTCGTACCTGGTGTTTGCCGGCGAGTTGCCATGGAAGGACTTCTGGCTGATTTTCGCCGGGCCGACGCTGGCCGGCAATATCATCGGCGGCAGCTTCATCTTCGCACTGATCAGTCACGCGCAGATCCGCAGTGAAAGCAGCCTGCCGGGCAAAGCGGCTGCGGATCCAAGGCATCCGCAGCAGATCAACAAGGATCAGTGAGGTTCAGGCGTGACCTGGGGCTCGTCCTGGGTCACGTGCTTGACCAGCTTGCCGATGCTCAAGCCCTGCAACAGGATTGATGACAGCACCACGATGTAGGTGATGCTCAGCAGCAAGTCACGCTCCGGGCCGAGCGGCAGGGCCAGGGCCAGGGCGACCGAGACGCCACCACGCAAGCCACCCCAGGTCAGGATGCGGATAGTGCCACGTGGCACCGTGCGCCAGCGCCGCAGGAGCAGGATTGCCGGGGCCACGGTCAACAGGCGCGAGAGCAGAATCGCCAGCGCCAGCAGGCTGGCTGCGAACACATGCAGCCAATTGAACGGCAACAGCAGCAGTTCCATGCCGATCAGCGCAAACAACAGGGCGTTGAGCATGTCGTCAAGCAGTTCCCAGAAGCCATCCAGGTAACGACGGGTCATATCGTTCATGGCCAGCTTGCGCCCCAGGTTGCCGATGATCAGCCCCGCGACCACCATCGCAATCGGTGCCGAGACGTGCAGTTCCGAAGCCATGGCCGAGCCGCCGATCACCAGGGCGAGGGTCAGCATGACCTCGATCTGATGCTGTTCGATGCTCTTGATCATCAGGTACACGAGGTAGCCGATCAGCCCGCCAAAGGCCACGCCGCCAATGGCCTCGTGGGCAAACAGCATCGCAGTGGCGCTCACGGTGGGCGTCTGGCCCAACTGCGCGATGCCCAGTAACACGGTAAACACCACTACCGCGGTGCCGTCGTTGAACAGCGACTCGCCGACGATGGTGGTTTTCAAAGGTTTCGATGCATTGGCGGTACGCAGTACGCCAAGCACCGCAATCGGGTCGGTGGGGGAAATCAAGGCGCCGAACAGCAGGCAGTAGAGGAAGCTAACGTGCCAGCCAAACAGGGCGAAAATGTAGTACGCCAGGCTGCCGATCACGACGGTGGCGATCAGCACGCCAAAGGTTGCCAGCAAGCCGATGGGCCAGCGGTAGCTGCGCAAGTCGTTCAAGTTGACGTGCAAGGCGCCGGCGAACAGCAGGAACGAGAGCATCCAGTTCATCAGCAGATCGCCGAAATCGATCTGGCCGATCAGTTGCTGGACGCGTTCCTCCAGGCCCGGGTAGCCGAGCACGCTCAGGCCTTGCAGGATCAGCGAAAAGATCAGCGCGGTGACCATCACGCCGATGGTCGGTGGCAGGCCGATGAAACGGAAGTTCACATAGGTGAGCAGGGTGGTAAGGCAAATGAAGGCGGCAACAAGTTCAAGCATCCGGGGTCCTTGGAACGGGAAGTGTAGGCACACGAGGTGCGCCGAAGCAGGGTTTAGTATAAACATGTGCAGTTACATGAAGAATCAATTGCGGAGGTCCTGGTGGTAGCGACAGCTCTGGTGCTGGTAGCGGCGCTGTTGCATGCGACGTGGAACACCTTGATCAAATTCAGTGGCGAACGTTTGTTGGTCATCGCCTGCATGGACAGTGTGGCGCTGCTGTTCGTGGTGTTCGCGGTAGGGTTTGTGTCCTTGCCGCCGCTGGGCATCTGGCCGTGGATCATTGCCTCTGCACTGTTTGAATTGCTCTACCGCTATTTGTTGATCCAGGCCTATCGGGTCGGTGACCTGGGCCTGGTGTATCCGCTGATGCGCGGCTTATCGCCTTTGGTCGTGCTGATGCTGACCTTGGTGTTTGCCGGCGAGGTGCTGAGTACCCAGCAGATCCTGGGCATTTTGCTGATCCCGTTCGGCATGTTGTGCCTGTTGTGGCAGGGCGGGGGCGGCGACCGGTTGCCGTGGTCGATGCTGCCGGTGGTGTTGCTGATCGGCCTGTGTATCGGCTGTTACACCTTTCTGGATGGGCAGGCACTGCGGCGCTGGGCGCACCCCTTGGATTACCTGGTGTGGCTGACGCTGCTCAGCGCCTGGCCGTTTCCGTTGCTGGCATTGGTGCGAAAACGCGCAGCGTTCGGCCTGTTCTGGCGCACCCAATGGCGGTTGGGGCTGAGCGTGGGGTTATGTGTGTTGTTGAGCTACGCTTTGGTGCTTTGGGCCATGCAGTTGGGCTCGATTGCCGAGGCCGCCGCGCTGCGGGAAGTCAGCGTGATTCTGGTGGTGCTGTTCGGCATGCGTTATTTGAAAGAACCTTTCGGCCGGCCACGGCTCATAGCCTGTGGGTTGGTGTTGATCGGCATGTTCGTGATGAAATTCTAACCGTCGGATAAATCCAAAAAAGGAATGAGTGATGACAGTGGCTTTCTGGTGTGTGTTGATTGCATTTTTTCTGCCTTACTTGTGCATTGGCGTGGCCAAGTTCAGTGGCGGCAAGTTCGGGCTGCGGCACAATCACGACCCGCGTGCGTTCCTCGATACCCTCGAAGGCTTCGCCAAACGCGCCCATAGTGCCCAGCTCAACAGTTTTGAAGTAACCCCCGCGTTTGCCGCAGCAGTGATCATTGCGCACCTGGCCGGCACGGCAGAGCTGGTGACGATCAATGTACTGGCGGTGTTGTTTATCACCAGTCGCCTGTTGTACATCATCTGCTACTTGGCGGATTGGGCCATTTTGCGATCGCTGGTGTGGTTCGTGGGGATGGCGTTGATCGCGAGTTTCTTCTTCGTCTCGATCTAAAGCCTGATGCAGAAACCTTGTGGGAGGGGGCAAGCCCCCACCACATTTGATCTTCAGCGTTTGTCAGGTACCAGCTGGCGCCTCTGGTACCTGAGGCAATGGCGCACCCTTTGGCCACAACATCCAGATCTGCCCCTGTTGCTTCATATTCCCTGCCAGCTCGCCTGCCGCATCACCCGTGCCCCAGAACAGGTCTGCCCGCACTTCGCCGGTGATTGCGCCGCCGGTGTCTTGGGCTGCAACGGGCCGGATGATCGGTGAACCGTCGGGTTTGGTGGTCGACAGCCACAGCAGGCTACCCAGCGGGATCACCTTGCGATCCACCGCCACGCTATAGCCGGCGGTCAATGGCACGTTCAGCGAACCGCGCGGGCCTTCGTTGCTGTCGGGGCGGGCGCTGAAGAAAACGTAGCTGGGGTTGCTCGCCAGCAGCTCTGGAATACGCTGCGGGTGTGCCTTGGCCCAGGCACTGATGGCGCCCATGGTCACCTCTTCTTTTTTCAGCTCGCCTTGCTCTACCAGCCAACGGCCGATAGGGCGATAGGGGTAGCCGTTCTGGTCGCCATAACCGACACGCAGTTGGCGCCCGCCCGCCAGTTGAATACGCCCCGAACCCTGGATCTGCAGGAATTGCAGGTCCATCGGGTCAGTCAGCCAGGCAATCGGCTTGGCGGTCGAACCTTGGCTGTTGAGGGTGCTGGCGTCGTCGTAGGGCTTGAGTACGCGGCCTTCCAGGCGCCCGCGCAGACGCTTGCCCTTGAGTTCCGGGTAGATACTTTCGAGGTTGACGATGATCAGGTCATCCGGCACACCGTATACCGGCACGTGGGCGCTGGCGGTTTTTGTCAGGCTGCCAGGATAGACCGGCTCGTAATAGCCGGTGATCAAGCCATGTGGGGTGTTGTCAGCCGAACGCAGGCCGAATACATCCAGGTGCTCTTTGAGGAAGCCACGGACCGCCACGGCATCGCCCGGTACGCTGGTCGCGGCTGCGCAGGTCGTGCCCCACACCGGGTCGGCCTTGAGGCGCTGGCAGGCGCTGCGCCAGGATTCAAACCCGGCCAGCAAGTCGCTGTCGGCGACAACCGGCAAGGCTTCCCAAGGCGCACTCACATAGGTGGCGACGGCGTGAGGCTTGGCTTCTTCTTTGGCGACTTCTTTGTCGGTGTCTTTACCTGCATCGCAGCCGGCCAGCAGCGCGATCATCGGCAGAGCCCACGCCAGGCGGCGGCTCCAGGGTTTAAAGGTGACATTCATCTAGGCAATTCCTGAAACGATTGCCCGTGCGTCGCTGCAGGCGGGCAACCCTTATTATTAATAGGGCTATTGGTCTTTGTGGGCGGTGCGAGGATACTGGCCGCCGTTTTCCGTGACCTTGAAGCCATCATGATGTTAAAAAAACTGACCGTTGTACTGCTGGCCTGTCTGGCCTTGTCCGCCTGTGGCGGTGTCGACCCCAATTCCCCTCTGGGCCAGCGCAAGGCGATCTTCAAGCAGATGCTCAAGACCGGCGAAGACCTGGGCGGCATGTTGCGTGGACGTATCCCGTTCGACGGCGCCAGGTTCGCCGAGGGAGCGGTCAAGCTGGATGCCTTGTCCCATGAACCGTGGAAGCATTTCCCGAGTGTGCGCGAAGAAGACCACACCAGCGCCAAGGACGATGTCTGGCAAAAACAGGCGCAATTTCAGCAACTGGCCCGCGACCTTGAGGCGGCCACCGGTGAATTGGTGATCGCCAGCCAATTGCAGCCCTACAAGGCCAGCAACCTCCAGCCTGCGGTGCAGAAAGTCGAAGATGCCTGCAGCGCCTGTCATAAGCAGTTCCGCGACCACTGACCGGGTTTATTGGTCGAGTTCTTCCACCGCGTCCTGCAACTCTTTGCGCGACTCGGCCAGCTTGTCCTTACGCTTGTCGATCTTGTCCGGATCGCCTTTTTTCATGGCCTTGTCGAGGTCGGCCTGACGGCGGCTGACTTCATGCTTGGCGTCCAGCACCTTGTTTTCACGCTCTTTACGCAAGGACGCATCAGTGCAGTGGGCGGTGACTTCGGCCAGGGCTTTTTCCAGGCCGGCTTGCTGGGCGCTGTTGCCATGGGCCTTGGCCTGGTCTATCTGGGTGCTGATGGCCTGGCGCTTGGCGGCGCAGCCGGTAAGCGGCTGCGCGTCTTCGGCGGCCAGTAGTGGCGTGGCTGTGAAACTTGCGAGGGTCAGCAAGGCAAGGGGGGCGAGAAATTTCATATAAAGCTCCAAGGTCGCAATCAGGTGGCCGGGCGGCGTTCAAAACCCATCTATCCCGGCCCCGCGTAGTGTTTCAGCCAAGGCTTGTACCTGCGGGTCGCGAAAAAAAGCGCTGAGTTGCGCCGCACGTCCCGGGCCGATGCCGTCTGAGGCCAGCCAGGCTTGGGTGTCTTTGGCGACCAGTGTCTGCCAGTCGCCTTCCAGGTTGTTGCGCGCCGCAGGCGGTACGCCCAAGGCCTTGAGCCAGTCTGAAAAAGGGCGTTGCCGGGCGCTTTGAATATTGTCGAGCACCCGCGCACGGGTGCGATCACCGAAGCCCTCAATGGTAGCAAGCTGGGCCGCATCCAGGGTTAACCAATCGAGAAAGCCTGCGATTAGACCCGCCTGGATCAATATGTTCCAGGTTTCACGGCCCATATGTGGCAAGGCCAGGCCCTGTTTGCCGCTCAACCAGGTCAGGCGGGCGAGCAATTGATCCTCGCAGCCGGGGTCCAGTTGCCAGCAGCTCAGGGCATGAAAGGCTCGGGTATCGGGGACCTGCACATCCACCCTTGTGACGTTGCGCAGGACCACCTCATCCAGTCGGGGAATCACCTGGCCCGCCAGGCTGATGGACACTTGGTCGCCGGGGCGGATGTCCAGGGTTTTCCAGCGTTTCAATGAGCTGGCGCTGACCCGGCTGATCTGTCGATCATCCAGGCGCACGGGTTCCAGCTCGAGGATGGGGGTAATGCGCCCGGTACGACCGACCCGGAACTCGACGTTGCGCACCAGCGCCAGGGCTTTCACGGCCGGATACTTCCAGGCCACCGCCCAATAGGGGGCGCTGGCCTGCCAGCGTTCGGCGGGCGCCCGCACGGCCTGGTGCAGTACCACCCCATCGCTGGCGAAGGGCAGTGGCGCGTTGTACCAATGCGTGCGCCAATGCGCAGCTTTGCTGATGTTCTCGATAGGGTGGCTGTAACGCTGGCTGTCGGTAAATCCCCAGTGCGCCAAGGTGGCCAGGCGTTCGTTGAAATCGCTCGGCCCATCGGGCCAGGCCCAGACGAATAAGCCGATCCCTGCTGCCTCGGCATCGCTCAACTGTCGACGGTTCATCAGGCCAGCCACTTTGCTGCGTGCACTGAGCCCACCTTTCATCGATTGCACGTGGTGGCTCAGGCGCCAGTAAAGTTCGCCTTGCAACACCACATCCACCGCGTCTGGCAGCTGTTGCACGATGCCCGGGATCCTGCGCCCGGAGGCCGACCAGTCGTGCCCCAGCAGGCCATCGCCCCGGCTGATGAGCTGGTGCAAGCGACCCTGTCGATACACCAGCGTCACCGCGACGCCGTCGACCTTGGGCTGGACCCATACATCGTGACGGGTGCTGAGCCAGTCACTGACTGCCGACTCGTCCAGCAGCTTGTCCAGGCCGGTGTGCGCGACCGGATGAGGTAATGTGCCGCGTGAACTGGCCAGCGGGTTATCAGCTTCCGGCGTAGGCTGGAGGGTGCATTCGCGCCAATGCGCCAGGCGCTGGCGGGCCTGGTCGTAGAGTTCGTCACTGATGGAGGATTGGCCCTGGCGGTGGTAACTGTCGTCCCACTGGCTGACCTGCCTGGCCAGGGTATCGAGTTGCGTGCGAACGTCATCGGGGCACGTTTCTGCCCACGCCCAGCTGGAAAGAACACTGAGAAAAAAAGCCATGAACCTATGCATCATGAGCATCCTTGCTCGAAAAGGGTGCCCAGCCTAAGTCATCCAAGCGCCCACAAAAAAGCCCCGATTGCACGGGGCTTTTTACCGGGTGTTTCTGTCTGTAGCGCGAACGCTTACAGGCCGGCGGCAGTGCGCAGGTCGTTGGCGCGGTCGGTTTTTTCCCAGGTGAAGGTGCTGAAGGTGTCGTCGCCAACAGTCTTCTGCGCGGGGGTACGACCGAAGTGACCGTAGGCTGCGGTTTCCTGGTACATCGGATGCAGCAGGTCAAGCATGGTGGTGATCGCGTAGGGGCGCAGGTCGAAGATCTCACGCACCAGCTTGACGATCTTGTCATCGCTGATCTTGCCGGTGCCGAAGGTATTCAGCGAGATCGACGTCGGCTGGGCCACGCCAATGGCATAGGAAACCTGGATTTCGCAGCGCTCGGCCAGGCCGGCAGCCACGATGTTCTTGGCCACATAACGACCGGCGTAAGCCGCCGAACGGTCAACCTTAGAGGGATCCTTGCCGGAGAACGCACCGCCGCCGTGACGGGCCATGCCGCCGTAGCTGTCGACGATGATCTTGCGCCCGGTCAGGCCGCAGTCGCCCACCGGGCCGCCGATGATGAACTGGCCGGTCGGGTTAATGTGGAACTGGGTGTCCTTGGTCAGCAACTCGGCAGGCAACACGTGCTTGACGATCAGCTCCATCACGCCTTCACGCAGGTCGGCGTAGGACACGTCCGGGTTGTGCTGGGTCGATAGTACAACGGCGTCGATCCCTACGACCTTGCCGCCTTCGTAGCGGCAGGTCACCTGGGACTTGGCGTCCGGGCGCAGCCATGGCAACAATCCGGATTTACGTGCCTCGGCCTGACGTTGCACCAACTGGTGGGAGAAGGTGATCGGCGCAGGCATCAGTACGTCGGTCTCGTTGCTGGCGTAGCCGAACATCAGGCCCTGGTCGCCGGCGCCCTGGTCTTCAGGCTTGGCCCGGTCAACGCCCTGGTTGATGTCGGGCGACTGCTTGCCGATGATGTTCATCACGCCGCAGGTCGCGCCATCGAAGCCGACGTCGGAGCTGTTGTAGCCAATATCGGTGATCACATCACGAACGATCTGCTCGAGGTCGACCCAGGCCGTGGTGGTGACTTCACCGGCGATGATCGCCACGCCCGTTTTCACCAGCGTCTCGCACGCCACGCGGGCGAACTTGTCTTCAGCGATGATAGCGTCCAGCACCGCGTCAGAGATCTGGTCGGCGATTTTGTCCGGATGCCCTTCAGACACGGACTCGGAGGTGAAAAGGGAGTATTCGCTCATCTCGATGTTTTCCTGATATTTACCGATGGTGAGTGTCGCCAGCCGGCCGCTGAAAATGGCGGACCTGAATCTGGAAACCATTACGTAAACCTACATAGAGGCTTTCCCCGGGAACGAGTCCCGCAGCGGTGGCCCAACGGGCCAGATCGTCCTGTTCAAAACCCAGCCAGAGATCACCGCAGGCCTCCTTGGCCCAATTCTGGTTGTGGCTGCATAAATCCGTCACCAGCAGGCTACCACCGGGGTGCAGCAACCCGGCCATTTGCTTGAGGGCATCGGCCGGTGCGGCGAAATGGTGCAAGACCATGTTCAGCACCACGCAATCGGCCCGCAGGCCGGTGTCACCCAGGGCGTCGGCCAACTGCAGGCGCACATTGCCCAAGGCTTCGCGCTCACAGAGCTGGCGCGCCAGCTCCAGCATCGCCGGGCTGTTGTCCAGCGCCGTGACCTGCACAAAGCGGCGCGCCAGTTCCGGCAGGAAACCGCCGTCGCCAGGGCCGACTTCCAGGGCCGTGGCCTTATCACTGAAGCTCAGCTTGTCCAATAGCGCCAGCACGCTTTCGCGGTACTGGGCCAGCCCGGCGATCAGGTCCTGCTGGGCGCGAAACTTGTCGGCAACCCGGGAAAAAAAATCCTGGCTGGCGGCGGCGCGTTGCCCGTGCACCTGGCCGATCCGCGATTGCACATCGCTTGGCAGGCCCAGGTTGTCCACTTCCTCAAGCAGCGCCGCATGCAATTTGCCGCCCAGCTGTTCGGTGTGGGGCAGGGCGCGGCGGTAAAAGATCGCATTGCCTTCGCGGCGGGTGGCCACCAGGTCGGCCTGGGCCAGCACCTTCAAATGGTGGCTCATGCCGGACTGGCCGATGGCGAAGATCTGCGCCAGTTCCAATACCCCGAAGGAATCGTTGGCCAGTGCACGCAATACGTTCAAGCGCAACGGATCGCCAGCGGCCTTGCACAAGGCTGCAAGCTCATCGCCATCGTCAGGACGCAGGGAGGGCACGGGTAGGTTCATAAGGCCAGCAGTCTAGTGACGGGTTGGGATCCCCGCAAGGCCAATATCAAAAAGTTTTGATATTGATCGATAAGTGGCGGTTATAAGCCACCGCTATAACCCCTAGACGAACCTGTGGCAGGGTTCTGCAAGGGATAACTGTAGAAACCTCGGGAAAAAGCTCTTCAAGTGACTATCTGTCATTGCCCGCAGGCGGTGGCTGAGGGAAAATGCCGGTCCTTTTTTCCGTTTCTTTTAAGCAAACTCCAGGAGATCAGCGATGCCCAGCCGTCGTGAGCGTGCCAACGCCATTCGTGCCCTCAGCATGGATGCCGTGCAAAAAGCCAACAGCGGCCATCCCGGTGCCCCGATGGGCATGGCGGATATCGCCGAGGTACTTTGGCGTGACTACCTGAAACACAACCCGAGCAACCCGTCGTTCGCCGACCGTGACCGCTTCGTGCTGTCCAACGGCCACGGCTCGATGCTGATCTACTCGCTGCTGCACCTGACTGGCTACGACGTCACCATCGACGACCTCAAGAGCTTCCGCCAGCTGCACAGCCGCACCCCGGGCCACCCGGAATTCGGCTACACCCCAGGCGTTGAGACCACCACCGGTCCCCTGGGCCAAGGCCTGGCCAACGCCGTAGGCTTTGCGCTGGCGGAAAAAGTCCTGGGCGCGCAGTTCAACCGCCCTGGCCACGACATCGTCGACCACCACACCTACGTGTTCCTGGGTGATGGCTGCATGATGGAAGGCATTTCCCATGAAGTCGCGTCCCTGGCTGGCACTCTCGGCCTGGGCAAGCTGATCGCCTTCTACGATGACAACGGCATCTCCATCGACGGTGAAGTCGAAGGCTGGTTCACCGACGACACCCCCAAGCGTTTCGAAGCCTACAACTGGCAGGTGATTCGCAACGTCGACGGCCACGATCCTGAAGAAATCAAGATCGCCATCGACACCGCGCGCAAGAGCGCACAGCCGACCCTGATCTGCTGCAAGACCACTATCGGCTTCGGCTCGCCGAACAAGCAAGGTAAAGAAGACTGCCACGGCGCCCCACTGGGTGACGCGGAAATCGCCCTGACCCGCGAAGCGCTGAAGTGGAACCACGGCCCGTTTGAAATCCCGGCCGACATCTACGCCGAATGGGATGCCAAGGAAAAAGGCCTGGCCACCGAAGCCGAATGGGACCAGCGTTTCGCTGCCTACTCCGCCGAATTCCCGGAACTGGCCAACGAGCTGGTACGCCGTCTGGCCGGTGACCTGCCTGCCGACTTCTCGGCAAAAGCCTCGGCCTACATCGCCGAAGTCGCGGCCAAGGGCGAGACCATCGCCAGCCGTAAAGCCAGCCAGAACACCCTGAACGCGTTTGGCCCGCTGCTGCCTGAGATTCTCGGCGGCTCGGCCGACCTGGCCGGTTCCAACCTGACCCTGTGGAAAGGCTGCAAAGGTGTCTCGGCAGAAGATGCCAGCGGCAACTACATGTACTACGGCGTGCGCGAGTTCGGCATGAGCGCCATCATGAACGGCGTGTCCCTGCACGGCGGCTTGGTGCCATACGGCGCGACCTTCCTGATGTTCATGGAATACGCCCGTAACGCCGTGCGCATGGCCGCACTGATGAAGAAGCGCGTGATCCATGTGTACACCCACGACTCCATCGGCCTGGGCGAAGATGGCCCGACGCACCAGCCGGTCGAGCAACTGACCAGCCTGCGTACCACGCCGAACCTGGATTGCTGGCGCCCAGCCGACGCGGTTGAATCGGCCGTGGCCTGGAAGCACGCCATCGAGCGCAAGGACGGCCCTTCGGCGCTGATCTTCTCGCGCCAGAACCTGCAACACCAGGTACGTACCGACGCGCAGATCGCCGACATCAGCCGTGGTGGTTATGTGCTCAAGGACTGCATCGGCGAGCCGGAGCTGATCCTGATCTCCACCGGTTCGGAAGTGGGCCTGACCGTCCAGGCCTACGACAAGCTGACCGCCCAGGGCCGCAATGTACGCGTCGTGTCCATGCCGTGCACCAGCGTGTTCGAAGCCCAGGACGCCGGCTACAAGCAGTCGGTGTTGCCTTTGCAGGTCAGCGCGCGTATCGCCATCGAAGCGGCCCACGCCGACTACTGGTACAAGTACGTGGGCCTGGAAGGCCGCGTGATCGGCATGACCACCTACGGTGAGTCGGCGCCGGCACCAGCGTTGTTCGAAGAGTTTGGTTTCACCCTGGAAAATATCCTGGGTCAGGCTGAAGAGCTGCTGGAAGACTAAGTCAGTCTGCGTTGTCTGCACTGGCGCTATCGCGGGCAAGCCCGCTCCCACATTTGGATCGCGATCTAATGTGGGAGCGGGCTTGCCCGCGATAGCGGTAGTGCATTCGGCACCGAACTAACCTTGATCGAGAACCCCATGCCCCAACCGCGTCCTTACAAAGTTGCACTCAACGGCTACGGCCGCATTGGTCGTTGCGTCTTGCGTGCGCTGTTCGAGCGAGGGACGGCGGCCGGGTTTGAAATTGTCGCGATCAACGATCTGGCCGATATGGCCAGCATCGAATACCTGACACGCTTTGACTCCACCCACGGCCGCTTTCCCGGCGAAGTGCGGGTCGACGGCGATTGTCTGCATATCAATGGCGACTGCGTGAAAGTGTTGCGCAGTGCCACCCCCGAGGGCATCGACTGGGCGGCGCTGGGCGTCGACCTGGTGTTGGAATGCTCCGGTGCCTATCACACCCGTGCCGATGGCCAGCGTTTTCTCGATGCCGGTGCGCCGCGTGTGCTGTTTTCCCAGCCGATGGCCAGCGAGGCGGATGTGGACGCCACCATCGTCTACGGCATCAACCAGGATTGCCTGACTGGCGATGAACTGCTGGTGTCCAACGCTTCGTGTACCACCAACTGCAGCGTGCCGCTGTTGCGCTTGCTGGATCAGGCGATCGGTGTGGATTACGTGTCGATCACCACGATTCACTCGGCAATGAACGACCAGCCGGTGATTGACGCTTATCACCACGAAGACCTGCGCCGTACGCGTTCGGCGTTCCAGTCGGTGATTCCGGTGTCCACAGGTTTAGCTCGCGGCATCGAGCGACTGTTGCCGGAACTTGCCGGGCGAATCCAGGCCAAAGCCGTACGGGTGCCGACGGTGAATGTGTCTTGCCTGGATATCACCATGCAAACCGTCAGCGACACCGATGCGACGGAGGTCAACCGGATCCTGCGCGAGGCCGCCACCAGCGGCCCGCTCAAAGGCCTGCTGGCCTACACCGAGTTGCCCCACGCCAGTTGCGATTTCAACCATGACCCGCATTCGGCGATTGTCGATGCCAGCCAGACTCGCGTTTCCGGCCCGAGGCTGGTGAACATCCTGGCCTGGTTCGACAACGAATGGGGCTTTGCCAACCGAATGCTGGATGTTGCGGAACATTATCTGCACATCGCCTCTAAACAACCTCAACAGTAATTCAGGAACTGCGACCCATGACCGTGTTGAAGATGACCGACCTCGATCTGCAAGGTAAACGCGTACTGATCCGCGAAGACCTCAACGTCCCAGTCAAGGACGGTGTTGTCACCAGCGATGCGCGAATCCTGGCCTCGCTGCCGACCATCAAGCTGGCCCTGGAAAAAGGCGCAGCGGTGATGGTCTGCTCCCACTTGGGTCGCCCGACCGAAGGTGAGTTTTCTGCCGAAAACAGCCTCAAGCCGGTAGCTGAATACCTGAGCAAGGCCCTGGGCCGTGACGTGCCGTTGGTGGCTGACTACCTGGGTGGTGTTGATGTTAAGCCTGGCGATATCGTGCTGTTCGAAAACGTGCGCTTCAACAAGGGCGAGAAGAAGAACAGCGACGAACTGGCCCAGCAATACGCGGCGCTGTGTGACGTGTTTGTGATGGACGCTTTCGGCACTGCACACCGCGCCGAAGGTTCGACCCACGGCGTAGCCAAGTTCGCCAAGGTTGCCGCTGCCGGCCCGCTGCTGGCCGCTGAACTGGATGCATTGGGCAAGGCCTTGGGCGCTCCGGCCCAGCCGATGGCCGCCATCGTCGCCGGCTCCAAGGTCTCCACCAAGCTGGATGTACTCAATAGCCTCAGCCAGATCTGCAACCAGTTGATCGTCGGCGGCGGCATCGCCAACACCTTCCTGGCCGCAGCCGGCCATCCGGTGGGCAAGTCCCTGTACGAGCCGGATCTGTTGGATACCGCCCGCGCCATCGCCGCCAAAGTCAGCGTGCCATTGCCGGTGGACGTGGTCGTAGCCAAAGAGTTCGCTGAAAGCGCCGAAGCCACCGTCAAGCTCATCGCTGACGTGGCCGCTGACGACATGATCCTGGATATCGGCCCGCAAACTGCGGCCAACTTCGCCGAACTGCTCAAGGCATCCCAGACTATCCTGTGGAATGGTCCGGTGGGCGTGTTCGAGTTCGACCAGTTCGGCAACGGCACAAAGGTACTGGCCAAGGCGATCGCTGAAAGCTCGGCTTTCTCCATTGCCGGCGGTGGTGACACTCTGGCGGCCATCGATAAATACGGCGTTGCTGATCAGATCTCCTACATTTCTACCGGTGGCGGCGCGTTCCTCGAGTTCGTCGAGGGCAAGGTGCTGCCAGCCGTGGAAGTGCTGGAAACCCGAGCCAAGGGCTAAGGCTCGCGTGATCAGGAAAAGGAGTGTTCCCATGATCAAGTCGTTGGCACTGGTAATCGCAGCAGGCCTGCTGGCCGGCTGCGGCAGCACGCCAAGTGCGGCGCCCGAGGCGGATAACGCCAAGGCGCCGCTGAAAAAAAGCTGTTACCAGGCTGACTGGCAAGCCGAGACCATGCCGGTGATCAACAAGCGCATCGGCAACGAACGGCTGGAGAAATACGATTCCGCGCCCAACGGTCAGGAACAGGGTTGCCCATGACGGGTCTGATCCACTAACCGACAGCAAAGGCGGCCTTCCGGGGTCGCCGTTCGAGGATTGGCAATGAAAGGCGTTTTCGCCCTGGCAGCCCTGGCCCTGTTGGCTGGCTGCAGCAGCATGAACATGTTTAACAAGGCAGAGCCTGCCGATAAGTGGACCACCTGGACCTGCGACAGCAAGGCCGAGGTCAACTGGCGCTTTGCCAACCAGGCCCGTAGCGAGGTGGATGTACGCCTCGGTGGTTCGGACCAGGTTTACCGTCTCAAGCAGGAGGTTTCCGCCTCGGGCGTGTTGTACAGCGACGGCCAGTTGGCGTTTCACACCAAAGGTGAGGAAGGCCTGGTTTACTGGGTGGCCACCGATGATTTGATCGGGCGCGGTTGCAAAGCTCAGTGAAATTTTGACTGTAATGAGATCCAAATGTGGGAGGGGGCTTGCCCCCGATAGCGGTCTGCCGGACACCCATGTGCTGGCTGACACACTGCAATCGGGAGCAAGCCCCCTCCCACAGTAAATCGGGTTCCAAAGTGAGAGCCGGTTACTGCAATAACGATTCAGCAGCACAAGGTTCAACCCCTTGATCTGCAATAACTTGAATAGCAGCCGCCGCTACGGCAGGCTTGCACGATTAACGACCCTCGACCGGGAGAGACAACACAATGGCACTTATCAGCATGCGTCAAATGCTGGACCACGCAGCCGAGTTCGGCTACGGCGTCCCAGCCTTTAACGTCAACAACCTTGAGCAGATGCGCGCCATCATGGAAGCCGCTGACAAGACCGACTCCCCAGTGATCGTCCAGGCTTCGGCCGGTGCGCGCAAATATGCCGGCGCCCCGTTCCTGCGTCACCTGATCCTCGCCGCCATCGAAGAATTCCCGCATATCCCGGTGTGCATGCACCAGGACCACGGCACCAGCCCTGACGTGTGCCAGCGCTCCATCCAGCTGGGTTTCAGCTCGGTGATGATGGACGGCTCCCTCGGCGAAGACGGCAAGACCCCGACCGACTACGAGTACAACGTGCGCGTGACCCAACAAACCGTCGCCATGGCTCACGCCTGCGGCGTATCGGTTGAAGGTGAGCTGGGTTGCCTGGGTTCGTTGGAAACCGGCATGGCCGGTGAAGAAGACGGCATCGGCGCCGAAGGCGTGCTTGATCACAGCCAGATGCTGACCGACCCGGAAGAAGCGGCCGACTTCGTCAAGAAGACCCAGGTCGACGCCCTGGCCATCGCCATCGGCACCAGCCACGGCGCCTACAAGTTCACCAAGCCGCCTACCGGCGACGTGCTGGCCATCGACCGCATCAAGGAAATCCATAAGCGCATCCCCAACACCCACCTGGTGATGCACGGTTCTTCCTCGGTACCGCAAGAGTGGCTGGCGATCATCAACCAATACGGCGGCGACATCAAAGAAACCTACGGCGTACCGGTTGAAGAAATCGTCGAAGGCATCAAGTACGGCGTGCGTAAGGTCAACATCGATACTGACCTGCGTCTGGCCTCGACGGGTGCAATGCGCCGCCTGATGGCGACTAACCCGAGCGAATTTGACCCACGTAAATTCTTCGGTGCTACTGTGACGGCGATGCGCGATGTGTGTATTGCTCGCTACGAAGCGTTTGGTACTGCGGGTAATGCGTCGAAGATCAAGCCGATTTCGTTGGAAGCGATGTACCAGCGGTATTTGAAAGGTGAGTTGAACGCTAAGGTGAATTGAGCCTTAGGCGTTGAAGAGAAGCCCGCAGTGATGCGGGCTTTTTTATTATCGGTAGTGCTCTAATAAGTCTTTTTCAAGTCTATGCGATGGCTTCCGCCGTTCAGCCAATAGTTTCCGCTTAACGTGTCGAACGGTTGAGAGACGGTTACTGCATTTGAAACCAGTGAAAATGCATAATTTGCTGCGCTTCCGGGCGCGCTGGATAACTCGAAGCTGGCTTGACCTCCATGTTCAGCATTCGCAAAACTGTATTTGCCAATGAGCGGGTTGGCTCTGATGCCATCGTGATAGTCTGCCTTTATTTCGCCAGTACTGCTATTGGCTGCCGTAATGGTCAAGTAAAAATTCTGATTGGCGTTGCCGGCTCTAACTCCTGCATAGGTTCCCATTGGATTAGGCATTGTCATAGCTGCGCTCCTTATGGTGAAACTTCAAGTGTGGGAGCGTTTAAATTAGCGGGCCCGACAATAGAGATCACCTGTCAAAGTTGACAGTTTTTTATACCGTTTCGAGTTGATGCGCTGAGCGAGCAGGACTTAGGTAATCTAAGTGACCATTGGTCGCAAGCGAGCAATGCCGAAGGGTATTAAAAGCTGAGGTTATTTCTAATATACCGGGACTGTTTTGAAGGGTGCGGTTTAACGCTGTATGGCTGCGAAACCCTATCGCTGTTCAGCCAGTGGCCGGCTTAACTGGCCGCGACGGCCCTGTAGGACGAACCTCAGGCCCTCAGGCCACACAGGGCAAGTGTGGGAGGGGGCAAGCCCTCTCCCACAGGGGATCTGGAATGATCCTTGTGCTTATCGGACGTTGCCTACTCGAAATAGGCCAATCCATTTACTCGTGATCAATATCCAACTTCGCAAACGTCACCCGTGCCCCCTCCTGGCTGTCCCCACTGTTGTCCTGCACATACACCCCCGCCTTGAAGTACAACGGCTTGTCGCCCCAGGCCGCGCCGATGCGTTCATTCCACTCACTGTCGGCGGCATACACGCTGAGCAGCCCGGCTTTGTTCAGGTTGATCACGTAGGTGAAGCTCTTCTCCAGCGGCACATTGGAGGCGACGATTATCACCCGGCTTTCGGCTTCATCCGGGCGCATGCGCACCTTGGCGACGATATTGCCGGTCTGGGTTTTTTCCTTGAACTGGTACTCCAGCTTAATCAGCGGCTTTTGGCTGTCATAGGCGTGGATCTGGCCGATCACGATTTTGCCGGACGAGGGCACCTGATTGACCGCCAGGGTGGCGCGCAGAAAGTTGTCGGCCTCGGGGTAGGTCCAGTTGCGCAGGCGGCCGTCGGCGTAGGTTTCGCGCAGTTCGCTACGCGGGTAGATGGCGTTTTCGGTGCGGGTGCCGGTAACGGGGGTCCAGAACTGCACGTCGCTGCCTTCGGCCTGGAAGTATTGATCGTTGAAGCCGCTCAGTAGCCTCGGGGTGTCGATGGTCGTGGGCGGGGAGCCGACCGGAATGCTGAGGTTCCAGGTGGAAAGGTCGATCATGGTGTTGGCCTTTTACAGAGGGTGAAAGCGTTGGCCCGCAGGCCTTACCGGTTCTTTATAGGCGCTGCTCGTACGATTGTTAAACAATTGCTGGCAATTTATTGGCGTCAGAGGAATGCCAAAAAGCCATGTTGCCCATGAATCGCGGGCTACAGGGCCTTACCGTTAGTCGGCTACCTTGGCTTTGGTGCAATGAGGGCATTCGCGTCACTTCTGCTTTTTTGGAACCGGGGCTAGAGTGAGCCCTCAGTGTTTATCCGGCCTTTGTATCAGAAGTGACCGGTGCAGCTCCCTAAGGAAGAGACGTAGCATGGATGGCGCTCCACAACCCGGCGATGCAAGTTCGGTTCTTCTGGTGGTCGATGACTACCCGGAAAACCTCGTCAGCATGCGTGCGCTGTTGCAACGTGAAGACTGGCAGGTGATCACCGCCACGTCCGGCCTGGAAGCCTTGGAGTTGCTGCTGGCCCACGATGTCGACCTGGTGCTGCTGGACGTGCGCATGCCCGGTATGGACGGCTTTGAGGTGGCGCGCCTGATGCGTGGCAACCAACGCACACGCATGACGCCAATTATCTTCCTGACGGCCACTGCCCAGTCCCCCGCGGCGGTGCTTGAAGGCTATGCCAGCGGAGCGATCGACTACCTGTTCAAGCCGTTTGACCCGCATATCCTCAAGCCCAAGGTGCAGGCATTGCTTGAGCATCAGCGCAACCGCCGTGCCTTGCAGTGCCTGAGCCATGACCTGGAGCTGGCCAGGGCCTTTAATGCCTCGATACTGGATAACGCTGCCGAGGGCATCCTGGTGGTGGGCGAAGGCAGTGTGATCGAGTACGCCAACCCGGCTATCTCGCGTTTGCTGAACGCCACGATGGCTGAGCTGCAGGGCGAGAGTTTCCTGAGTTTCCTGCAAAAACCCCATGTGCCCGCCTGGTTGGGCTTCCCGATGTACGAGGCGTATCGCAGAGGTGAGACATGGCGCCAGCATGACGCCATTTTGCGCACCGGGCGCGGCCAGCAGGTGCCGGTGGCATTGTCCTGTGCGCCGTTGCCCGCCGAGCAGAAGGCCATGGTCGTGACGGTGCTGGACATGTCCGAAGTGCGCCATCTTCATCAGCAACTGGAATTCCAGGCCGTGACCGACCCGTTGACCGGGCTGCTCAATCGTCGTGGATTCCATCAGGCGGTAGAGAGCACCTTGTTGCGCAACGAACGCAACGAGCAGGCGCTGGTCTTGCTGTACCTGGACTTGGATGGCTTCAAGCGGGTCAACGATACGCTGGGCCACGACGCTGGCGACCGGGTGCTGCGCTGGGTGTCGGAACAGATGCAAGCCTGTCTGCGCTCCTACGACATTCTCGGGCGCATGGGCGGGGACGAGTTCACCGCGTTGCTTGAGTTGGAATTTCCCGAACAGGCGGCGAAGATCGCGGAAAAGCTCATCGAGCGAGTCTCTGTGTGCCAGCAGGTCGACGGTTTGGAGGTGATGCTCGGGGTCAGTATCGGGATCGCGACGTTCCCGGATTGTGGCTCGGACCTGAATGGTCTGTTACGAGCGGCGGACATTGCGATGTACGAAGCCAAGCGGGCCGGCCGTCAGCAGTATCGTTATTACGACCAGGAAATGAACGGCCGTGCCCGTTCGCGGCTGATGCTTGAAGACAGCGTGCGCACCGCCATTCAAAACAAGGATTTCACCCTGGTGTACCAGCCCCAGGTTTGTGTTGTGGATGGACGTTTGCGCGGTGTCGAAGCGTTGTTGCGCTGGCAGCATCCGAGCGTCGGCGATGTACCGCCGGGTCTGTTCTTGCCGCTGCTGGAAGAGGCGCGGTTGATCAGCCAGTTGAGCGCCTGGATCTACCAGCAAGTCGCTGCCCAGCGCCAAGCCTGGCAGGGCGTCTTCGACCCTGAGCTGGTGCTGAGCGTGAGCCTGAGCAGCAGCCAGTTCAATATGCCCAACCTGGCCAGCCAACTGCAGCAGATCCTGGAGCGATATGGGCTGCAGGGGCGACAACTGGAGGTGGAAATCGGCGAGAACTGCCTGATGAGTAACCTGGAGGAGTCGACCAAACAGCTGCAGCTATTGCGCCGGATTGGGGTGCGTATTGCCCTGGATGACTTTGGTTCAGGTCACTGTTCATTGGCCCATTTGCGGGACTTGCAGTTCGATACCCTCAAGCTTGACCCGCAACTGGTGGCGCGCCTGCCCGGTTCGACGCGGGATGCGGCGATGGCACGCAGCATCATCCAGTTGTGTGGGCATTTTGATGTGCTGGTGATTGCCGAGGGGGTGCAGACCCTTGAGCAAATCCAGTGGCTCAAAGCCAATGGTTGCACGCACATCCAGGGGCCGTGGGCGGCGGCGCCATTGATGGCCGAGGACGTTGCTGGTTGGTCGTACCCGCGTTTGCCTTGAATTGGCTACACTGGCGCCCGTCCGAATTGCGTTGCAGACCCCATGACCGCGTTGAAATACCTCCAGGCCTATCCCGCTGCGCTCCAGGAGCAAGTGCGCCAACTGATTGCCAAAGACCAGTTGGGCGCCTACCTGGAACAGCGTTACCCCGAACGCCACGCCGTGCAGAGCGACAAGGCCCTGTACGCCTATGCCCTGGCCTTGAAGCAGGAGCACCTGCGCAACGCACCCTCTATCGATAAAGTGCTGTTCGATAACCGGCTGGACCTGACTCATCGCGCCTTGGGTTTGCACACTACGATTTCGCGGGTGCAGGGCGGTAATCTCAAATCCAAGAAGGAGATTCGCATCGCTTCGCTGTTCAAGGAGGCGGCGCCGCAGTTTCTGCGCATGATCGTGGTGCACGAACTGGCCCACTTCAAGGAATCGGACCACAACAAGGCGTTCTACAAACTCTGCCAATACATGATGCCGGACTACCATCAAGTGGAGTTCGACCTGCGGGTCTACCTCACATGGCGAGACCTGCAAGGCAAACCCTGAGCACAAGGCGACTGACCATGGATGTGAGCAAGACCAAAAGCAGCTTCTACCGGCGCCTGTACGTGGCGTACCTGATCGACAGCCAGTTGGCCAGCAGCGTGCCGGCGCTCACCGAAGCCACTGGCATGCCTCGGCGTACGGCCCAGGACACGATTGCGGCGTTGGCGGACCTGGATATCGTCTGCGAGTTTGAGCAGCAAGAGGGAGCGCGCAACCACGCGGGGAATTATCGAATTCGTGATTGGGGCGCGATTGATCGGCGGTGGATCGAGGCCAATCTTGCGGCGATCAAGCAAGTGCTGGGTTATCCCTGAGGCAGGGGGGGCTGGTCTGGCGCCATCGGGGGCAAGCCCCCTCCCACATTTGATCTGTGAATACATTCAAAGGTGGGAGGGGGCTTGCCCCCGATGAGGCCCTCAAGCCCGCCGCATACCGATATGTGGAATATCGTCTTCCAGGTATTCCTCGCCCGCCACCACAAACCCATACCGCCCGTAATACCCCTGCAAATGCGCTTGGGCCGACAGGTAAACCGGCGTTTGCGGCCAGATATCCTCTACGCGCTTGAGCGCCTCATCCATCATCTGATGCCCCAGCCCGCTGCCCCGTGCCACCTTTGCTACGATAACGCGGCCGATCACCACATCGCCGCCCTGGGACTCCGGGTCGAGTAACCGCAGGTAGGCCACCAGCTCATCATCTTGCCAGGCCATGAGGTGGTGAGTGTCACCCGCCAGGTCCTGGCTATCTATGTCCTGGTAGACGCATTTTTGTTCGACGACGAAGACTTCGCTGCGCAGGCGCAGGATGGCGTACAGCTGTTCCTTGCCCAAGTCGTCGTGATGTTTGCAGACCCAATCAACCGTCATGATGTGCGCTCTTATAAAGACCTGCCAGGGATAGTAAGCGCGACGGGCGCTGCTGTCTAAAATCGGCCATTTTGTGAATGGCGTCAATTTGCCATCATTCTGTGCATGCGCCGCGGGCTTCTTTGTGTAATCTGCAATGCAAGCTCATTGATGAGCTACTGTTATCAGGCCATCGCCTGCCCGCCAAGGACTTTAAGCATGCCGCGATTGACTCGTGCCGTTGCTTTGATCGCAGTGCTGCTGCTGGCGCAACCGGCGCTGGCACAACGTTTGCGCCTGGTGGCGGATGGCTGGCCACCGTTTACTGATGCCACCTTGGTCAATGGCGGCTTGGCTACTGATATCGTCCGCACGGCCCTGGCCCGCGCCGGCTACGCCAGTGATTTTGAACAGGTGCCCTGGGCGCGCGCATTGAAGGGCGTGGGGGATGGGCGCTACGACGTGCTGATCAACGCCTGGTATAACGAGGACCGCACGCACCTGGGGCAGTTTTCCGGCGAGTACTTGCTTAACCGTGTGCGCTTTCTCAAGCGTAGCGACGATACCATCGAATATCACAGCCTGGACGCACTGCACGACGAGGCCATCGCGGTGGTGCGCGGTTATGCCTACTCGGCGGCATTCGATCAAGACAGCCAGTTGCAGAAAGTGCCGGTGCACAACTTCGCCATGGCCGTGCGCATGCTGGCGGCGCAGCGCGTGCGACTGACGCTGGAGGATGAATACGTAGCGCGCTATTACCTGGCGCGGGAGTCGCCGCGGGTGCGCGATGCCGTGGTGTTTGTGGGCAAGCCATTGAGTGAGAACAGCCTGCACATCCTGGTCAGCCTGAGGAACCCCGAGCATGCGCAGATCGTCGCTGGTTTCGATCGGGAGATTGCCAGGATGAAGGCGGATGGCAGTTATGCGCGGTTGATGAAGGCGCATGGGATGTAGCGTTCTTGCTCCCGATAGCGGCCTAAGCCGCGCTGGTATCTTTGATCAAATGCGCAGCCAACGTGCGCAACGGCCCCAATTGCCGACAGATCAACGCCAATTGCGTCTGCACCAGCCGCTGCCCTTCGTCGATTTCATCGGGCATTTGCTCCAGCTCTGCCGCCAACGCTTCCTCGGCATCACTCTGAATCGCAATCGGTTGTTTATTCGCCAGCCCACTGGCGATTTCATCGATGCTCAATGCCAGGGCGTGCCCGGCGCCGTCGATCAAATGCTCGCGCACATCGGCCGGCAGTTGGGTTTCGCGATGCGCACCCAGCCCTGACAAATAGCTGAGCAGGGTGTGGGACAGCACCAGGAAGCGAAAGCCCACATCGGCTTCCTTACGGAAGTGTCCCGGCTCCATCAGCATATTCGCCAGGGTGGTGGACAATGCGGCATCGGCGTTGTGAGCGTTGCGGCGGGCCAGGCGGTAGGCCAGGTCGTCGCGTTTGCCGGCGGCGTATTGCTGCATGATCTGGCGCAGGTAGATGCCGTTGCAGGTCAGGGTGTTGGCCAGCACTTTGTTCAGGCGCCGGCCTTGCCAGTCCGGCAGGAACAGGAATACCGCCAGCCCTGCGATCAGGCTGCCGAGCAAGGTATCGAACAGGCGCGGCAGGAATAGCCCGTAGCCATCGCCCACCTGGTTGAAGCAGAACAGCACCATCAGGGTGATCGCCGCCGTAGCCAGGGTGTAGCGCGTGGTGCGGTTGATAAAGAACACCAGGCCGGCGGCGATGGCGAACATTGATTGCACCACGGGGTTGGGAAACAGGTCGAACAGCGCCCAGGCCACGGTGAGGCCGATGGCGGTACCGATGATGCGCTGGCCGAGCTTGCGCCGCGTAGCACCGTAGCTGGGCTGGCAGACAAACAGGGTGGTGAGGATGATCCAATAACCCTGGGACGCGTGGATCGCATGCAGGGTGCCGTAGCCGATGGTCAGCGCCAATGACAGGCGCAAGGCGTGGCGAAACAGCAGTGAAGTCGGCGTCAATTGGGTGCGCAGGCGCGTCCACATTTCCTTGAGGTTGCGCGGGGCGCGGTCCAGCAGGTTGCTGTCGGTGGCGTCGGCCAGGGCATCGGGGTTGCTGGCATCGCCCAGCAAGCGGTCGAGGGTGGACAGGTTGGCCGCCAAGGCGCGCAACGAGCGCAACAGGCCACGCCAGGCCGGGTTGCTCTGGATGCGCAGGTGTTCCAGGGAGGCGTTGAGGTCGCCCAGGGCTTCGGCGAAGCTGTCGTCATAGATGAACGGCTGGCGCAGTTGGATCGACTCGGCCAGGGTCTGGCACGCCTTGCCTTGCTGGCGCAGCAGGCGCTGGCAGCGGAACAGCACATCGCTGTGGAAGAAGGCTTCGGTGAGGGCGTTGTAGGGGTAGTGGGAGGAACTGGCGCGCTCGTGGATGTCCTGGGCCAGGAAGTAGAGTTTCAGGTAGCGGCTGACCTTCGAGCCCGGCCGACCATTGCCGACGCGGTGCAGGATGATTTCCTTGGCCGCATTCAACGCCGCGACTACCCGGCCATTTTGCTGGGCCAGTTCGAGGCGGCGTGCTTCCACATCCAGCTGGCGTATCGGTTCGAATAAGGATGACTTGAGCTTGAGGTAACGCCCCAGCTCACGGAACAATCGAGCCAGGCTCTGCTGTACCGGCTGGTTGGAAAACAGTACCTGCCACAGCACCGACAGCACCCCGTACCAGGCGGCGCCGGCCACCAGCAGCAACGGCTCATGCCAGAAGTCGGTGACGGCGCCGCCGCGCTGGTCCACGCCGATCATGGTGTAGACCGACAGGATCAACGTGGCCGAGGCAATCGCGCCATAGCGTTCGCCCAAGGCGCCCAGCATGGTCAGGCAGAAGCTGGCCAGGGCCAGGGCGATGGCAAAGATCCACGGGTAGGGGAACAGCAGCTCCACCGACAGCGCAGCGATGCTGAAACACACCAGCGTCACCGCCAAGGCATTGAGGCGGCCTTGCCAACTGTCATCGGTCTCGGCCAGGGCGCTGGCGATAATCCCCAGGAACAGCGGGATCAGCAGCGTCATTTCATCCTGGTACCAACACAGCGCCATGCTGCCGGTGAGGGCGATGAACACCCGTACGCTGTAGCTGAATTTATCCAGCGCCCACAGGCGCCGCATGGACTGCTTGAACGAGGTCGATGACATGAAGTCTGGAGTCTTCCGGGACAGTGTCGCTAAATTGAGCTATCAAGGACGCCACGGCAAGGGTGGTGATCACATCCAACAGCAAATTTTTCAAGTTCACTACAAAACCAATGTGGGAGGGGGCTCGCTCCCGATGGCGGCGTGTCAGTCAGTACATCTGTTGCTGATACACGTCATCGGGAGCAAGCCCCCTCCCACATTTTTGCTGCGTTGTGTCAGACGTATTGTGCGGCTGCGTAACCAGATGCCCACGCCCACTGGAAGTTGAACCCTCCCAGGTGACCGGTCACATCCAGCACTTCACCGATAAAGTACAAGCCCGGGCTTTTCAGCGATTCCATGGTCTTGGACGACACTTCCCGCGTGTCTACCCCACCCAGCGTCACTTCGGCGGTGCGATAGCCCTCGGTGCCCGCCGGCACCAATTGCCAGCTACCAAGTTTTTGCGCGATGTCGGTAATTTCAGCGTGGGTGTACTGCTTCATCGGCTTGGACAAAAACCAGGTTTCGGCCAAAAGGTTGGCCATCTTCTTGGTGAAAATTTCACCCAGCAGGGTTTTCAACTCACTGTTAGGGCGTTCGACCTGTTGCTGCTGCAGCCAGGCATGGGCATCGTGGTCGGGCAACAGGTTGATTTCCACGGTGTCGCCGGATTCCCAATACGAGGAAATCTGCAAAATCGCCGGCCCGCTCAGGCCACGATGGGTAAAGAGGATGTTCTCGCGAAAACTCTGGTTGTTGCAGTTGACCAGGCAATCCACCGAAGTGCCGGACAGCTCGCCGCATAATTCCTTGAGCTGGTCGGTGATGGTGAACGGCACCAGCCCGGCGCGGGTCGGCAACAGTTCATGGCCGAATTGCCTGGCGACTTGATAGCCAAAACCGGTGGCGCCCAGCGTGGGGATCGACAAACCGCCAGTGGCAATCACCAGGGATTCGCAGCGCAGTTCGCCCAGGGTGGTCTGCAGCTGGTAGCCGCTGTCGAGCTTGGCAATCTCCTCAATCGAAGTCTCCAGGTGCAGGCTCACGCCGGTCTGGATGCACTCATCAAGCAGCATGCCGAGGATGTCGCTGGACTTGTTATCGCAGAACAGCTGGCCGAGTTTCTTCTCGTGGTAGGGCACGCCGTGCTTGGCGACCAGCGCGATAAAATCCCACTGGGTATAGCGCGCCAGGGCCGACTTGCAGAAGTGTGCATTGTGCGAAAGGAAGTTGGCCGGCTCGGTGTACATATTGGTGAAATTGCAGCGGCCACCACCGGACATCAGGATCTTCTTGCCGGCTTTGTTGGCGTGGTCGATCAGCATCACCTTGCGCCCGCGCCCGGCAGCGGTCAGTGCGCACATCAAGCCTGCGGCGCCGGCGCCAATGATCACAACTTCGGTCGAGCGCAAAACGGTGTCCTCATACAAATTCTGAATTGAAATACAGTCAAATGTGGGAGGGGGCTTGCTCCCGATGGCGGTGTGTCAGCCAGAAATATATCAACTGATACACCGCTATCGGGAGCAAGCCCCCTCCCACATTGGATCTCCAACAAGTCGGAGATGTTGTTACAAGATCCGCACGCGCAACGATCGGCCCTTGATCTTGCCATCATTCAAACGCTGCAACGCCTGCTTGGCGATCCCGCGTTCCACGGCCACGAATGCCTGGAAATCAAAGATTGCGATCTTGCCGACCTGGGCGCCCGGGATGCCGGCTTCACCGGTCAACGCGCCGAGGATGTCGCCTGGGCGGACCTTGTCTTTACGCCCGGCGGCGATGCACAGGGTGCTCATCTGCGGCAGCAGCGGGCCACCGCTTTGCGGTTTGAGGTTGTCCAATTGGTCCCAGTTCAGCGGCGACTTCTGCAGTTGCTCGATGGCCTGGGCGCGGTGCGCTTCGGACGGCGCCACCAGGCTGATGGCGATACCGGTCTCACCGGCACGGCCAGTGCGGCCGACGCGGTGGATGTGGATTTCCGAGTCGCGGGCCAGTTCGACGTTGATCACCATGTCCAGCGAGTCGATGTCCAGGCCTCGGGCGGCGACGTCTGTGGCGACCAGTACGGAGGTGCTGCGGTTGGCGAACATGGCCAGTACCTGGTCACGGTCGCGCTGTTCCAGGTCACCGTGCAGACCGACGGCGGAAATGCCTTTGGACGTCAGGTGATCCACGGTTTCCTGCACTTGCTGCTTGGTGAAGCAGAACGCAACGCAGGAAGCCGGGCGGAAGTGCGCCAGGACCTTGGTCACCGCATCCATGCGTTCTTCCGGGGAGATCTCGTAGAAGCGCTGCTCGATCTGGTCATCGGAGTGAAACGCTTCGGCCTTGACCTGTTGCGGCGCACGCATGAACTTGGACGCCAGTTGCTTGATGCTCACCGGGTAGGTGGCCGAGAACAGCAGGGTCTGGCGGCGGGGCGGGGTCTTGCTGATGATGTCTTCAATGGCGTCGTAGAAGCCCATGTCGAGCATGCGGTCGGCTTCGTCGAGGATCAGGGTGTTCAAGCCGTCCAGTACCAACGAACCTTTGCGCAGGTGCTGCTGGATACGGCCCGGGGTGCCGACGATCACATGGGCGCCATGCTCCAGGGAAGCAATCTGCGGGCCGAGGGACACACCGCCGCACAGGGTCAGCACCTTGATATTGTCTTCGGCACGGGCCAGGCGACGGATTTCCTTGGCGACCTGGTCGGCCAGCTCACGGGTCGGGCACATCACCAGTGCCTGGCAACCGAAGTAACGTGGGTTGATCGGGTTCAACAGGCCGATGCCGAAGGCGGCGGTCTTGCCGCTGCCGGTCTTGGCCTGGGCAATCAGGTCCAGCCCCTTGAGGATCACCGGCAAGCTTTGCGCCTGGATCTGCGTCATCTCGACATACCCCAGCGAGTCGAGGTTAGCCAGCATGGCGGCGGACAGGGGCAAAGTATTAAAAGCGGTGGCGATGGTAGTCACGGGACTGGCTCTGCAAAACAAAATGTCGCGCAGTGTACCAGCCCCGTGGGATTTTCCCTGCAAGTTCTCGACGAGAAGCCCGTCAGTGCTCGATATCGTGCTCGCGGCTGACCACCCGTTTGCCGTCTTTTGGCGACAGTTGCAGGAAGATCGCCGCCGCCAGCATCGCCATGATGCCCACGGTGAGGAAGGTCAGTTGGAAGGCGCCGAGCACGCTTTCCACCCCATCGTTGCCCGTCTCGGCGGTAAAGCCGCCGAGCAATGCACCGGCGCAGGCCACGCCCAGGCTCAGGGACAATTGCGCCACCACCGACAGCAAGCTGTTGCCACTGCTGGCCTGGGCGTCGTCGAGGTCGATCAAGGTCACGGTGTTCATTGCCGTGAATTGCAGGGAGTTGATCGCCCCCAGGACCGCCAGCATGGTCAACAGCAGCGGGTAGGGTGTGTGCTCGCTGACCAGGCCCATGCTCGCCAGCATGAGGCCCAGGGCCAAGGTGTTGCCGGTCAGCACGATGCGGTAGCCGAGGCGCTCGATCAGCGGCCTGGCCACGGACTTGGCAAACATCGCCGCCGCCGCCAGCGGCAGCATGCTCATCCCGGCTTCCGACGGCGAGTAGCCCAGCGCCACCTGCAATAGCAGCGGCACCAGGAACGGCAATGCGCCGCTGCCCAGCCGCGCAAACAGGTTGCCGAGAATGCCCACGGCAAAGGTGCGGGTCTTGAACAGTATCGGGGAGAACAACGGGCTATCGATATGCCCGGCGCGCAACCAGTACGCAGCCAGGCACGCCAGCCCGCCGAACAGCAGCAACATCACCCGCAGGTGCGGCAGGTGCAGTTCGCCCAGGCCCTCCATGGCGATGGTGATCAACACCATGGCTGCGCCGAACAGCAAGAAACCAAGGCCGTCGAAGCGTGTGCGCTCACTGCCGCGCAGGTCGGGGATGAACTTCCACACGGCGTAGCAGCCGATCATGCCCACCGGCAGGTTGATCAAGAAGATCCAGTGCCAGGTCAGGTACTGCACCATCCAGCCGCCCATGGTCGGGCCCAGCAACGGGCCGAGCAGGCCGGGGATGGTAATGAAACCCATGATCCGCACCAGCTCGGAACGCGGATAAGCCCGCAGTACCACCAAGCGCCCCACCGGCAGCATCAGAGCACCGCCCAAGCCCTGGATCACCCGTGCCCCCACCAGCATGGTCAAACTGCTGGACAGAGCGCACAGCAACGAACCGATGCTGAACAGCATGATCGCGCCAAAGAAAATTTTCTTGGTGCCGAAGCGGTCGGCGATCCAGCCTGACGCCGGGATCAGCAGGGCGACGGTGAGCATGTAGGCGATCACTACCCCTTGCATGCGCAACGGGTTTTCTGCGAGGTCCCGAGCCATGGCAGGCAGCGCAGTGTTGAGAATCGTCCCATCCAGCGACTGCATGAAGAAGGCAATCGCTACCACCCAGGGTAGCCAGCGGGCGGTCTTGGCATCGAGAGGGGCGCGATTCGGCATGGAGACCCTTTGATTAGCAGGCTATGTGTTGGCGATTATGCGCTAACCCTTAAGTTTTTTCCCACTGGCGGTTCATCTAAGTCCGATAACGCCGCATGCTCGCCCACTAGAAAATCCAACAACGCGCGGTGCACGGCCAACGCCGCCTCGCGGGACTCCAGGTCCAGTAGATGGCCGGTGTGTGCGGCAACGGCGAAGCTGCTATGGCCCACATACCGGTTGAACAATCGGGCCTCCGTGGCCGGAGTGTATTCATCCAGGGCGCCGTTGAGAAAGAGCACTGGCGTTTCAATCTTGTGGAGTGCTGGCAAGTAGTTACCGTCGCCCAGGGCCAGCACCTGGTGGATATGAAAGCGTGCCTGGCGGTACTCAGTAGTGGCCATGCTCGACAGGTGCCGGTGGTTGTTGCGCTTGAGGCGGGGAGACAGGTATTTGCCGACCGTCTCGTTGAGCAGGTGGCCGACCGCAGACTTGTCATCGGCCTCAATGAGCACGCGCACGCGTTCTACATAGTCGAGCATGGCTTGGTTGAGGTTGGGCGCCAGGGCCATCACCACCGAGCTTTCGATGGAGGGCGGGTTGTGCGCCAGGGTCAGCAGCGTGGAGATGCCGCCCCACGAGGCCGACACCAGGTGGTTGACCTGGAAGCGTTCCACCAGGGCGCGCAGGATTTGTACTTCGTCATCCTTGGTGACCAGGTCGAGGTCGGTATTGTACTCGCGGGAGTAGCCGGAGAACGGCAGGTCGAACAGCAGCACGTTGAAATGCTCGGCCAGGCATTTGCTGGTACGGGCAAAGGAGCGGGTGGTGGACAACGCGCCATTGACCATCAGCACGGTTTTCTTTTCCGGATTGTTTCCCAACTGCTCAACATGAACGTTGTAGTGCTTGACCAGCTTTTCAATGACAAAACTTCCATGGTTCATGTCAACGCTCCAGCTTGCCCATTCCCAGGCAAAGTCGTGCTCTCGTGGGTGAGGTGGCGGGGGGGCCACCAACCGTTATATCGAGGTTTTTTCCCGGCGACAACACACGAGCGTACAGGGCACATACAGTCCAATGTGGGAGCGAGCAAGCCCGTTCCCACAGGGCTGGTTATTACAAGGTCAGCGTCAGGCGTTTTACCAAGGCGCCAGGCAGAAGGCTGGAGGCCGTATTGCGCTGGCTGTAGGTACTGGCCGACAGCAGCAGCTCCCGATCAGCGGTCAGCGCTTCCAATTGCGAGCCGAGCAACTGGAAGACGCTGTCATCAAAACGCATGGTACTGACCGGCGCCTTGATCTTGCCGTCTTCCACCCAGAACGTGGCGAAGCGCGTCATGCCGGTCAGGCGTGCCGCCGGCAGATCGGAATAGTTCAGGTACCACAGGTTGCTGATATACAGGCCGGTGCCCAACTGCTTGAGGATATCGGCTTGGGCCAGGCTGCCTGGTGCCATCTGCAGGGCACTGGGCGATTCGTCGCCGCTGGCGCCGTTGGCGCTCAAGCCGTATTCGGCGGCGCTGCGCGAATTCACCAGTTGGCCTCGCGCCTTGCCGGCGCAGATCAGGGTAACGTCCTCGCGCGGGTAGCCTTCGGTGGAAAACGCCTGGCTCAGGGAGCCGCTGATCTGCTCATCGATCGTCACCAGCGGGCTCAGCGACTGCTCAGCGGCATACAGGCGCTGCAATGAACTGCTCTTGCTGGCGATGGCCTGGGCGGAAAACCCTCCCCAGGTGATGATGCTGATGATTTCTTCCAGCGCTGCCGGGGCGAGGTAGGCACGGTACTGGCCGGGCGCCAGGTTGTGCAGCGGGCGACCGAGAAACGCCAGCTGCTCGCGCGCTTGCTGCAAGCGGGCGGTGAATTCGGCGCTGTTCCAGGTGTGCCCGGCGTAGCTGGCTTTTACCGCTTCACCATTGGCGTGGAACAGGCTGAAATCGAAGTTGAAGCTATTGGCCCGATGCCAGCCGAATGCACCCTCGGAGCTGGCGAACCCACGGCTGATAGGCCCGGCTGCGTAGAAGCCGACCAGGTCTACGCCTTCGGCAGCCAGGCTGATGTCTTGCAGCACTTGCGCCATGTCCGGCAGCGGTCGCAGTTGTTCGTTGTGGCTTTGCCAGGCGTTGTGGTTGAGCAGCAGGTACGGGTCCTGGGGCAGCAGCGGCAGGGTTTGGCGTAGCTGTTCCAGGCCATCGGCGAGGCGCTGGCGGTCCAGTTCCGGCTCGCCGGACAAGGTGATGCCAAGGTCCGCATGGCGACCATCGTCGATCAGCTTGAGGTTCAGGCTGGCCTGTTGCACCTGTCCGGCCTGGCGTACCTTGGCATGGTTCAAACGCACGAATTCGGACGACTCATCCGCGTAGCCGAGGTGAAATTGTTCCTTGTCGGTGATGGCTTGCTTGAGCCAGTCCACCAATGCCTTGAAGTTATCCATCAGGCATCTCCCCCAAATACGTCGACGTTACTGAACACGCAGGCCGGCGATGCATGGCCAACGCGGATCACCTGGTTGGGCTCGCCTTTGCCACAGTTCGGCGTGCCCAATACCTTGAAAGTGCTGGCATCGCCGACGGCGCTGAGCTTGCGCCAGAATTGCGCGGAAATCGCCCGGTAGTTGGGGTTCTTCACCACGCCCTTGAGTTCGCCGTTTTCGATCAACTGGCCCCACTCGCAGCCGAACTGGAACTTGTTGCGCGCATCGTCGATGGACCACGAACGGTTGGTCGACATAAGGATGCCGTGTTCGATGCCGCCCACAAGCTGCGCGAGGCTTTTATCGCCGGCCTCGATATTCAGGTTGGCCATGCGGTCGATGGGTGGGCGGTTCCAGCCGCAGGCGCGGCTGTTGGCGACGCCTGGCAAGTCGGCGCGAAATTGCGACAACGCACCGCCCAAGGGCTTGAGCAGCAGGCCGTCGCGGATCAGGAATTGCTTGCTGGCGCGGGTGCCGTCGTCGTCGTGGCTGTAGCTGGCCAGTTGTTCGGGGATGTCCGGGTCGAAGGTCACGTTGAGCAGCGATGAGCCGTATTGCAGATGGCCGAAGTCGCTGGCCTTCACAAAGCTGGTGCCGGCGTAATTGCGCTCGTCCCCGAGGATACGGTCCAGTTCCAGCGGGTGGCCGATGGATTCGTGGATCTGCAGGATCATCTGGTCGGGCATCAACAGCAGGTCACGTGGGCCGTGGGGCGTGTTCGGTGCGAGCAGCAATTGCAGGGCTTCGTCGGCCACCTGGCTGGCAGCGCCGACCAGGCCAAAGCGCTGGATCACGCCGGCACTGCCTTGCTGGCCGAAGTTGGTACCGCCCAGGGTTCGGGTCTGGCTGTCGTTGCCGTCGAAGGCGGTGACGCTCAGGCCGGGAAAGACGAAACGCTGGGCCTGGCGCAATTGCGCGCCGGCGCTGTTGAGATAAATCTGTTCAACCCGGGTGGTGCCCAGGCTGACTTCCCAGGTCACCAGGCGCTCATCCTTGGGCACGGCGGCAGACTCATCGCCAAGTAGTTGGTAGCAATCGCTCAGGGACGGGAAGGGCTGCTCAAGGTCGGGAGACAGGTAGTCGCCGACATCACTGGAAACTGGCTGCTGGCGCAGATCGAGCAGGGCGTGGGGCTGGATCAGCCGGGCTTGCTGTTCGGCGCGTTCAAGGGCCGCTTGCAGGCCGGCCAGGGAAATGTCGTTGGTCGCGGCGTAGGCTTCCACGCCATTGAGACGCACGGTAAGCATGGCGCCTTCGTCGTGACCCAGGTGTGGCGGCTCGGCGACGTTCTTGCGCACCGACAGGTACTGGCCGGATTCGCGCACGTAACGCAACGAGAAGAACTCAGCACCGGTGCGCAGGGCGCTGAAGTGCTTTTTGAGTGTGGTGTGGTGTTCGAACATGGGGCCTTCCTTGTGGGCGGCTCAGCGCGCGGCAGGCCAACAGAGTAGGCCGGGGCTGAGGGCTGATCAAGGAAAGTGTAGGGGAAGGTTTTGCTGTGTCTGTCAGGGCCTCATCGGGAGCAAGCCCCCTCCCACACTGACTGTGTTCACAAATCCAGATGTGTAAATACAGTCAAATGTGGGAGGGGGCTTGCCCCCGATGAAGGCGCCGCGGTGTTTCAGTTACTGCGCAGTAGGCCCTACTTCACGCAACGGCTTGCCACGCACCGGCGCATCGCCCGCGACGTAGTAGTCGGCGCTGCTGCGCGGCAGCGGCTTGCGGCCACGGATCTTGTCGGCGATCTTCTCGGCGATCATGATCGTCGGCGCGTTCAGGTTGCCGGTGGTGATGATCGGCATGATCGACGCATCGACCACCCGCAGGCCCTGCATGCCATGCACGCGGCCTTCGCCATCCACCACGGCCATCTCGTCGGTGCCCATCTTGCACGAGCAGGACGGGTGGAACGCGGTTTCGGCGTGCTCGCGGATGAACTTGTCCAGCTGCTCATCGGTTTGCACTTCGATGCCCGGGCTGATTTCGCGGCCACGGTAGGGATCCAGCGCCGGCTGCTGCATGATTTCACGGGTCAGGCGGATGCCGTCGCGGAATTCCTGCCAGTCCTGCTCGGTGGCCATGTAGTTGAAGAGGATGCTCGGGTAGTCCCGTGGGTTCTTCGACTTCAATTGCACGCGGCCACGGCTAGGCGAACGCATGGAGCCCATGTGTGCCTGGAAACCGTGCTCTTTCACACCGTTGCTGCCGTTGTAGTTAATCGCCACCGGCAGGAAGTGGTACTGGATGTTCGGCCATTCGAATTCCGGACGCGAACGGATAAAGCCGCCGGCTTCGAACTGGTTGCTGGCGCCGATGCCGGTGCCGTTGAACAGCCATTCGGCACCAATCGCAGGCTGGTTGTACCAGAGCAATGATGGGTACAGCGACACCGGCTGGGTGCACGCATATTGCAGGTACAGCTCAAGGTGGTCCTGCAGGTTTTCGCCGACGCCTGGCAGGTCGTGGACCACCGGGATGTCGAGGCTTTCCAACAGTTTGGCGGGGCCGACGCCGGAGCGTTGCAGCAGTTGCGGCGAAGCGATTGCGCCGCTGCACACCAGCACTTCTTTACGCGCACGAGCTTCGACGCGCTCTTCGGCGGCGCCGATCAGGTAGCGCACGCCTACGGCTCGCTTGCCCTCGAACAACACTTTGTCGGTGAGGGCGTGGGTGACGATGGTCAGGGTCGAACGCTTTTTAGCCGTGTCCAGGTAACCGCGTGCGGTGCTGGCGCGACGGCCGTTCGGCGTGACGGTACGGTCCATCGGGCCGAAGCCTTCTTGCTGGTAACCGTTCAAGTCTTCGGTACGCGGGTAGCCGGCTTGTACGCCGGCTTCGACCATAGCGTGGAACAGCGGGTTGTTACCCGCTTTCGGCGTGGTCACGCTGACCGGGCCTTCGCCACCGTGGTAATCGTTGGGCCCGATGTCACGGGTCTCGGCCTTGCGGAAATACGGCAGGCAGTCGAGGTAGGTCCAGTCTTCCAGGCCCGGCAGTTTCGCCCAGTTGTCGTAGTCCATGGCGTTGCCACGGATGTAGCACATGCCGTTGATCAGCGACGAGCCACCCAGGCCCTTGCCGCGGCCGCATTCCATTCGACGACCGTCCATGTGTGGCTCTGGATCGGTTTCATAGGCCCAGTTGTAGCGGCGGCCCTGCAGCGGAAAGGCCAGGGCGGCTGGCATCTGGGTACGGAAGTCGAGGCGGTAGTCGGGGCCACCGGCCTCCAGCAGCAAAACGGTGACGCCTTCGTCTTCGGTCAGACGGGTCGCCAGGGTGTTACCGGCGGAGCCGGCACCCACAATGATGTAATCGTATTCTTGGGACATTGGATGCACCCTCTTTGAAGTCTAGTCAGGTCAGGCCTCATCGGGGGCAAGCCCCCTCCCACATTTGATCGGGTTCACACAGTCAAAGGTGGGAGGGGGCTTGCCCCCGATGGCGGCCTCAAAGGCACTACAAGGCTCGGCTCTTAGAACACCGAGGCGTAGTCGCCCAGCTCAACCTGTACCGATTTGATGCGGGTGAAATTGTTCAGCGAGCTGATGCCGTTCTCACGGCCCACACCGGATTGCTTGTAGCCACCGACCGGCATCTTGGCGTCGGACTCGCCCCAGGCGTTGATCCAGCAAATACCGGCTTCCAACTGATGAATCACGCGGTGGGCGCGGTTCAGGTCCTTGGTCACAAGGCCCGCAGCCAGGCCGAAGTCGGTGTCGTTGGCGCGGCGGATCACTTCTTCTTCAGTTTCATAGGTGAGGATGCTCATCACCGGGCCGAAGATTTCTTCACGGACGATGGTCATCTCGTCGGTGCAGTCGGTGAACACGGTCGGGGCTACGAAGGCGCCCTTGGCGAAATCGCCATCGGTCAGGCGGTCGCCGCCGCACAGCAGGCGGGCGCCTTCTTCCTTACCTTTGGCGATATAGCCCAGCACGCTTTCCATGTGGGCGAAGCTGACCAGCGGGCCGAAGTTGGTGTTGTCGTCCTGCGGGTCACCCACACGGATGCGCGCAACGCGTTCAAGGATCTTGGCTTCAAACGCAGCCTGCAGGTGCTTAGGCACGAACACACGGGTGCCGTTGGTGCAGACCTGGCCGGAGCTGTAGAAGTTGGCCATCATCGCGATGTCGGCGGCGCGATCCAGGTCGGCATCTTCGAACACGATCAGCGGCGACTTGCCGCCCAGTTCCATGGTCACTTCCTTGAGCGAGGAGCTCGAAGCGCTGGCCATTACCTTCTTGCCGGTGTCGGTGCCGCCGGTGAACGAGACTTTCTCGATGCGCGGGTGCTCGGTCAGCCAGGTGCCGACTTCACGACCGCTGCCGGTCAAGACGTTGAACACGCCTGCTGGAACGCCAGCTTCGGTGTAGATCTCGGCCAGTTTCAGGGTGGTCAGCGAAGTGACTTCGCTTGGCTTGAAGATCATCGCGTTACCGGCGGCCAGGGCCGGGGCGGATTTCCACAGGGCGATCTGGATCGGGTAGTTCCATGCGCCGATACCGGCGACCACGCCCAGCGGCTCGCGGCGGGTGTAGACGAACGAGGTATCGCGCAGCGGGATCTGCTCGCCTTCGATGGCGGGCACCAGGCCGGCGTAGTATTCCAGCACGTCGGCGCCGGTGACGATGTCGACATACTTGGTTTCGGAGAAGGCTTTACCGGTGTCCAGGGTTTCCAGGGCGGCCAGCTCATCGTTACGCTCGCGCAGGATGTCGACAGCACGACGCAGGATGCGCGAACGCTCCATGGCGGTCATGGCAGCCCAGACCTTCTGGCCTTTTTCAGCGCTGGCTACGGCACGCTCGACGTCTTCTTTCGTGGCGCGTTGCACTTGGGCGAGAACTTCACCGTTAGCCGGGTTGATGGCTTCGAAGGTGGCATCGCTGCCAGCGTCGCTGTAGCCGCCGTCAATGTAGAGTTTTTGCAGGTCGAAACGGGCCATAAAGTCCTCGCAAGTGCATAAGTGGTTGGCGTTACCCGCCGAACAGTGGGCCATGGGGTTGTGGCAACACTGAGCGGCGGACGTTCAGGGGTTGAGCGTTTATAAGTGCTCTAACTCACCTGCTTGGCCAATTGGAAATCCATGTATTCGTAAGCGATCCGTTGCGCCTGCTCCGTGTCGAAAGCGTCTCCCGACAGGGCGCCGCGCAACCATAAACCGTCGATCAACGCCGCCAGGCCGCGGGCTGCGCTGCGAGCCTCGGACAACGGCATCGCACGGCGGAACTGGCAGCACAGGTTGGAATACAAGCGGTGATCGTTGATCCGCTGCAACCTGTGCAATGACGGGTGGTGCATGCTGGTGGCCCAGAAGGCCAGCCAGGTTTTCATTGCCGGGCCGTTGACCTGGCTGGCGTCGAAGTTGCCTTCGATGATCACCTGAAGGTGTGCCCGTGGGCTGTCATCCTTCAAGGTGCGCCGACGTTCCTGGACGTTCTCGATCAGCGCATTCATCAAGTAGCGCATGGTCGCTGCGATCAGGCCGTTCTTGTCCTGAAAGTAGTGACTGATGATGCCGTTCGAGACGCCGGCCAGACGCGCAATCAGCGCAATGCTGGCATCTCCCATCCCGACCTGATCGATGGCCGTCAATGTGGCTTCGATCAACTGCTGGCGGCGTATGGGTTGCATACCGACCTTGGGCATGTAGCACCTCTCCTTAGGCCTGCCGATGGACGAAGAACGTCCGTCGGCTTGAGGGCCAGTCTATTTTGTTTTGATTGAACGTTCAATCAACAAAGAATAAGATCTGCGACAAATGGTCGCTACCTACAGATGTTTCCTACCTGCTGGCCGCAACCGCTGACACCTGCAAAAACCCTTGAAACAGGCCATTTCAGAGCCTGATCACCGCTTCGGCGGCTCAAGAATTTTCGGGGTGTCTTTATAACACCCGTCCGTCGACTGCCGAAAAATCGATGTCCCGGGATAACCGCTGCCTTGTGTTTCTCTCTCGCACTGCCTGGAGCATCTGCGCCATGAGTTCTGCCTCTCTTATAAAGACCCCGCCGGAAAAGGTTCGGGTCAACGGTTGGGTGTTCTACACCTCCACCGCGCTGATTCTGTTGTTGACCGCCATCCTGATCATCGCCCCGCAGGAGGCCGGGCGCATGCTCGGCGTCTCCCAGGCCTGGCTTTCCAAAAGCTTTGGCTGGTACTACATGGTGGTCATCGCCGCCTACCTGGTGTTTGTGGTCGGCCTGGCGTTTTCGTCCTATGGAAAATTGAAACTGGGTAGTAAAGACGACACCCCGGACTTCAGTTACGGCGCCTGGGCGGGCATGTTGTTCTCGTCGGGCATCGGTATTTCGCTGTTGTATTTCGGTGCGTCCGAGCCGTTGGATCATTACTTCAACCCGCCCGAGGGCGCTGCGGCCAGTAATGGTGCGGCCCGTCAGGCGCTGCAACTGACCTTCCTGCACTGGGGCCTGCACGGCTGGGCGATCTATGCACTGGTCGGCTTGGCCGTAGCGTACTTTGCCTACCGTCACAACCAGCCGCTGGCCTTGCGTTCGGCGCTGTACCCACTGGTGGGCGAGCGTTGGGTGAAGGGCGCGGCGGGCCACGCGGTAGACGGTTTCGGCATGTTCGTGACCCTGCTGGGCCTGGTGACCAACCTGGGGATCGGCTCGATGCAGGTGTCGTCGGGGCTGGAAAACCTGTTTGGCATGGAGCACAGCAACACCAACCTTCTGATCGTGATCATCGTGATGAGCACCGTGGCCACCATCGCCGCTGTGTCGGGTGTGGAAAACGGCATTCGCCGCCTGTCCAACCTGAACATTGTGCTGTTCAGCGGCTTGCTGATCTTCGTGCTGCTGTTCGGCCCGACCCTGCACCTGCTCAACGGGCTGGTGCAGAACACCGGTGATTACCTCAACGGCATCGTGCTGAAAACCTTCGACCTGTATGTATATGAAGGCGACGGTGCCAAGACCGAACGCTGGATGGGCCTGTGGACCCTGTTCTACTGGGCCTGGTGGATTTCCTGGGCGCCATTCGTCGGCATGTTCATCGCACGTATTTCCCGTGGTCGTACCGTGCGTGAGCTGGTGGCCGGCGTCTTGCTGATCCCGCTGGGCTTTACCCTGGCATGGCTGTCGATCTTCGGTAACTCGGCGCTGGACCTGGTGTTGAACCATGGTGCCGTGGAGTTGGGCAAGACGGCGCTGGAACAACCGTCCATGGCCATCTACCAACTGCTTGAGCATTACCCTGCGTCGAAAGTCGTCATCGGCGTGTCGATCTTCGTAGGCTTTGTGCTGTTCCTGACCCCGGCGGATTCCGGCGCGGTGATGATGGCCAACCTGTCCTGCAAAGGCGGCAATGTGGATGAAGATGCGCCGCACTGGTTGCGGATCTTCTGGTCGGTGGTGATCACCCTGGTGACCATCGGCCTGCTGTTTGCCGGTAACTTCGAAGCCATGCAAACCATGGTCGTGCTGGCGGGGCTGCCGTTTTCGGTGGTGCTGATCTTGTTTATGTTCGGTTTGCACAAGGCCATGCGCCAGGATGTGGCGACAGAACTGGAACAGGCGCAACTGGCTGAGCGTGGCCGCCGTGGTTTCAGCGAGCGCTTGACCGCCCTGGACCTGCAACCGAGCCAGGCCACCGTGCAGCGCTTTATGGACAAGCACGTAACGCCGGCGCTGGAAGAAGCGGCGGTTGCGCTGCGTGAGCAAGGCTTGGAGGTGCAGACCTTGCTGGGCAAATCCAAGCGCTGCATCGGCGTGCGTATCGAGATGCAAGAGGGCAACCCGTTTGTCTACGAGGTGAGCCTGGATGGTTACTCGGCGGCGCCGGCTGACCTGCCTGAAGAAGAACGCACCCGTTACTACCGTGCCGAGGTGTACCTGCACAACGGGCCGCAGGAATATGACCTGATGGGCTTCACCCAGGAACAGATTACCCGGGATGTGCTCGATCAGTTCGAAAGCCATCGGCAGCTCCTTGGCCGGGTCTATAGCTGATAGTTGAAAGCCAGTGGTGTCCTTGCTGATACCACTGGGTCCAAATGTGGGAGGGGGCTTGCCCCCGATTGCAGTGTGTCAGTCAGTACATCTGTTACTGATACACCGCTATCGGGGGCAAGCCCCCTCCTACATTGACCCAGTTTCTTCAGTTGTTTTGCAGTGTTTGTCAGCCCAGATTTTTGCCTAGGAGGGCGTGGTAGAGCTCACTGTCGCCCAGGATCCCCACCACCTTGTTGTTGTCATGCAGCACCAGCTTGTTCCCCGTTTGATAGCGGATCTGCAACGCATCGCGCATGCCGATATTGGAGTCCACCAGGGTTGGGACCCGGCCCAAATCTTCCACCGCTTGCCCCGGTGCCCAGTTCTGCAAATTCATCACCACGCCGTTCTGGCGTGCGCCCTGGATGGTATTGCCTTCAGCCAGGTCCAGCCATGAGTCACCGCCCGGATCCAGGCACACCGAACCATTGACCCGCGTGCAGTTATCCAGGGTGCGCATCAGGCTGCGCCCGCACAGTACATTCAGCGGGTTGGTGTGGGCGACGAAGGTGCGCACATAGTCGTCCGCCGGGTTCAGCACGATTTCTTCCGGCACGCTGTACTGGATGATCTTGCCGTCTTTCATGATCGCGATCCGGCTGCCGAGCTTGAGCGCTTCATCGAGGTCGTGACTGACGAACACAATGGTCTTGCTCAGCTTGCGTTGCAGTTCCAGCAGTTCATCTTGCAGACCCTGGCGAATCAGTGGGTCGAGGGCCGAGAAGGGTTCGTCCATCAGCAGGATATCGGCGTCCATCGCCAACGCGCGGGCCAGGCCGACACGCTGCTGCATGCCGCCGGACAGCTCATCGGGCTTCTTGTTGCGCCATTGGCTCAAGCCCACCAGTTCGAGCTTTTCATCCACCAGGGTGCGCCGTTCTTTTTCCGGGCGACCCTGCATTTCCAGGCCGAAGCTGATGTTCTCGCGCACCGTCAGCCAGGGCATCAGGGCAAACTTCTGGAACACCATGGCGATGCGCTTGGTGCGCATCATTTTCAGCTCGGCCGGGGTGCAGGAGGCGATGTCGATCTGGCGTCCTTCATGCTCCACAAACAGTTGGCCACGGCTCACGGTGTTGAGGCCGTTGATGCAGCGCAGCAGGCTCGACTTGCCGGAGCCCGACAGGCCCATCAGCACACAGATCTCGCCTTTCTCGATATCCAGGCTGGCGTTTTCGACGCCGACAATCTGCCCGGTCTTTTTCAGGATTTCGTTACGGCTCATGCCCTGGTCCAGCAGCTTGAGCGCCTCGCGTGGGTCTTTGGAGAAGATCACGTCGACTTTGTCGAATCGGATAATGCTCATGCATCACCCCCTACTTTAGCGTCGGGTTGTTTGCAGATACGGTCGAGCATGATGGCGAGCAGCACGATGGCCAGGCCCGCTTCAAAGCCCAGGGCGATATCGGCCGTGTTGAGTGCATTGACCACCGGCTTGCCGAGGCCGTCGGCACCCACCAGTGCGGCAATCACCACCATCGACAACGACAGCATGATGCATTGGGTAATGCCGGCGGCGATGCTCGGCATGGCGTGGGGCAGTTCAATACGCGAGAGCAGCTGGCGGCGCGAACAGCCAAAGGCCTTGCCGGCGTCCATCAGCTCTTGCGGTACATCGCGGATACCCAGGTAGGTCAGGCGGATCGGCGCGGCAATCGCGAACACCACCGTGGAAATCAGCCCAGGCACCACACCCAGCCCGAAGAGGGTCAGGGTAGGGATGAGGTAGACGAAGGTCGGTACGGTCTGCATCAGATCGAGTACCGGCCGCATCATGGTGTAGAACATCGGCTTGTGCGCGGCAACAATGCCCAGCGGCACACCGATGACCACGCAGACCAGGGTGGCGAACAGCACCTGGGCGAGGGTTTCCATGGTTTCCTGCCAGTACCCAAGGTTCAGGATCAGCAGGAAGGAGGCGATGACGAAGACCGTCAGGCCCCATTTACGTTGGATAAAGTGAGCCAGCAGCGCAATCAGACCGATCAATGCCAGCGGATTGAACCAGGTCAGCGCAAACGTCACGCCGTGGATCATCGTTTCCAGTGTCGATGCGATTGCATCGAAGTAGTTGGCACCGTTCTGGGTCAACCATTCGACGAAGGCAGCGATGTACTGGCCTAGTGGGATTTTCTGTTCAGTCAGCATGGTAGTGAATGTCCACATGCGAAGGGGGGAAACATCCCGGACCGGCTTAACGGCCCGGGATAGTGGTTACTTGTCCAGGTAGGCTTTGACGGCCTCCAGCCCTGGTTTGCCATCGACGGTGTTGACGCCTGCAAGCCAGGTGTCGAGCACTTGGGGGTTCTTTTTCAGCCACGCCTTGGCGGCGGCGTCGGGCTTCATTTTGTCGTCCAGCACATTGCCCATCAGCGTGCTTTCCATGTTCAGGGTGAACACCAGGTTCTTCAGCAACTGGCCGACGTTGCTGCATTCCTGGGTGTAGCCCTTGCGGGTATTGGTGTAGATGGTGGCCTGGCCGTAGTTGGGGCCGAACGAGTCGTCCCCTCCGGTCAGGTACTTCATCTTGAAGCGGGTGTTCATCGGGTGCGGTTCCCAGCCGAGGAACACGATGGCCTGGTTGCGCTTGGAGGCGCGTTCGACCTGGGAGAGCATGCCGGCTTCGCTGGACTCGACCACTTTGAACCCTGCGGTCTTGAGACCGAAGGCGTCTTTGTCGATAAGGGTCTGGATAGTGCGGTTGCCGTCGTTACCCGGCTCGATCCCGTAGATCTTGCCGCCCAGCTCGTCCTTGAATTTGGCAATGTCGGCGAAGTCTTTCAGGCCTTTGTCGTACAGCGCCTCGGGCACCGCCAGGGTGTACTTGGCGTTCTCCAGGTTGGCGCGTACGGTTTCCACGGTGCCGGCATCACGATACTGCTTGATGTCGTTTTCCATGGTCGGCATCCAGTTGCCGAGGAAGATATCCATGTTCTTGCCGTCGGCCAGGGACTTGTAGGTCACTGGTACCGAAATCATCGTGGTGCGCGGCTTGTAGCCCAGGCCCTTGAGGATTTCGCTGGTGGTCGCGGTAGTGACGGTGATGTCGGTCCAGCCGACATCGGAGAAGTTGACGGTCTTGCACTGTTCCGGTTCTGCAGCGTTTGCCAGGGCTGGCAGACTCAACATGGCGGCCAACAACAACGAGGGTGAAGCTTTCATAAGGCTAGACTCCTGTGTTTTTTCTGGCGGCATTTGCCGCGCTTTATAAGTGTTGCGGTTGGAGCGTGCGACAACAGCTCTGGCACGGTGCCTTGCAAACGAGTCGGAACTGATCATGTACCAGTGAAAATCTGACGCCTACAGGGGGCGTCGTATCCAGTACAGGGAGGGTCGCATCCAGTACCGATGACGTCGCTTACAGGTTTTTCCGAAGGTGAAACCGCTGTTTTTACCCCTCTGCACCGCAAAAAACGGCCGAAACAGGCGTTCGCACGCGAGCGACGCTGGTGAGCATGGATGCGTCGGTGTGAGACGCCGTGAGCGGCGACAAAAGCTTGATGATGCCGCCATCTGGGCGATCTGAGCGTAGCACCTCGTTCAAGCCTGGCCGTGCTTATCGAGGAGTTCTACCGCAATGGCTATCAGTGTTTTCGACCTGTTCAAGATCGGCATCGGGCCTTCGAGTTCTCACACCGTCGGCCCCATGCGCGCCGCGGCGTTGTTCGTCCAGGCGTTGCGTGAACGTGACGTGTTGGAACAGGTGCGGCGCGTCGAAGTTCAGCTCTACGGCTCGCTGTCGGCCACCGGCATCGGCCATGGCAGCGACACCGCAACCATCATGGGCCTGATGGGCGAGTGGCCCGACGCAATCGACCCATCACAGATCGGCGTGCGCATCCACACCCTGCGCGAAACCGACACTCTGCTGCTCGACGGTCGCCTGCCGGTGCCTTTCGTATGGGCGCGGGACATGCGCCTGCTCGACGAAAACCTGCCGTTTCATCCCAATGCCATGACCCTGGTGGTATGGGGCGATGATGGCGAACTGCACCGTGATACCTACTATTCGGTCGGCGGTGGGTTTGTGGTGGATGAGGCCCAGGCCCAGAGCGGAGTGGCGGACATGGACCGCACCGAACTGCCCTACGATTTCTCCAGCGCCGTGGAGCTGTTGCAGCTGTGCAAGACCCATAACCTGCGCGTCGCCGAGCTGATGCTGGCGAATGAAAAAACCTGGCGTTCCGAAGAGGAAATCCGCAGTGGCCTGATGAAGCTCTGGCGCGCCATGCAGGATTGCGTGGAGCAGGGTCTCAAGCACGAAGGCATCCTGCCCGGCGGCTTGAACGTGCGCCGCCGCGCGGCCAAGTTGCACCGCAGCTTGCAGGAACTGGGCAAACCCAATGTGATCGGCTCGACTTTGAGCGCCATGGAATGGGTGAACCTGTTCGCCTTGGCGGTCAACGAAGAGAACGCTGCCGGCGGGCGCATGGTCACGGCACCGACCAATGGTGCGGCGGGGATCATTCCGGCGGTGCTGCATTACTTCATGAAATTCAGTGAGGAAGTCACCGAAGCCAACGTGGTCGACTATATGCTCGGCGCCGCAGCGGTGGGCATTCTGTGCAAGAAGAACGCCTCGATCTCCGGGGCTGAAGTTGGCTGCCAGGGCGAGGTCGGTTCAGCCTGCGCCATGGCCGCGGCCGGCTTGGCCGAGATTCTTGGCGCCACGCCGGAGCAGGTGTGCAACGCTGCTGAAATTGGCCTGGAACACAACCTCGGCCTGACCTGCGACCCGGTGGGTGGGCTGGTGCAGGTGCCGTGCATCGAGCGCAATGCAATTGCGGCGGTCAAGGCAATCAACGCGGCGCAAATGGCCCTGCGTGGCGACGGCCAGCACTTCATCTCGCTGGACCGGGTGATCCGCACCATGCGCGATACCGGCGCGGATATGCATGACAAGTACAAAGAGACTTCGCGGGGCGGGTTGGCAGTGAGTGCTGTCGAGTGTTGAGACCGAGTCGCCTGCATCGGGGGCAAGCCCCCTCCCACATTTTGATCTGTGAACAGGGTCCAAAGGTGGGAGGGGGCTTGCCCCCGATAGCGGTGGTCCAGCCAACACTGCTCAAAAAGTGAACATTCCAACCAAAAACGCCACCTTTTAGCGCGTCGCAAATAGATAAGTAGCTTCCGAACTATTCCTACACGATCACCCGTGCAATGTGCTTTGGGTGACAGACTTCTCCTACGCTCGCAAAGCGCCTTCCCACAAGTGCTACCGATCTGCTCACACCCCTTGAACATCACTCGTTATGCGACCTGCCGGGCACTCCAGGCGCGGGCTTATATAGACGCGTCAACAGGTCGTTTTCAGGAGTTATTGAATAGCCATCCAATTTAGGCATGGCATTTGCTCTATCAATTCAAAGCGTCGCCTTCCTGAGGACGACCGCCATAACAAGAGCCTCGCCTGAGGCCAACACCCGCTTTGTGTGAGGAGATACCGCGATGACGTCGTTCAACTCCGGGGCCCAACCCCAGAACCGTGCGCCTCAATCCATCGGCTTTTTGCTGCTGGACAATTTCACGCTGATTTCCCTGGCTTCGGCAGTGGAACCGCTGCGCATGGCCAACCAGTTGTCCGGGCGCGAGCTGTATCGCTGGACGACCCTGAGCGTCGACGGCAACCAGGTATGGGCCAGCGATGGCCTGCAGATCACCCCCGATGCCTCCATGCATAAAGCGCCGGCCCTGGACATTGTCATCGTGTGCGGCGGCGTGGGTATCCAACGCACCGTCACTCGTGAACATGTGTCGTGGCTGCAAAGCCAGGCGCGCCAGTCCCGGCGCCTCGGCGCGGTGTGTACTGGCAGCTGGGCGCTGGCTTGCGCGGGTTTGCTCGACGGTTTTGATTGCAGTGTGCACTGGGAATGCCTGGCGTCGATGCAGGAAGCCTTCCCGCGGGTGTCCATGAGCACACGCCTGTTCACCCTCGACCGCAACCGCTTTACCAGCTCCGGTGGCACCGCGCCGCTGGACATGATGCTGCACCTGATCAGCCGCGACCACGGGCGTGAATTGTCGGCGGCTATCTCCGAGATGTTTGTGTACGAGCGCATCCGCAACGAACAAGATCACCAGCGCGTGCCACTCAAGCACATGCTCGGCACCAACCAGCCGAAGCTGCAGGAAATCGTCGCGCTGATGGAAGCCAACCTGGAAGAGCCGATCGACCTGGATGAACTGGCGGTATATGTCGCCGTGTCGCGTCGACAGTTGGAGCGGCTGTTCCAGAAATACCTGCATTGTTCGCCATCGCGCTACTACCTCAAGCTGCGCCTGATCCGCGCGCGGCAATTGCTCAAGCAAACGCCGATGTCGATCATCGAAGTGGCGTCGGTGTGCGGGTTTGTCTCCACGCCGCACTTCTCCAAGTGCTACCGCGAATACTTCGGCATACCGCCGCGGGATGAACGCGTCGGCTCCAATACCACCCAGCAGGTGGCGATGATGCCGATTCCGCAGGCGTTGGTGCTGTCACCGTTGTCGGGGCCGATGTCGGCGTTGAGCCAGGCCAGGAATGAATCGACGTTTGCCAGTGTAAGGCTTTAAACCGGGTCGCCTGCATCGGGGGCAAGCCCCCTCCCACAGGGGAATGCATTCCAAAGGTGGGAGGGGGCTTGCCCCCGATAGCGATCTGTCAGGCGCCCGAATTCTGTTTGAACTGCATCAAAGCCGGCAACAACTGCTTGTCGATCGCCTGCCTTACCGCCGGCAAAATCGTCGCACTGCCGCTGTACATCTTTTCAACCATACCCTTGAGCGCTTTGGCCCGCGCCTCGCTCAAACCGCGCACCGCACACTCGCAAGCCTGCTCGGCGGTGGTACCACTGGACACTTCAAAACCCAGCGAGCGTAGTTGGCTCAGCAGGTCATCCTGGTCAATCAAATCCGCGTGCATCATGACGTTCATCCTGGTGTAGGGAGCGGGAACTGACTTGGATTCTGGTAGGGCCCCGGCCGGTCGGCAAGGGCAGAATCAACGAATGGCTCGGATGGCTATGAACAGGTCGTTTTCGGGTCACTCACCTTTAGAAGGATTCGGCACACTCAATCCCAGGCACGCAGCTTGATGGTTTGGTCACCCTCGGGATGCACGGCTCACACAAGGCACTCTGCCCCGATCCAGTCACGGCTGGACCGGGGGTTTTTTTGCTCAGTTCCTGACCGGCAAACCGATGACGCGGCCGAGGAGGGCAGGTTTTGGCAGCTCGGCCTGTTCGGCGCTGATGGTCGTGAGTTTTTCCAGCGTGGCCGCAGTGAACGGCGCCGCGTGCGGGCCGGCGAGGTCAACGTGCAGCAACATCTGTTCGTTACCCGCCAGCTCGCGGTCTTCGCCCACTCGATACAGGCTGTGGTAGAGGTGCAGGCGCTTGGCGTCGTGGGCGATCAGTTGGGTGCGCACCTGCACCTCGGCGTCGAGTTTCACTTCGTGCAGGTAATTCAGGTGCAGCTCCAGGGTGAACAGCGAGTGGCCGCTGGCGTCCCGGTTGTCGGTGTCCAGGCCCAGGGTGTCCATCAGCGCATCGGTGGCGTAGCTGAAAATCAGCAGGTAGAACGCGTCGCGCAGGTGGCCGTTATAGTCCACCCAATCGGGACGGATGCGAGTGGTGTAGGTGGTCAGTGCGGGCATGGCATAAATTCCGGTTATGAACTCGATCACATGTGGGAGAGGGTTATTCGGCGAAGGTCATACCGTGTTTGGCTTTAGTAACCTTGACGGCCTCCAGCACTGCCAGCAGACAATCATCACGATAGCGCTCCAGCGCCGAAATGCTGTGGCTGCCCAATTGGTCACGGGTGCCATCGACCACATCATCGATCAATTTGTCGGTCAGTTCAGGCGCTGGAAGATAAGTCCACGGCAACTGCAACGCCGGCCCGAACTGCGCCATGAAGTGGCGCATGCCGGCATCGCCGCCCGCCAGGGTGTAGGTGAGGAAGGTGCCCATGAACGACCAGCGCAAGCCGGCACCAAAGCGAATCGCGTCATCGATTTCGCCGGTGGTCGCCACGCCGTCATTGACCAGGTGCAGCGCCTCGCGCCACAGCGCTTCGAGCAAGCGGTCAGCGATAAACCCAGGCACTTCCTTGCGCACATGCAGCGGGCGCATGCCGAGGGATTCATACACCTTGATTGCAGCCTGGATCGCTTCGGGGGCGGTGTTTTTGCCGCCGACCACTTCCACCAACGGCAGCAGGTAGACCGGGTTGAACGGGTGGCCGACGACGCAGCGTTCCGGGTGCGTGGAACCTTCGTAGAATTCGCTCGGCAAGAGCCCGGACGTGCTCGAACCGATCAGCGCATTGGGCTTGGC